>NZ_LDRT01000149.1 GCF_001476655.1 Microbacterium testaceum | reverse complement strand
AATGTGATAGGACGAGCAGAGACGTCGCACCGCGTAAGGTCGTCGGCAGCGTCAGATGTGTATAAGGGACGGCCCCCCGGCGGTTTCGTAGAGGACTCCACTTCCGCGGCCCCGTCGAATCGACGGGGCCGCGGTCGTTGCGGAAAGGACGAATGTGGATCGATCTTCCGAGGTGTCGCGGAACCCGACGCGACGCAACGTGATCGTCGCGGCGGCGTGGGCCGCTCCGACCGTCACCCTGCTCGCCGCGACACCCGCCTATGCGGCAAGCGACCGCTTTCAGATCAGCGTGGTCCTCTGGCGAACCGTCGTGCTCGCCGGGGAGGTACTGGGGTTACAAGTCTCGGTTCTCAATGCCGCGGGTGCCCCCGCGCCGGGCGTGCCGGTGGCGCTTACGGTGGACGGCGTCCCCGCCTTCTTCTACCAGCCGGTGGGGACCACCGCAGGCGACGGTACATTCCAGACGCTTCTTCGCGTGAGAACGGTGTGCGAGCCCGGGATCGGGATCGTCACGGCCGCCGTCGGAAGTGATCATGGCACGGCAACGGTCCAGGTCGTCCATGATGCGGTGATCGCGCACGCCGTCGACGGGTCGTCCACGCGGGTGATCGCGCTGCCCCACGGCAGTCAGGACGACATCATCTCTCCAGAGAACCGCGGGATGCCGCACAGCGATCCGCAGCCGACGGGTCGCTGGGTTCGCGCCGGAGACGTGCTCACCGTGCACGTCGACGGTACGCCGTCATGGTGGCTCGAAGTAGCCATCGGATCCCGAGGGCCGATGGCCGCTTTCTCTTCCGATGGGTCCGCGGAGCTCGCCCACACCGTGCTGGCAGGAGGAACCAACTCGATCGTCGCCGACCGCGACGGGCTTGTGTTCCTGATCAATCACAGCGATTGGTCTGCGGTCGTCGTGACGATCGCCGGCGGCAGAGCTCAGCCTGTCTGGGTGGAGGGAGTCAGCACGAGAACGGATTTCTCCCGTCAGTTGGATGACTACGCCGATGCGCCCATCGTCACGCACGTTTCCGACCGTGTTTTCGCGGACGTGCAGCGACGCGTCCTCGATGCACCGGACGTGGCATCCGTCTACGATCCTCACGAACTGGCTACGCGCCTCGATCTGATCCGAGACCTGACGGACGGAGTGTACGGGCTCAGCTACGACGCCGTCGGCGTTGCACGCAAGTACTCGGGCCGCATCTACATCGCGGGTCCCGACTCCGGTGGTGCCTACGCTTTCGCGACGGCACAGTGGCTGTCGCTTCACGTCAGTTCCGGAGCCAGTGCGGCCATGGTCAAGAACACCGATCTCTGGGTTCTGTGGCATGAGATGGGGCACACGTACCAGACCCCCGACTACACCTGGACAGGCCTCGGGGAAGTGACGGTCAACATCTCGTCGCTCGCTCTGCAGAAGCAGATGACCGGCCAGAACATGCTTGACCGATCGCCGGGACTGCAAGATCGAGTGCAGCGCTATCTCGCGCAGGCACAGGAGGACCGCGACTTCGCCGCCCTCACCGCGGAGAGCCCGTTCTACCCTCTTTTTCTTTTCGACCAGCTGCGCAGGTCGTTCGGCGAGTCTTTCTACCCGGCCTTGAGTCAGTACTACCGCGTGCGGCGCGCGCGGGGAGCCTTCCGACCGCAGACTGACCAACAGAAGATCGACCTCTTCGTCCATGCGACGTCGACGGTTACCGATCGCAATTTGGGTCCTTTCTTCCGCGCCTGGGGCGTGCCGGTGACAGATGAAGCTCTCGCGGAGGTCAGTTCGCTTCCTGCGTTAGTGCACGAAATCTGGACCTCTCTCCTATCGACTGATGCCCCTGTCGAAAGGATCGTTCCGTACAACCCCCCGACGGGGGCCCTGTCGTCTTCGATCTCCTCGGTCTACCTCGGAGACTCCGTCGCGTCCGATGTCTGGGTGGACGATCTCAGAAGTCTGAACGGAGCACGGAGCTCTCTTGTCGAGCGTGGGGCGCTCGCCCTCCAGGTCGGGTCGTCCACCGGGCGGGTCTACGCGCTGCTGCGATCGCCCGAGGGAACGCTTGAGATCCTTCAGCAGACGGTCGCGGTGACCGCGGTGTCGGCACTTGAGTTCGTCGGCTTCTACGACGTGATGATCGGGTCGATCGCTATCAGCGCCGACGGGTCGCAACTGATCGCGACCTCGCTTGGCAATCAGGCGCATCCGATCTACTTCGCGGGGCAGGATTACTACACGGTCGAGCTTTGCGATGCGGCTGGGACCGCACGAGCGTCGGCCACGGTGCAGGGACAGGACACGGCCGATCCGGTGGTTCGGGCGCTGAACGGAGTGGCGTGCGCGGAGGGCGACGTGCTCCGGGTGACCGCGTCGGAGCCGGGGCGCGTACGCGTCTACCAGGACAGCGCGATGAAAGGGACTCTGTCGAGCCGCGTCACGACGATACGTCTCACGGGCGGGCGTTTCGGCGACAGCCGACGGGAAGGGAGCAGCACACGCCGTGCTCTAGACTGATCGGACTGCCCGCCGCGTGACTCTCCGCGGGGGTGGGAGCCGTGATCCGCGGCCGTCGCGTCGCCGCCAAACCCGATAGGTTCCTCCGTGTCCGCCTCGCACTCCGCGCTCGTGCCCGAGTGGCTCACCGCTCCGGCCGAAGCGAACGAGCTCGTCGCCCCCGTCTGGCCCGCCAGCGCACACCGCATCGACGACGGTTCGGTCGAGATCGGCGGGGTGTCGGTCTTCGACCTGCGCGACCGGTTCGGCACTCCGCTCTACGTCCTCGATGAGGACGAGGTGCGCGCGCACGCCCGTCGCGCTCGCGCGGCCTTCGACGCTGCGGCCGAGCGGCACGGCATCCGGGCTCGTGTCTACTACGCGGGCAAGGCCTTCCTGTCGACCGAGGTCGTCCGCTGGGTCGTCGACGAGGGGCTCTCGGTCGACGTCTGCACGCTCGGCGAACTCGAGGTCGCCCTGGCCGGGGGAGCGGAGTCCGCGCGACTCGGCTTCCACGGGAACAACAAGAGCGTGCGCGAGCTCGAGCGGGCGGTCGAGGTCGGGATCGGCTCGGTCGTCGTCGACAGCCCCATCGAGATCGAGCGCCTCGCCGCGGTCGCCGAGCGGCGCGGGGCGGTGCAGTCGGTGCTCGTCCGCGTGCGCACCGGGGTGCACGCCGAGACTCACGCCTTCCTCGCCACGGCCCACGAGGACCAGAAGTTCGGCTTCTCGCTCGAGGGGGCGGCCGAGGCCGTCGCGCGCATCCGCGAGCTGCCGAGCCTGCGCTTCGTCGGCCTGCACGCCCACATCGGCTCGCAGATCTTCGACTCGTCGGGCTTCCGCGAGTCGGCGGCGCGCCTCGTCGACCTCCACGCCGATCTGCTCGCCGGGGGAGAGATCCCCCTGCTCAACGTCGGCGGCGGCTTCGGCATCTCGTACACCTCGGTCGACGACCCGAAGCCCATCGAAGAGATCGCCGACGGCATCCTGGACGCCATCGCCGACGAGTGCGCGGTGCGCGGCATCCCGATGCCCGACGTCGCCACCGAACCCGGCCGCGTGATCGTCGGCCAGGCCGGCGTGACCCTCTACGAGGTGGGCACGGTCAAGACCGTCACCGCGGCGGAGGGACTCGAGCGCACCTACGTCAGCGTCGACGGCGGCATGAGCGACAACGCCCGCCCCGCCCTGTACGGCGCCGACTTCTCGGCGCGCGTCGTCTCGCGCACGAGCTCCGCGACGCCGGCGCTCTCGCGCGTTGTCGGTCACCACTGCGAGTCGGGAGACATCGTCGTGGATGCTGAATACCTCCCCGGGGACGTCACGCCCGGCGACCTGCTCGCCGTGCCCGCCACCGGTGCGTACTGCTTCTCGCTCGCGAGCAACTACAACTACACGCCCCGCCCGCCCGTCGTCGCCGTATGCGACGGACAGGCCCGCGTGATCGTGCGCGGCGAGACCATCGACGATCTGCTCGCGCGCGACGCCGGGGTCCCGGCATCCGCCCTCACCGCAACACCCCACGGAGACACCGAATGACCGACTACCGCACGCTCCGCGTGGCGCTCCTCGGCGCCGGCGCCGTCGGCTCGCAGGTCGCCGACCTGCTGCTCAAGCACGGCGACGAGCTCGCCGACCGCGCGGGCGCCAAGCTCGAACTCGCCGGCATCGCCGTGCGCAACCTCGACGGCAAGCGCGACGCCGACCTTCCGCGCGAGCTGTTCACGACCGACGCCGAGACGCTCATCGTCGGCAGCGACATCGTCATCGAGCTGATGGGCGGGATCGAGCCCGCCCGCACCCAGGTGCTGCACGCGATCGCCTCGGGTGCCGACGTCGTCACCGCCAACAAGGCCCTGCTCGCGACCCACGGCTCCGAGGTGTTCGAGGCCGCCGACCAGGTCGGAGCCGAGGTGTACTACGAGGCCGCCGCGGCCGGTGCCATCCCGATCATTCGCCCGCTGCGCGACTCGCTCGCCGGCGACCGCGTCGTGCGCATCATGGGCATCGTCAACGGCACGACGAACTACATACTCGACCGCATGGACACCGAGGGTGCCGACTTCGCCGACGTTCTCGCCCAGGCGCAGGAACTCGGGTACGCCGAAGCCGACCCCACCGCCGACGTCGAGGGATACGACGCCGCGCAGAAGGCCGCGATCCTCGCGAGCCTCGCCTTCCACACGACGGTTCCCCTGGACGCCGTGCACCGCGAGGGCATCACCTCGGTCGACGCCGCGATGATCGAATCCGCGCGCCACGCCGGCTACGTCATCAAGCTGCTGGCCGTGTGCGAGCGCCTCACGGCCGACGACGGTTCTGAGTCCATCTCGGTGCGCGTGTACCCCGCGCTCGTCGAGCGCACGCACCCGCTCGCGAGCGTGCACGGGGCCAACAACGCCGTCTTCGTGCAGGCCGAGGCCGCGGGCGACCTGATGTTCTACGGCGCCGGCGCCGGCGGCGTGCAGACCGCCTCGGCCGTGCTGGGCGACGTCGTCTCGGCCGCGCGCCGCCACATCGCCGGGGGAGTGGGCGTGGGCGAATCCACGCGCGCGAACCTCCCCGCCGTGCCCATCGGGCACGTCATCACGCGCTACCAGATCACCCTCGAGGTCGACGACCAGCCCGGCGTGCTGGCGACCGTCGCCGGCATCCTGAGCGAGGGCCGCGTGTCGATCGCGACCGTCGAGCAGACCGTCATCGAGGCATCCGTGGGTGCCGCCGCTTCGACGGGCTCAGCGACCGAAGCAGAAGGCTCAACGATCGGCGCGGGTTCCGCCCGTCTGGTCATCGGAACACACAAAGCCCGCGAGCAGGACCTGAGCGAGACCGTCGAGCGTCTCGCCGCGAGCGGCGTCGTCGAGCGCGTGGTCTCCGTGCTGCGCGTGGAAGGGAACTGAACATGGCACACCTCTGGCGCGGAGTCCTCCGCGAGTACGCCGACCGTCTGGGCGTCACCGACTCCTCTACCGTCGTCACCCTCGGCGAGGGCGGCACGCCGCTGCTGCCCGCCCCCGCGCTGTCGCGCCGCACCGGTGCCGACGTGTGGGTCAAATTCGAGGGCATGAACCCCACGGGTTCGTTCAAGGACCGCGGCATGACCGTCGCCCTCTCGCGCGCCGTCGAGCATGGTGCGAAGGCGGTCATCTGCGCCTCCACCGGCAACACCTCGGCGTCGGCCGCGGCCTACGCCGCCCACGCCGGCATCACCGCCGCGGTGCTCGTGCCCGAGGGCAAGATCGCGATGGGCAAGCTCAGCCAGGCGGTGGCGCACAACGGCCGGCTCATCCAGATCCGCGGCAACTTCGACGACTGCCTCGAGATCGCGCGCGAGCTCGCCGACCACTACCCGGTGCACCTGGTCAACTCGGTCAACCCCGACCGCATCGAGGGGCAGAAGACCGCCGCCTACGAGGTCGTCGAGGTTCTGGGCGACGCCCCCGACTTCCACTTCATCCCCGTCGGCAACGCCGGCAACTACACCGCCTACTCGCGCGGCTACCGCGAAGAGGCCGCCCGCGGCGTCGCGACCACCGTGCCGCGGATGTTCGGTTTCCAGGCTGCCGGTTCCGCCCCGCTGGTGCGTGGCGAGGTCGTGAAGAACCCGGAGACGATCGCCAGTGCGATCCGCATCGGCAACCCCGCCTCGTGGGAGCTCGCGCTCGAAGCCCGAGATGCGACGGACGGCTACTTCGGCGCGATCGATGACGCCCGCATCCTCGAGGCCCAGAAGATCCTCGCCGGCGAGGTCGGCATCTTCGTCGAGCCCGCCTCGGCGATCAGCGTCGCGGGACTGCTCGAGCGAGCCGAGGCCGGGGTCGTCCCCGCCGGAGCCAAGGTCGTTCTCACCGTCACCGGCCACGGCCTGAAGGACCCCCAGTGGGCCCTTCGCCAGTCCGACGGCACGGATGTGCAGCCCACCGTCGTCGACGCGACCACCTCGGAGGTCGCCTCGGTGCTCGACCTGCAGCCGGTGACCGCGTGACCGAAGGCCCCGGCCGTCGAGTCTCGGTCCGCGTTCCCGCGACGAGCGCGAACCTCGGACCCGGCTTCGACACCCTCGGCCTCGCTCTGAGCGTGTACGACGACCTCGTCGTGGAGCAGCTCAACGGAGACGGCCTCGAGATCGAGGTCGAGGGCGAGGGGGCGGCCGACGTCCCCCGTGACGCCTCGCACCTCGTCGTGCGCGCGATGGCGCACACCTACGCCTCGGTCGGTCGCACTTTGCCCGGACTGCGGCTGACGGCGCACAACGTCATCCCGCACGGCCGCGGCATGGGTTCGTCCGGGGCGGCGGTGGTCGCTGGCATCCTGGCCGCCAAGGGGCTGCTCGAGGGGGACGTCTCGTTCAGCGACGTCGACCTGCTGCGCCTGGCCACCGAGATGGAGGGGCACCCCGACAACGTCGCGCCCGGCCTGTTCGGCGGTCTGACCATCGCGTGGATGGATGCCGAGGGCCCGCAGCACAAGCAGCTCATCGTGCACCGCGGTGTCTCGCCGCTGGTGTTCGTGCCGAGCTTCACGATGTCGACCGCCGTGGCACGGAGCCTGCAGCCCCTGCAGGTGCCGCGTGAGGACGCGGTGTTCAACGTCTCGCGTTCGGCCCTTCTGATCGCCGCCATGACGCAGAGCCCCGAGCTGCTGATGGCGGCCACGGAAGACAAGCTGCACCAGAGCTACCGGGCGCAGGCCATGCCCGAGACCGATCGACTCGTGCGGGCACTTCGGGCCGAGGGATACGCCGCCGTCGTGTCGGGTGCGGGGCCGAGTGTCCTCGTCCTGGCCGACGGTCCGGGGCAGCGTCTCGCGGCGGCGGATCTTATGGCATCCGTCGTCGACACCCCGTGGCAGGCCCTCATGCTCGCTGTCGACGTCAAGGGTGGTACAGTGAAAAACGCAGAGGGTTCCGCGTAATTCGCGAATCTGAGCCTCTGCACCACCTGCGAAATCCGCAACACATCGCGAACCCGGTATCGGCTGCAGTCTCCCGAACCGCTGGTGTCACTTCGTCTGCGTTCTGCATGGCGAAGCGCGATCTGATCACGTTTCATTTTCTGAGGAGCACTCGTGGAGTCCATCTCCGAGACCCAGCCCGTCGACGCGCCCGAGGGCGCTGAGAACCCCGTCGAAGAACAGCCTTCGGCCGAGGCGCAGGGCACTGACACCGAACAGGCCGAAGCGGCCGTCGAGACCCCGGATGCCGAGAGCGCAGACGCCTCGGACGCCGAGGCCGCACCGGCCGATCCCGCGCAACCGGAGGCGTTGTTCAGCGATGACGCCCTCGTCGCAGAGGCTCCCGCTGCGGAAGCGGCGAGCGAGGCCGTCGCCGAGCCGTCCGCCCCGGAGGCCGCAGAGCCCGCTGCCGAGCAGCCCGCCGTTGCCGAGGAGCCCGCCGCTGTCGAGGCGCCCGCTGTTGTCGAGGAAGCCCCCGCTGCGGAGGCGCCGGCCGTTGCCGAGGAGCCCGCCGCGGCGGAGAAGCCCGCCAAGGCGCCGCGGAAGCGCGCGCCTCGTCGCGCCACCACCGCGTCGGCCAAGGAGAAGGCGGCTGCGGAAGCCGCCGAGGCCGCTGCCGCCGAGGCCGCTGCTGCTGAGACCGCTGCCCCCGAAGCTGAGGCTGTCGCCGAACCCGAGGCCGACGCGACCACCCCCGCGACCACCGCCGCCGATGTGGTGGCCGATGCCGCGGCATCCGAGCAGACGTCCCCCGCAGCCGAGGCCGTGGAGGCCCCCGCCGCGAGCGAGAGCGCCGGTGACGCCGCCGCGAGCGAGAGCGCCGGTGACGCCCCCGTCAGCGAGAGCGCGGAGAGCGAGACCGCCGCGGGCGACGCCACCGAGGCGCCCGCCACGGACGACAGCACCGACGAGACGCCGGCTCGCGGCCGCGGCCGCAACCGTTCGCGAAACCGCAACCGCAACCGGGCCGACGCCGCCGAGAAGACCGAGGCGCAGCCCGCCGCGGCCGGCGACGAGGCGGAAGCCGCCGCGCAGGGAAATCAGCGCGACGGCGGTTCCCAGAACGGTCAGCAGGCTCAGCAGCAGCAGGGCGGCACGAGCAACCGCAACCGTCAGCGCAACAAGCGCCGCGGCCCGAACACAACGGGCGACGAGTTCGACTCCGAGATCGGCGACGATGACGTCCTCGTCCCCATCGCCGGAATCCTCGACGTGCTCGACAACTACGCTTTCGTACGCACCACCGGCTACCTGCCCGGACCGAGCGACGTCTACGTCTCGCTCGGCCAGGTCAAGAAGTACAACCTGCGCAAGGGTGACGCCGTCGTCGGCTCGATCAAGCAGCCGCGCGAGAACGAGCAGTCCAGCCGCCAGAAGTACAACGCGCTGGTCAAGGTCGACTCGATCAACGGTCTGTCCGTCGACGACGCCGCGACGCGCGTCGACTTCGGCAAGCTCACCCCGCTCTACCCGCAGGAGCGCCTGCGTCTGGAGACGGCACCCGAGAAGCTGACCCAGCGCATCATCGACCTCGTCGCGCCCGTCGGCAAGGGTCAGCGCGGCCTCATCGTCGCTCCGCCCAAGGCGGGCAAGACGATCGTGCTGCAGCAGATCGCCAACGCCATCGCGCACAACAACCCCGAGGTCCACCTCATGGTCGTGCTCGTCGACGAGCGCCCCGAAGAGGTCACCGACATGCAGCGCACGGTCAAGGGCGAGGTCATCGCCTCGACGTTCGACCGTCCCGCTGAGGACCACACCACGGTCGCCGAGCTCGCCATCGAGCGCGCGAAGCGCCTCGTCGAGCTCGGTCGCGACGTCGTCGTGCTCCTCGACTCGATCACCCGCCTCGGCCGCGCCTACAACCTGTCCGCACCCACCTCGGGCCGCGTGCTCACCGGTGGGGTCGACGCCTCGGCGCTGTACCCGCCCAAGCGCTTCTTCGGCGCCGCGCGCAACATCGAGAACGGTGGATCGCTCACCATCCTCGCGACCGCGCTGGTGGAGACCGGGTCGAAGATGGACGACGTGATCTTCGAGGAGTTCAAGGGCACCGGTAACAGCGAGCTGCGCCTGAGCCGCCAGCTCGCCGACAAGCGCATCTTCCCGGCGGTCGACGTGAACGCGTCGAGCACCCGCCGTGAGGAGATGCTGCTGTCGCCCGACGAGGTCAAGATCACCTGGAAGCTCCGCCGCGCGCTGGCCGGTCTCGAGCCGCAGCAGGCTCTCGAGGTCGTGCTCGGCAAGCTCAAGGAGACGCAGTCGAACGTCGAGTTCCTCGTGCAGATGCAGAAGTCCATCCCGGCGCCCTCGCGCGGCGGTGACGACAACAGCATCCGCTGAGCGGAGCGGCAGACGCGATGTCGGTGCCCGCGATGTTCGAGTCGGTCCGCGGACTGCTCGATGAGCACAAGGCGGTCGAGCTCGAGCTGAACGACCCCGCGGTGCACGCCGACGCGGCGCGCGCCAAGCGGGTGAACCGGCGCTACGCCGAGCTCAGCCGCATCGTGCACGCCTACGACGCCTGGACGGCGGCATCCGAGGATCTGGATGCCGCCCGCGAGCTCGCTCGCGAGGACGAGGCCTTCGCGGAGGAGATCCCGGCGCTCGAGGAACGGGTCGCCGAGACGCAGGAGCGTCTGCGGCGCCTGCTCATCCCGCGCGACCCCGACGACGCCCGCGACGTGATCATGGAGATCAAGGGAGGCGAGGGCGGGGCCGAGAGCGCTCTGTTCGCGGCCGACCTGTTGCGCATGTACCTGCAGTACGCGGCGTCCATGGGCTGGAAGACCGAGTTGCTCGAGCGCACCGAGAGCGATCTCGGCGGATACAAGGACGTCCAGGTCGCGATCAAGGGATCCTCGAGCGACCCGGCGCAGGGCGTGTGGGCGCACCTGAAGTACGAGGGCGGAGTCCACCGCGTGCAGCGCGTCCCGGCGACCGAGTCGCAGGGACGTATCCACACCTCGACCACGGGGGTGCTCGTCTTCCCCGAGGTCGATGAGCCCGAAGAGGTCGCGATCGACCCCAACGACCTCAAGATCGACGTCTTCCGTTCGTCGGGACCCGGCGGGCAGTCGGTCAACACGACCGACTCGGCCGTGCGCATCACGCACGTGCCCACCGGCATCGTGGTGTCGATGCAGAACGAGAAGTCGCAGTTGCAGAACCGCGAGGCCGGGATGCGCGTGCTGCGCGCCCGCCTGCTCGCCAAGCAGCAGGAGGAGCGCGACGCGGTCGCCGCCGACGCGCGCCGGTCGCAGATCCGTGGCATGGACCGTTCGGAGCGCATCCGCACGTACAACTTCCCCGAGAACCGCATCGCGGATCACCGCACGGGGTATAAGGCGTACAACCTCGATCAGGTGATGGACGGCGCCCTGGGCCCGATCATCGAGTCGGCGATCGTCGCCGACGAAGAGGCACGGCTCGCGGCCCTCGCGGGCGACTGAGCCGGTTCGTCGACGCTCTCCCCGGCAAACGGAACGACGCCCGCCGTCTCCGCGGGCACCGGGCGACGCGCACAACTCCTGCATGTAGCTGTCATCGGGCACCGCTGAGGTGCGCGACATCGCGAAATGCAGGAGTTGTGCTCCGCCGTCGACGTCGCCGTCGCCCCGGACTTCGGGCGCCCGCGCGGCTGCGGGTCAGTCGTCCCAGGCCGGCGGGTGGGGGAGAGGGCCGCGACGATCCTCGAGCTGGGCGGCGAGGGCCAGCAGTACCGCTTCGCCGCCGGGGCGGCCGATGAGCTGCACCGAGACGGGGTGGCCGGTGGCATCCGCGGTGACGGGGAGGGTCAGCGCGGGTAGTCCCGCGACATTGACGAAGCTGGAGTACGGCGCGTACTCGACCTGCATCGCGAACGTGCGTTCGGGACTGTGCCCGGCGTACGAACCGACCGGCTGCGGGGGCTGCGCGAGAGCGGGGGTCAGCACGGCGTCGAAGCGGGCGAAGTCGGCGATGGTGCGTCGCTCGAACGCGCGCGCGGACGAGAGTCCGCCCAACAGCTCGAGCGAGGACAGACGGCGGCCCTCGCGAACGAGCCACGCGGTGAGCGGTTCGACGAGACGCATGTCGTCTTCGGTCAGGGGGATGCGCGCCGCGCTGGCTCGCCACAGGACGTGGAAGAGCGCCGCGTATCCGACGGGGTGCCAAGCGGCATCCGTCACGTCGTGCCCGCGGTCCGACAGCCACGCGGCGGCTGTCTCGAACGCCCTGCGTGCGTCGGCGTCGAGGCGGATGTCCTCGTCGTCGTCCCACGGTGAGACCGTGGTGACGCCGATGCGAAGTCCCCGCGGGTCTCGTCCGACGGCCTCCACGAAGGGCCCGTGTCCCGGAGCCTCGGTCGCGTAGGGGAACGGCGCGAGCCCCACAAGGGCGTCGAGAAGCAGAGCGGTGTCCTCGACGGTACGTGCGATCGGCCCGGACACCGAGAGCCCGTCCGGGGAGTCGAACCCGGATCCGATCGGAAGGCGTCCGCGTGACGGCTTGAGGCCGATGACCCCGACCGTCGCCGACGGGATGCGGATCGAACCGCCGCCGTCCGATCCCACGGCGGCAGGAAGGAGCCCCGCCGCGACCGCGACGGCCGCCCCACCACTCGATCCACCGGCACCCGCGGGCGGACGCCACGGATCGCGCGCGGGCGCGTGGAGAAGCGGCTCCGTGAAGCCCGTCAATCCGAACTCGGACGTACTGGTCTTCCCGACATTCACCGCACCGGCGGCGTCGAGTGCGTCGGCGAGGGGATCGGATGCCGTCGGCACGAAGTGCGCGCGAGAGCGCGAGCCGTAGCGGGTGGGGACGCCCGCGCGGGCCACGAGGTCTTTGTCGGCGAGCGGAATGCCCCACAGCGGGCCCCGCTCGGGAGAGGCGGCGAGGTCCGCTGCACGGTGGCGCGCGGCATCCGGAGTCACCTCCGCGAACGCACCGAGCCCGTCGGCGCGCGAGATGCGGGCGAGGTAGTGGTCCGTGAGCTCGGCCGGGGTCACGGACCCCGCCCGCAGAGCGGCGACCAGCGCGACCACGGACAGGTCGTGCAGGCGCGTCATGGATCCGAGCCTACGGTGTCGGTCAGATCCAGTACTCCGGAGTCGTGAGGACCGCCCGGGTGTCCTCTCCGCTCCGGCGCTGGCGTGCTTTGGCGGGAACGCCGACGAGGACGCTGTCGGCCGGCGCGTCCGCGGTGACCACCGCATTCGCTCCGACGGCGCTTCGCGCCCCGATCGTGATGGGCCCCAGCACCTTCGCCCCGGCACCTACCGCGACCCCGTCGTGCAGCGTGGGGTGGCGCTTGCCGCCCTCGCGCTGGCGACCTCCGAGCGTCACCCCGTGGTACAGCATGACGTCGTCGCCGACCTCGGCGGTCTCGCCGATCACGACACCCATACCGTGGTCGATGAAGAACCGCCGCCCGATCGTCGCGCCCGGGTGGATCTCGACGCCCGTGAGCCAGCGGGTGAGCTGGGAGAGCGCCCGCGCAGGAAAACGCAGTCCCCGACGCCAGAGACGGTGTGCGACGCGGTACGACCAGACGGCGTGGAGCCCCGGGTAGAGCAACGCGATCTCGAGCCCGCCGCGCGCTGCCGGATCGCGGAGCTTGGCCGCGGCGACGTCTTCGCGCACGCGGGAAAGAGCCCCCACGTCAGTCTTCGCGCAGGTGCTCGTACAGAGCCGTCGAGAGGTACCGCTCGCCGTACGAGGGAATGATCACGACGATGTTCTTGCCGGCTGCCTCGGGGCGGCGCGCGATCTCGAGGGCGGCCCAGATGGCTGCTCCCGACGACATTCCGACCAGGATGCCGTCCTTGGCGGCCGTCTCACGCGCCAGGCGGATCGCGTCGTCGAACTCGACGTCGATGACCTCATCGATGATGTCGCGATCGAGGATCGCGGGAACGAAGTTCGGGCCGATGCCCTGAATCTTGTGCGGCCCGGGGTGCCCCTTGGTGAGGATGGGGGAGTCGGCGGGCTCGACGGCCACGATCTTGACGCCGGGAACGCGCTCCTTCAGCACCTGGCCGACACCCGTGATGGTGCCGCCCGTGCCGATTCCGGCGACGAAGTAGTCGACCTTGCCGTCGGTGTCGCGGAGGATCTCCTCGGCCGTCGTCTTCCGGTGGATGGCCGGGTTGGCCTCGTTCTCGAACTGACGGGCCCAGACGGCCCCCGGGGTCTCGGCGACGATGCGCTTTGCCTCGTCGACGGCGTAGGACATGCCCTTGGTGGGATCGGTGAGGACGAGCTCGGCACCGAACGCCTTGAGCAGGATGCGGCGCTCCTTCGACATCGAGGCCGGCATGGTCAGGATCACCTTGTAGCCGCGTGCTGCGCCCACCATGGCGAGGGCGATGCCGGTGTTGCCGCTCGTGGACTCCACGAGCGTGCCCCCGGGCTTCAGCTCACCGGACGCCTCGGCGGCGTCGACGATCGCGATACCGAGGCGGTCCTTGACGCTCGACGCCGGGTTGTAGAACTCGAGCTTCGCCAGGATCTGCGCCTCGGTCCCCTCCGCGACGCGGTTCAGGCGCACCAGCGGAGTGTCGCCGAACGCAGAGGTGATGTCGGAGTGGATGCCGGGCATGGGTCGCCTTTCGCCGTCGATGAGAACGCGATCATCCTAGGCGAGTCGCCCGACACACAGGCGTGTGTGACGGGACACGACTAGGCTCGGACCCCGTCATGCGTGAGACCGCACCGCCCCCCGCCCCCACGGCCGCTCCCGTCGCCGAGGTCCTTCGCGATCTCGAGGCCCGCTTCGCCGCCGCAGGCATCCCCGACCCCCGGGTGGACGCCGAGCTCCTCGTCGGCCACGTGCTCCGCACGTCGCGCGGGGGAGTGCAGGCCGCCGCGATCCGCGGAGACCGGATGCCGTCGGCCGCCGCCGCAGCCCTGCTTCCGCTCGTCGATCGTCGGTGTGCCCGCGAACCCCTCCAGCACCTCACCGGAGTCGCCCCGTTCCGCTCTCTCGAACTCGCGGTCGGACCGGGGGTCTTCGTACCGCGGCCCGAGACCGAGATGGTCGCTCAGCTGGCGATCGACGCCCTCGGCGCTGTCGTCGCTCCCGCGCCGATCGCCGTCGACCTCGGGACCGGGAGTGGCGCGATCGCTCTGGCGATGGCCACCGAGGTTCCGCACGCGCGGGTCTTCGCCGCCGAGAACAGCGTCGACGCCTTCATCTGGACCAAGGAGAACGTCGCCCGCGTGGGGGCGACGAACGTCACCCTCGCCTTCGTCGACCTGGCCGACGCGTTCCCCGAACTCGACGGAACCGTCTCGGTGGTGGCATCCAACCCGCCGTACGTTCCCGACGAGGCGATTCCGCGCGACCCCGAGGTGCGCTTGTACGACCCGCCCGCCGCTCTGTACGGCGGGCCGGACGGATTGGATGCCGTCCGCCAGCTGTCGCGCGTCGGTCTCCGGCTCGGCCACCCCGGGGCGACCCTGGTCATCGAGCACGGGGAGTGGCAGGGCGCGGCGATCCGCGAGCTGCTCACCGCCGACGGGTGGCGAGCGGCCGCCACGCACCCGGACCTCACGGGGCGCGATCGCGCCACGACGGCCGTGCGTCCCTGACGCGGCGGACTCCGGGCGCAAGTAGACTTGCGCGCGATATGTCACCTGTCTACGACTGCCGAGACGAATCGCAGCTGCTCTCGGGCATGCGCCACGCACGCCAGGCGATCGGCCGCGGCGAACTCGTCGTGCTCCCCACCGACACCGTCTACGGGATCGCTGCCGACGCGTTCAACGCGCGTGCGGTGGCGGGCCTGCTCGAGGCGAAGGGACGCGGTCGCCAGCAGCCCCCGCCCGTGCTCGTCGCCGGAATCGGCACGCTGCGCGCTCTCGTGGCCGAGATCCCGGCCGCGGTGGATGATCTCGTTCGTGAATTCTGGCCGGGCGGACTCACCATCGTGCTCCCCGCTCAGCCGTCGCTGTCGTGGGACCTCGGTGACACGCATGGCACGGTCGCCGTGCGGATGCCGGCACACCACCTCACCCTGGAACTCCTCGAGGAGACCGGCCCCCTGGCGGTGTCCAGCGCGAATCTCACCGGAATGGCGGCGGCCGTCAACATCGACTCCGCGCGCGACATGCTCGGTGATCGCGTCGCCGCCTATCTGGACTCGGGCGTGAGCGAGACCGGGATCGCCTCGACCATCGTCGACGCCACCACCCTCGTGGGCGGCACTGAGCCTCGTGTGCGCGTGCTGCGCGAAGGGGCCGTCTCCCGAGAGAGGCTGCGCGAGGTCCTCGGCGACCTGCTCGAGCCGGACCCCGATCCCGACGCTCCTGCCCCGATCGTCGTGGCCCCCTCCGCCGAGGCTTCGAAGGCCGAGTCGTCGGAGACGGATGCCGAGGCGCCGGGTCCGTGACCCAGTACCTCCTCACCATCCTGTTCACGGCGGCGGTCACTCTCGCGCTGTCGTGGGTGGTGTGGAAGCTCGCCCTGCGCTTCAAGCTGTATCCCGGCATCCGGGATCGTGACGTGCATAAGACCC
The DNA here is from genome assembly GCF_001476655.1 of Microbacterium testaceum. Taxonomy (GTDB): domain Bacteria; phylum Actinomycetota; class Actinomycetes; order Actinomycetales; family Microbacteriaceae; genus Microbacterium; species Microbacterium testaceum_C. The sequence continues at coordinate 10,138 of NZ_LDRT01000149.1, read as the reverse complement.
CCACGCCCCGGCTGGGCGGGGTGGCGATGTTCCTCGGCGTGGTGGCGGCGTTCGCCCTGTCGAGCCGGAACCCGTACTTCTCGATCTTCTGGACCGATCCGGTCCCCGTGCTCTGGCTGCTCGGAGCGGTCTTGCTCATCGTGCTCATCGGTGTCGCCGACGACCTGTGGGATCTGGATTGGATGATCAAGCTCGGCGCGCAGTTCGTCGCGGCCGGAATGATCGCGTGGTTCGGTCAACTGCAGATCCTGTCGCTCCCCATCGGCGCACTCACGGTCGGCTCGAGCTGGGTGAGCTTTCTGCTCACGGTCTTCGCGATGGTCGTCGTGATGAACGCCGTGAACTTCATCGACGGTCTGAACGGTCTGGTGGCCGGGGTCTGCCTCATCGCCAACGGGGTCTTCTTCGCCTACTCGTATCTGCTGGTGCGCGACACCGGAGCCAGCACCTACTTCAACCTCGCCTCCTTCATCGCCGCCGTGCTCGTCGGTGCGTGCCTCGGATTCCTTCCCATGAACTGGACGCCGGCGAAGCTGTTCATGGGGGATGCCGGTGCCCTCATGCTCGGCCTGCTCATGGCGAGCTCAGCGGTCGCCATCACCGGCCAGCTCGATCCCGCGGTTCTCGATCCCGAGAAGATCGGTCGCTCGCAGTTGCTCGGTGCGTTCATCCCGATCCTGCTGCCCGTCGTGATCGTCCTCCTGCCCCTGCTGGACTTCGGTCTCGCGGTGATCCGGCGCCAGTGGGCCGGGCGATCGCCGTTCTCTCCCGACCGAAAGCACCTGCACCACCGCATGCTGGATATGGGCCACACCGACACCAGCGCCGTTCTGATCTTCTACAGCTGGACGGCGGTGGTGAGCCTGGCGTTCCTCCTGATGTACATCGGCACCCAGCAGAGCTGGCCGGGCGACTACCTCGCCGGCATCCTCTTCGGAGCCGTCGGTGTCGTCGCCTGCGCCGTGCTCACCCTTCTGCCCTCGTCTCATCGCCTGCGCCGCCTCTCCCCGCGCCGCGCGCGCCCCACCTCACCGGAGTCCCACTCATGACCAGCACCAGTCCCGCCCGCCGTCCCTCCAGCACCCCGGTGCTGCGCACAGCGCTCGTCTGGGGTGGGATCGTCACCGCGGTTCTGCTCATCGTCGGTGCCGTCGTGGGCTTCGCCGTCGGGGGAGCGGGCGGCCTGGGCAGCGCTCTTGCCGGCGTGGCGGTCAGTGCGGTGTTCCTCGCGGTCACCGCGACGAGCATCCTCGTCGCGAACCGCTGGTTCGGCGACCCCCTCTACGTCCCGATCTTCTTCGGTATCGTGCTGGGGGGATGGCTGCTCAAGCTCGTTCTGTTCATCGTCGCGATCGTCGTGTTGCGCGAGCAGGCGTGGGTCGATCCGGTGACGTTCTACGTCGCCCTCGTCGTGAGCGTTCTGGCGTCCCTGGTGGTCGATGTGATCGTGCTGCTCCGGATGCGCATCCCCAGCGCCAGCGACGTCACCCTGCCCACCGACCCCGACGAGGGTGATCGACGGTCCTGACCCGTCGGCACCCGGCCGTATCGTTCTCCCGCCGCGTGTGCAACCGAGATACCCCGGTGCCGAGAGGATCCTTGGCACCGGCCACATGGATCCGCTGGGAGTTTGATAGGGTGGGGTAAGTACCCGACCGCACCAGGGCTATCCCTCAGGCTTGCATTCTGGGTACTCTCACCGACCATCGTCGCAACGGTTCACACCGATGCCCCGAAGCTGGAGCCAGCGCTGACTACTCAAGCTGCGACCCTGATCACGAACCTCGCGTCCGCGGGTGCGGAGTTCCACCCGCCGTCCATCGGCGAGTTCTTCCCCGACGCGGTGCTTTTCGAGGGCACGATCTTCGCGATCACCCGCATCAACCTCACGCAGATGCTGGCCACGCTCGTGCTCGTGCTGTTCCTGGTCATCGGAACCCGACGCATGAAGGTCGTCCCCGGCCGCTTCCAGAGCGTCGTCGAGATGGGCCTGGACTTCGTCCGTGTCAACATCGCCGAAGACATCCTCGGCAGCAAGGACGGCAAGCGCTTCCTGCCGATCCTCACCACCATCTTCTTCATGGTGCTGTTCATGAACATCACGGGTGTCATCCCCGGTCTGAACATCGCCGGTACCAGCGTCATCGCGGTGCCCATGCTGCTGGCCCTCGTCGCGTACGTGACGTTCATCTACGCCGGTATCAAGAAGAGCCCCGGCGGCTTCTTCAAGAACGCGCTCCTGCCCTCGGGCGTGCCGTGGCCGCTGTACATCATCATCGTCCCGCTCGAGTTCCTCTCGACCTTCATCATCCGTCCCGTCACGCTGACGCTGCGACTGCTGATGAACATGGTCGTCGGCCACCTCATGCTGGTGCTGTTCTTCTCGGCCACGCAGTTCTTCGTGGTCGACCTCAGCGGCTGGTGGACGGCCCTCGGCGCCGGCTCTCTCGCCTTCGGCTTCGCCTTCACCCTGTTCGAAATCTTCGTCGCCTTCCTCCAGGCGTACGTCTTCGCGATCCTCACCGCGGTCTACATCCAGCTCGCGGTCGCAGAAGAGCACTGAGCGGCCCGGCGCACGCCGAGCCACCCAACGAAAGGAAAAAACCCGTGGACGCAACTACGGTTCTCGCCCAGGTCACCGGTAACGTCGCCACGATCGGCTACGGTCTCGCCGCCATCGGCCCCGCCATCGGCGTGGGCATCGTCGTCGGCAAGACGATCGAGGGCGTCGCCCGTCAGCCCGAGCTCGCGGGTCGCCTGCAGGTGCTGATGTTCATCGGTATCGCGTTCACCGAGGCTCTCGCCTTCATCGGTATCGCGACCGGCTTCATCTTCACTTGATCCCGGCCGCTCTCGACTCACTGTAAGGAGACAGGATGCTGAACGCTCTTGTCACTCTCGCCGCGGAGCCCGCGGGGGAAGCGCACAACCCGCTCTTCCCTGCGACCTACGACATCATCTGGTCGGCTGTCTGCTTCATCGTCATCGTCTTCGTGGTGTGGCGCGTCGCTCTGCCGCGCATGGCGAAGCTGCTCGACGAGCGCAGTGCTGCCATCGAGGGCAACATCGCGAAGGCCGACGAGGCCCAGCGACAGGCCGAGGCCGCGCTCGAGCAGTACACCGCTCAGCTCGCCGAGGCGCGCCGCGAAGCCGGTGAGATCCGCGAGACGGCCACCCAGGACGGACGCAAGATCGTCGCTGAGGCCAAGGAGACCGCGTCGGCTGAGGCCGCGCGCATCACCGCTGCCGCTCACTCGCAGATCGAGGCGGAGCGTCAGACCGCTCTCGTCCAGCTGCGCACCGAGGTCGGCACCCTCGCAGTCGACCTCGCCGGCAACGTGATCGGCGAGACCCTCGCGGACGACGCTCGCGCCAACGCCGTCGTCGACCGTTTCCTCGCTGAGCTCGAGGCATCCGAGAAGGCGGCCAAGTAATGGGCAGCGCGACCACTCAGGCGCGGACCGCGACGGCGGAGGCCCTGGCTTCCACCTCCGGCGTCGATCTCGACGTCGCGCGCGAACTGTTCGCGGCCGTCGGTGCCGTAAGCGGGTCGGCTCAGCTGAGCGGCGCGCTGTCCGACTCGTCGGTGCCGGCGCCCGCTCGCGCGGGGCTGGTGTCGGCTGTCTTCGGCTCTTCCTATCGTCCCGCCACGGTGGCTCTGCTCACCAGCGCCGCCCAGCAGCGCTGGTCGAACTCCGCGGAGTTCGTCGAGGGTCTCGAAGAACTCGCCGTGCGGGCCACGGCCGTGGCCGAGTCGGCCGACATCGAGCCCGAGCTGTTCTCGTTCTCGCGGACGGTCGCCGCCAACGGCGAGCTCGAGCTCGCGCTGGGCGGACGACTCGGAGACGCCTCCGCCAAGGGGGCGCTCGTCACGAAGCTCCTCGACGGACGGGTGAGCGCCGGTACGGCACTCGTCGTCTCGTCGCTGGTGCAGAACGCGCGGGGCCGCCGAGTGCGTGCCCTGCTGCGTCGTGCCGAGAGCATCGTCGCCGATCAGCGAGCGCGCATCGTCGCGACCGTCTACGCGGCGGCGCCCCTCAGTGCCGAGCAGCAGACCCGCCTGCAGAACGCGCTGAGCACCCGGTACGGATCAGCGGTGACGCTGAACACCGTCATCGACCCGACGGTGGTCGGGGGGCTGCGTGTGCAGGTCGCCGACGACGTCATCGACGCGAGCGTGTCCGCACGTCTCGCTGATCTCCGCCAGCGGATCGCAGGCTAAAGACTTTCCGCCCGAATGGGCGTGGATCTGGGGGCCGAGTGCCCCACGAACGAAGGAAGACAATGGCAGATCTCTCTATCAGCCCCGACGTCATTCGTGACGCGCTGAAGGACTTCGTCAACGCCTACGAGCCCACCGGCGCTGCGGCGACCGAGGTCGGTGCCGTCGTCGACGCGGCCGACGGCATCGCGCACGTCGAGGGCCTTCCCGGCGTGATGGCGAACGAGCTCATCCGCTTCGCGAACGGCACGCTGGGCCTCGCCCAGAACCTCGACGAGAACGAGGTCGGCGTCGTCGTCCTGGGCGAGTTCTCGGGCATCGAAGAGGGCCAGAGCGTCACCCGCACCGGAGAGGTGCTCTCCGTCGGCGTCGGCGAGGGCTACCTCGGCCGCGTCGTCGACCCGCTCGGCAACCCGATCGACGGCCTCGGCGAGATCGCGACCTCGGGTCGCCGCGCCCTCGAGCTCCAGGCTCCCGGCGTCATGCAGCGCAAGAGCGTGCACGAGCCCCTCCAGACCGGTATCAAGGCGATCGACGCCATGATCCCCGTCGGTCGTGGCCAGCGTCAGCTCATCATCGGCGACCGCCAGACCGGGAAGACCGCTATCGCGATCGACACGATCATCAACCAGAAGGCCAACTGGGAGTCGGGCGACGTCAACAAGCAGGTGCGTTGCATCTACGTCGCCATCGGCCAGAAGGGCTCGACCATCGCCTCGGTGAAGGGCGCGCTCGAGGACGCTGGCGCGATGGAGTACACCACCATCGTCGCAGCCCCCGCCTCCGACCCCGCGGGCTTCAAGTACCTCGCTCCCTACACCGGCTCGGCCATCGGCCAGCACTGGATGTACGAGGGCAAGCACGTCCTCATCATCTTCGATGACCTGTCGAAGCAGGCCGAGGCGTACCGTGCCGTGTCGCTGCTGCTCCGTCGCCCGCCGGGCCGCGAGGCGTACCCCGGCGACGTGTTCTACCTGCACTCGCGTCTGCTCGAGCGTTGCGCGAAGCTGTCCGACGAGCTCGGTGCCGGTTCGATGACGGGTCTGCCCATCATCGAGACCAAGGCGAACGACGTCTCGGCGTACATTCCGACCAACGTGATCTCGATCACCGACGGCCAGATCTTCCTGCAGTCCGACCTGTTCAACGCCAACCAGCGCCCCGCGGTCGACGTGGGTATCTCGGTGTCGCGCGTCGGTGGTGACGCCCAGGTCAAGTCGATCAAGAAGGTCTCCGGAACGCTCAAGCTCGAGCTCGCGCAGTACCGCTCCCTCGAGGCCTTCGCGATGTTCGCGAGCGACCTCGACGCGGCTTCGCGTCGTCAGCTCGCCCGCGGTGCGCGCCTGACCGAGCTGCTCAAGCAGCCGCAGTACTCGCCGTACCCCGTCGAGGAGCAGGTCGTCTCGATCTGGGCCGGTACCAACGGCAAGCTCGACGCGGTCGAGGTGTCCGACGTGCTGCGCTTCGAGCGCGAGCTGCTGGACTACCTGCGTCGCAACTCGACCGTTCTCGACACGCTGCGCGAGACCAACGTGCTCGGCGACGACACGCTCGCGGAGCTCGAGAAGCACGTCGACGAGTTCTCGAAGGAATTCCAGCCCGGCAAGGACCAGAGCCCCGTCGGCGCGGAGAAGGTCGACGCCGCAGAGGCCGAAGACGTCAACCAGGAGCGAATCGTCAAGGGCCGTCGCTGAGTAGCGACGACACGAGGACGTAAATCATGGGCGCACAACTGCGGGTCTACAAGCAGAAGATCAGTTCTGCTCAGACGACCAAGAAGATCACCAAGGCGATGGAGCTCATCGCGGCCTCGCGCATTCAGAAGGCGATGGCGCGTGTGCGCGCGGCATCTCCCTTCGCGCGCGCCGTGACGAGCGCCGTCTCCGCGGTGGCCACGTACTCGTCCGTAGACCACCCGCTGACGACCGAGCGCGAGAACATCCGCCGTTCCGCCGTGGTGATCTTCACCTCCGACCGCGGACTCGCCGGCGCGTTCAACTCGCAGATCCTCCGCGAGGGTCTCGAGCTGGCCGAGCTGCTGCGGTCGCAGGGCAAAGAGGTGGTGTTCTACCTCGTCGGGCGCAAGGCGGTCGGCTACTTCCAGTTCCGTCGTATGGCGAGCATCGAGCAGTGGGTCGGTGACACCGACACCCCGCAGTTCTCGACGGCGGAGGAGATCTCCGAGGCCGTTCTGAAGGCGTACCGCGCAGGTGGCGAGAACGACGGCGTCGACGAGATCCACCTCGTCTACAACCGTTTCGTCAGCATGATGACCCAGTCGCCGGAGTCGGTCCGCCTGCTCCCGCTCGAGGTCATCGAGGCTCACGAGGCGCCGTCGCACTCCGAGATCTACCCGCTCTACGAGTTCGAGCCGGACGCGGAGACGGTCCTCGACGCGCTCCTGCCGGTGTACGTCCAGAGCCGCATCTTCAACGCTCTTCTCCAGTCGTCGGCCGCGAAGCACGCCGCGACGCAGAAGGCGATGAAGTCGGCCAGCGACAACGCCGACAAGCTCATCACCGACTACACCCGCCTGCGCAACAACGCGCGTCAGGCGGAGATCACGCAGCAGATCGCCGAGATCGTCGGCGGCGCCGATGCTCTGTCATCCGGCAAGTAAGTTCCCAAGGAGAGAAGAAGCCATGAGCCTCACCGCCGAGAAGACCGACGCGGGCGTCGTCGGACGCGTCGCGCGCGTCACCGGCCCGGTCGTCGACATCGAGTTCCCGCATGACGCGATCCCCGAGATCTACAACGCGCTGAAGACCACGATCACCATCGGTGACGAGTCGACCGAGATCACGCTCGAGGTCGCTCAGCACCTCGGCGACGACCTCGTCCGCGCGATCGCCCTGAAGCCGACCGACGGCATCGTCCGCGGACAGGATGTGCGCGACACCGGCGGCCCCATCTCGGTGCCCGTCGGCGACGTGACCAAGGGCAAGGTCTTCGACGTGACCGGCGAGGTGCTCAACGGCGCTCCCGGCGAGACCATCGAGGTCACCGAGCGCTGGGGCATCCACCGCAAGGCGCCCAGCTTCGACCAGCTCGAGTCCAAGACCGAGATGTTCGAGACCGGCATCAAGTCGATCGACCTTCTCACCCCCTACGTGCAGGGTGGAAAGATCGGCCTCTTCGGTGGTGCGGGCGTCGGCAAGACGGTCCTCATCCAGGAGATGATCCAGCGCGTCGCGCAGGACCACGGTGGTGTGTCGGTGTTCGCCGGTGTCGGCGAGCGCACCCGTGAGGGCAACGACCTCATCGGCGAGATGGAAGAGGCGGGTGTCTTCGACAAGACCGCCCTCGTGTTCGGCCAGATGGACGAGCCGCCGGGGACGCGTCTTCGCGTGGCCCTGTCGGCGCTGACGATGGCGGAGTACTTCCGCGACGTGCAGAAGCAGGACGTGCTGCTGTTCATCGACAACATCTTCCGCTTCACGCAGGCCGGTTCCGAGGTCTCGACGCTGCTCGGCCGTATGCCCTCGGCCGTGGGATACCAGCCGAACCTCGCCGACGAGATGGGTGTGCTCCAGGAGCGCATCACCTCGACCCGCGGTCACTCGATCACGTCGCTCCAGGCCATCTACGTGCCCGCCGACGACTACACCGACCCGGCCCCGGCGACGACGTTCGCGCACCTCGACGCCACCACCGAGCTTTCGCGCGAGATCGCGTCGAAGGGTCTGTACCCGGCCATCGACCCGCTGACGTCGACCAGCCGCATCCTCGACCCGCGCTACATCGGCGCCGACCACTACCGCGTGGCCACCGCCGTGAAGCAGATCCTGCAGAAGAACAAGGAACTGCAGGAGATCATCGCGATCCTCGGTGTCGACGAACTCTCCGAAGAGGACAAGATCGTCGTGTCGCGTGCACGTCGTATCCAGCAGTTCCTCTCGCAGAACACGTACATGGCGAAGAAGTTCACCGGTGTCGAGGGCTCCACGGTCCCGATCAAGGAGACCATCGAGTCGTTCGACGCGATCGTCAAGGGTGACTTCGACCACGTCGCCGAGCAGGCGTTCTTCAACGTCGGTGGCATCTCCGACGTCGAGGCCAAGTGGGCGCAGATCCAGAAGGAGAACGGCTGACATGTCGTTGCGCGTGAGCCTGGTGTCTGCCGACGCCGAGGTGTGGACGGGGGAGGCCTCGCTCGTCGTGGCCAAGACCGTCGAGGGTGAGATCGGTCTCATGCAGGGGCATGAGCCGGTGCTCGCGATCCTCGCCCAGGGCGAGGTGCGCATCACCCGCGCCGACGGCTCGAAGATCCTCGCCAACGCTCAGGACGGCTTCCTGTCGATGGCGAACGACGAACTCACGATCGTGGCGGGCAACGCCGCGCTTGTGTCCTGACGTCTCATTCATCGCGACGCGCGTCGCCCGGTTCTCCGGGCGGCGCGCGTCCGTCGTTTCCCGGAAATCCGCATGCTCGTTCTCCTGCCTCCCTCTGAGACCAAACGACCCGGCGGGGTCGGCGCACCGCTGCGTCTCGACGCCCTCGCGATGCCGTCGTTGCGTCCTCAGCGCGACGCCGTCATCGACGCTCTCATCGCCCTTTCGACCGATGAGGACGAAGCCGCGCGCGTGCTCAAGCTGAGCGCGAAGCGCCGACACGAGGTCGCCGACAACGCGGCCCTGCGAACCGCCCCGACCATGCCCGCGATCGACCGCTACACCGGGGTGCTCTTCGACGCCCTGGATGCCGGAAGCCTCGACTCCGCGGCACGGTCCTGGCTGTCCCGGCACGTCGCCATCCACTCCGCTCCTTTCGGACCGATCGGCGCTCTTGACCACATCCCGGCCTATCGTCTGGCCGCGGGGACGTCGGTGCCCGGCTTGCCCGCTCTGCGGCGAGTATGGGCCGATGCCGTGACAACGGCGCTCTCGGCTCTGGCGCCGTCGTTCGTCCTGGATCTGCGGTCCGAGGCCTACGCCGCACTCGGCCCCGTTCCTTCGGGTGTCGACGGATCCTATGTCCGGGTAGTCACGGCGGGGGGAGAGGGAGCCGTCCGTGCACTCAACCATTTCAACAAACACGCCAAGGGCGAGTTGGTGAGGTCGTTGGCCATGGCGGCTCCGCGGCTCGATTCCGTCCACGATTTCATCGCGTGGGCGGATGATTCCGGGTGGGTCGTCCGTGAGGGCGCGCGCGGTGAGACAGACCTCGTCGTCTAGCGTATCCGCGCGCTGGGTGTCAGGAAATACCCAGGTTCGCTAACATGTGAGCCGCGGGAAACTCTCGCTGGCACCCGCGCGTGCCATCACCCGTCCGAAAGGATCGACGTGGACATCCTTCACCTTGCTTATAGCGACCCCTACGGGGCGTCGGATGCCGCCGGGTTGGCCGCCCTCGGCGCCCTTTACGCATTCGGCGCTGTCATCGGCCTCATCGGCTACGTGATCAGCGCGTTCCTTCTCATGAAGGTCTTCGAACGCGCCGGAGTCGAGGGCAAGTGGCGCGCCTGGGTACCGGTGTACAACTACATGGTCTTCGCCAAGCTCGGTGACATCTCGCCCTGGGCGATCCTGGCGGTCGTCATCGCGTCATTCGTCCCGATCCTGAACTTCCTGGCCGCGCCGGCGGCGCTCGTGGTCCTGATCATGGCCGCGGTGCGCGTCAACACGAAGTTCGGTCGCGAATGGCCGATCCTCCTCCTGTTCCTCCTCAGCGGTCTGGGCGTGTGGATCTGGCTCGGCATCCTGGGCTTCAGCGGAAACCGCTGGAACCCGGCTGCGGCGTCGCCGTCGCCCTGGGGGAGCTCGTTCCTCGCCGACAAGACCGTCTGGAACGGCGTCCCTGTCCAGCCTGCCCAGCAGGGCGTGAGCGGCGGTGGGTACGGTGCCGCGCCGCAGGGCTACGCCGCACCGTCGACGCCGACCTACCCGCCGGCGGGTTCGACGCCGCCGCCCCCGGCC
>NZ_LDRT01000148.1 GCF_001476655.1 Microbacterium testaceum | reverse complement strand
CCCCACCCACCCCTCCGAGCAACCCTCGGAGCACGCCGTCGTCGACGCCGTCGTCGACGGGGACACGTTCAAGATCGCCACGACGAACGGTTTAGTTCGCGTGCGCATCATCGGCATCGACACCCCCGAAATCGGTCGCGACGGCGCGGCGAGTGAGTGCTACGCCGAGCAAGCTCGCGACGAGCTCGACCAGCTCATCTACGGCCACACCGTGGAACTCTTCACCGACCCCACGCAAGCCGAGACCGACAAGTACGGTCGACTCCTGCGGCACGTGTACGTCGACGGCGTGAACGTCGCACTCACCGAACTGGAGGCCGGTGCCGGCCGCGAATACACCTACGACAAGCCCTACGCCGAGCAAGACGATTACCGCGCCGCACAGCGCACAGCCACCGCGGCGAAGCGCGGAAAATGGGGCAGCTGCCCGACGGAATCTTCGGCACCCTAGCGGGTGCGGCCATCGCGCTCGAAGTTGTCGCGTCCCGCTGCCGACTCGTCACCGTCTCGCTGACGAAGAGCCGCGACGCGGCCATTGATCCGAGCACTCAAAGAGGCCCGCGAAGCATCCCTCGCGGAGGCCACGACGGCGTCTGGTGCTCCGTCGACCACCGGACGTTCCGGCGCCGGACTCGGTGGGCCGCTCTGCTCTCTCATCGCCTGGTCGACGCGTTCCACGCGGGCATACGCCTCCTCGAGCTGCGCGGCATAGACGAACGGGGCACCCAGCCGCGCCTCTGCCTGCACGACCGTCTCGCGGGCCTCGGCAACGCGACGCTCGCGATCCGTGATCGCTGACGGGATGCCGTCGACGCGGTTGGCGAGCTGCACCATGGTGCCGACGTTGTTGCGCAGCACCTCTGCAGGATCGACCGTGATACCCATCCCGGGTGCGTCTTCCAGGCTCAGCCGGAGCATCGTTTTTCCGCCCGTCGCTGCGGTGTACTGCCGCTCCGTGTGCGCGGTGATGACGTGCCCGCCGATCACACCGATGCGCTCGGGGGCGGGGATGGGGTTGGAGTACTGCAGGCCCCGTTGGTGCGCCCACGCGCCGAGAGCTTGCGCCGCCTCGGAGCGGCTGGTGTAGACCCGGTCGCGGATCTCGATGCGGAACGCATCTCCTGACACGTCCGTCGACCGGGCGGCAGCTGCGCGCAGCTGCGCGACGATGTCCTCGCCGGTCGAGATCTCTTGCAGCGCCGCGGCGCGGCGGGCGCTGAGGGAGGATTGCGCGCGGTGGTGGGCTGTCTCCTGCCGGCGGAGTTTCTGCAGCGCCTGTTCGGCTTGCGCCTTCTCCAGGATGAGCGGGTTTCCGGACGCCAGGGCCTTGGCCTCCGACGCGCTCATCGCGGATTCGCCGATGTCTTCGATCTCGCGGGAGTCCAGCCGGCCCCGCATGATCTGGTTGATGAACTTCGCTTTCCGCTCGACGGTTTGGTACGAGTAGGCGTCGAAGCTGCGCTCGACGACGTACCGGTAGATCGCCACCTCGTCGTTCTGGTTGCCTTGGCGGATGCCGCGGCCGTCGCGCTGCTCGAGGTCGCTGGGACGCCACGGGCAGTCGACGTGGTGCATGGCCGTGATGCGGTCCTGGACGTTGGTTCCGACGCCCATCTTCTCGGTCGACCCGATGAGCACGGCGACGTGGCCGCTGCGGGCGGCCGCGAATAGCCGGCCCTTCTCGGCGTCGTTCTTCGCCTCGTGGATGAACCGGATCGAGCCCGCCGGCACGCCGCGTGCGGCGAGCTTCGCGCGCAGCTCGTCGTACGCGTTCCATCGCCCAGCGGCGGGGGTGCTCTGGTCGCAGAACACCATCTGCAGGCCGCCGGTGATCGGCGACGGTTCCTGGGTCGTACCGTCGATGAACACACGCTCGCGCTCTGCACGCCAGTGCGCAGCAATCTTTTCGGCGACGTAGTCGAGCTTGCCGAGACCGTCGGGGCGTGATCCGGGGCGCACCAGGCGCATGTCGAGGGCGGCGGCGCGACCGTCGCCGGAGATCTTCAGCATGTTGTCTTCGGTGGGCGACACCTGGCGGGCGCGGACCCGCTCCGCGCGCTCGGCGATCTCTGCGATGTACTCCTGCATCGCGGGAGACGGCGGGATAACGACCGTCGCGTGGGCGCGCTCACCGTCGCTGTCTCGCGCGGCGATCAAGGGAACAGGAAGGTTCAGATCCTCCGCCGTCTTGACGTCCGCGAACACGTGCCACATGCGCAGCATCTCGGGAACGTTCTGGAACTTCGCGAAGCGGGTCTTCACACGGAAGTCGCCCGCCGGCCCCATCTCCAGCTCGGTGACCTGTTCACCGAAGGTTGCCGCCCACCCATCGAATGAGGTGATGCCGGCTGCCTCGAGCAGGTCCGGTCGGAGGTAACGCTGCATCACATAGGCCTCGGTGACCGAGTTGGCCAGCGGGGTCGCCGTGGCGCCGGTGACGACGCGGTCACCGTGCTTGCTGCGGAGGTACTCGAGCTTCATGTGAAGGTCGGTAGCCTTCTTCGACCCGACCTTCCCGGCGTCCTGGATGTTGGACACGACGGTGAGGTTCTTGTACATGTGCATCTCGTCGACGACGACGTAATCGATGCCTGTGCTCTCGAACTCCAGGCCCGGATCACGCGGCAGGTCGACTTTCGCGCGGTAGGACTGCTCGGCACGGAGGATGGCCTTCTCGATCTGCTTGACCGACCTGGCGTCCTCCCCCTGGGCCTCTTCGAGCGCCGTGCGCAGCTGCTCGGTCTGGGTCTGGATGTACTCGGCCTCGAACTGCGACGACAGGGGGATGGTGGTGAATGCGCTCTGCGTCATCAGCACGGCATCCCAGTCGTTCGCGGCCGCACGCGCGACGAAGCGGCGGCGCTTGTCGCCGGCGAGGTCAGCGGTCGAGGCGGCGAGGATCCTCGCTTGCGGGTACATCTGCAGCCACTCGCGGGAGAACTGCTCGAGCATGTGGTTCGGCAAGACCACGACGGGCTTGTTCACCATGCCCATGCGTTTGAGCTCCATGGTGCCCATGACCATCTCGGCGGTCTTGCCGGCACCGACCTGGTGGAACAACCCCACGGCGGGCTCAGCGATCATGCGTGCGACGGCGGCGCGCTGGTGCGGGCGGGGTGTGAAGTTGCTGGCCAGGCCTGGGAGGGTCAGGTGTTCGCCGGCGGCGGAGTAGTCGCGCAGCACGAGGCTGTTGAAGCGGCGGTTGTACTCGTCGTGCAGGCGGGCGGCGCGCTCGGGTTCCTCCCACACCCACTCCGCGAACCGGGCCTGCAGGGCCTGGCCTTTCTCCTGCGCGGCTTCGGTTTCAACGGCGTTGGGGACCAGGCGCTCGCGTCCCTCGACGTCGGTGACCGTATCGCGGACGATGAGGTCGCGCTGCTCCATGAGCGCGGCGGCGATGTCGGTTGCGGGGCGGCGTTCGGTGCCCCACTCGTTGGTGGCGCGGATGCCCCACCGCTGGCCGCGCACGTCCCACTTCCCGGGCAGCGGGTTTTCCACGGTGACGGAGTTGTCGTGGAGGATCTCGCGCAGGAACGCTTGGTGCGTGGCGGCGTCGATCCAGACGGCGCCGAGGCGCGCTTCGATCTCCTCCATGCCGATCGGGTCGGGAAGCACTGCGCGCAGCGCGTCGACGTTCACCTGCAGGTGCGGTGCATCCGCGGCCGCGGCGATCGCCTCGTCGAGCTTCACGCGGACGTTGCCGGAGAGATACTCGGCGGCGGGAACGATCCGGCCCGTGGTGGGGTCGTCGTAGACGAGGGTGCCGAGCTGCGCGCGGGCGTCTTCCTCGTCGACGCCGAGGAGGTCAGCGATGAGCTCGAGGTCGGCACCTCCGGTGCGGTCCAGGCTCAGTGCGAGCGCGTCCTGCGCGGTGTCGGCCCCTTGGGCGATGTAGCGCGGCGCGACGACGCGCTCGGTGAGGAGCGTGGCGGGGACGGCGGTGCGGGTCTGCTCGTCGAAGCGTTCCAGCGCCATGGTCAGCGGCGCGAACGGATCGTCGCGCATGAGGCTGACCGCTTTCGGCATGACGCGCGCGAGGATCTCTTCCCCGGTCTCGGAGTCGGTGCGACCGGTGGAGCGCTCGTTGAACCGGTTGATTGGGCCGTAGGCGTCGACGTAGGCGCGGTAGTCGGCCAGCAGCGCCTGCCGCTGCGCCGTGAGGTCGTCGGTGTCCTCTGACTCGTGCGCCTCGCTCGTGACCAGGGCGCGGGCCTGGTCGCGAAGGCGCAGGAGCGCGGTGAGCTCGCGCGCGTGCGTGCGGGGCACCTTCAGCGGTGTCAGCGCGCCGTCTGCGACCGTGGCGAATGCTCCCCCGCCCTGATCGACGATGGTTCCGTCCCACAGCGCGGGGTCAGCCTCCACGCGCAGGTCTCGCTCGGCGGCGACGTCGGCGCTCGGCGCCGCCATCGTCAGCCCGCGCTCGATGCCGCTCGTGGTGATGTCGACCAGGGCGGTATGCAGCTGCGCGGCCGCGGTCGGGAGATCTCCGCGGACCTGCAGCGTGGTCGACCCGTGGATGCCGGTTCCCACCTCGAGCACGCCGAGGATGTGGTCCGGGCGGTTGTCGAAGTAGGAGTTGACGTAGACCTTCTCCCCGTCGACGAGCCGCGGGGTGACGCTCTCCCAAGTCGTATCCACCGGGTCGGCGCCGGGTTCTCGTCGACGAAGGATCAGCAGGTCCGTGACGGCCTCGGTGCCGGCGGCGCGGCGGTGCGCGCCGGTGGGCAGGCGCACCGCTCCGATCAGGTCGGCCATGTCGCTCATCTCGCGGCGGGCGGCGGGGTTCTGCGCGTCGAGCGTGAACCGGCTCGTCAGCACGGCCATGAGCCCGCCCGGGCGGGTCAGGGCGAGGGACTTGATGATGAAGTGGTTGTGCATCGAGTGCCCGCCACGGTTGTGCGTGGAATCGTGCAGCGCGATGTCGGCGAACGGGACGTTGCCGATCGCCGCGTCGAACGACGCCCGCGGGAAGCGGGTGTCCGCGAACGACTTGGTGCGCACCTGAGCGGCCGGGTACAGCGCCCTCGAGATCGAGGCGGTGAGCGGGTCGAGCTCGACGCCGGTCATCTCTGCGCCGGCGGGCGCCATGCCCATGAAGGTTCCCGCGCCGCTTCCCGGCTCAAGCACCCGGCCGCCCTGGAATCCGAGGCGCTGCATCGCCTCCCACATCGCTTTCACGTAGGCGGGGTCGGTGTAGTGCGCGTTGATCGTCGTCCGACGTGCCGCGGTCAGCTCGTCCTCGGTCAGGCGACTCTGCAGCTGCTCGCGCTCACGCGCCCAGTCGTCGCGGCGTTCGTCGAACACCTCCGGGATGGCACCCCAGCTCGACCACCGAGCCAGCACCGCCTGCTCCCCCGCGGTCGCCGGCCGGCCCTCCGCCTCGAGCACGCGGACGGTCTCGACGGCGGCGACATTCGCTCGGAACCGTGCCTTCGCACCCGAGGGTGCGAGATCCTCCTGCGCGGTAGGACGAAAGCTCAGTACCCCTCGGGGATCTTCGCTTCCAGCTCGACGATCCGCGCCACCGTCTGCTGCATCTGCGCCAGGCGTTCCTCGTACACCGCCGTCAGCAGCGCCGAGTCCGGGTCGCTCTGATCCTCCTGCAGGTACCGGATCTGCTGCTCGAGCTCCGCCCGATCGGGTAGCTCCCCCAGCTCCTGCGACGCCGCTTCCACCTCGTCGTACTCCACCTGCTCCGGCGCCAGCCACACCAGGTCCTTCAGCGCGACCTCCTCGGCCTGCTTCCGGATCGCGTTCAACCGCCCCACCTGGTCGAGGTAGTTCGGCGACGGCTGGTGCTCCTGCTCGAGAATCATCGACAGGCTCGCCACCCGCTCCGACACCTGCTCCCCCAGCTCCGTGAAGAATTCGTCCGGATTCTCCAGCTGATTCACCCTGCTCGGCGCGTGCGTCGTCCAGTGCTCGCGCGCCAGGATCCCGTACCGGTTCATCGACAACCTCCATGTACTCGTCGAAGTCGAATGCCAACTGCCCGTCGACGAGCTGCTGCTCGACGGTGCTGAGCGGCGCCGCGCGCGTCTGCGCGACGTTCTCGTCGGCTTGCTGCTCGGAAAGCCCCCACAGATCGAAGACACCCTGTCCCTCGTGCGGCTTCCGCGCGCGACGACGTGACGCCATCCCCGCCTCCCTCAGTCAGACCTGAGTTCGACGCTATCCAGCGTGATTTTCGCCCTACTCGGCTCGTACCCGCAGCGTCGCTGCGGATGAACCGGAGTCGACCCTCGGCGATCATCACTCCCCCGCCTTCGGTGGTTGGCGCTTGTTGTGTCGGTCGACGGCCCGGTAAACACCGGTCCGTGAGGTGTTGAACATGTGCGCGATCTCGGCGACCGCGAGGTCCCCTGCGGCCATGTGCTTCGCGATGCTCTCGTCCTGCCGCTCCGTCAGCTTTGGGCGCCGGCCCTTCAGCTTCGCCCGCACCTTGGGCCTGGCCATTGCTTCTCGCGTGCGGATGCTGATCCATCCGCCCTCCGCCTCGGCAACCGCGGCGAGGATGGTGAAGAACAGCTTCGCCATCGGGTCCTTCGGGTCGTACGGGGTCGTGCCGTTCTGAAAGATCACCCCGGCATCCGTTAGGCGGCGGACCACCTCGAGCGCGCCTTCCGTGTTCCGTGCGAGACGGTCGAGCGCTGGAACGACGAAGGTGTCGCCCTCTCGCACCGCGGCGAGGGCGTTATCCAGTCCGGTGCGGGTCATCTTCGCGCCGCTGAAGCCGACGTCGCTGTAGATCCGGTCCTCCGGCACGCCGAGCTCGAGCAGCCGAGCCACCTGCCGCTCGGCGTCTTGCTCGATCGTTGAGACGCGTGCGTATCCGACCTTCATAAGCGGAGCGTATCGCATAGGCCACCCTTAACGGTATGAGCTATCGGACGCCTATGCGGTACGACACCGAATCGCGGAATCTCGCGGAAGTCATGTCAGAGGGTGTGAAGTTGATCGCTTCGT
>NZ_LDRT01000147.1 GCF_001476655.1 Microbacterium testaceum | reverse complement strand
CGTGGCGATCGCGCTGACCGAGAGGGCGACGACGGCGGTATGAGCGCCTTCATCCCCAACCGGCGCAAGCCCGAGGTGACCGAGGCGGCGTTCGAGAAGGTCGCCGCCGACAAGAGGCGCGAGGCCGGCGACGGCTTCGACGGCACGTGGGTGGCCCACCCCGATCTCATCCCGGTGGCGCGCGCCGAGTTCGACGCGGTGCTCGGAGACCGCGAGAACCAGCTCGAGCGCACCCGCGACGAGGTGTCGATCGACCCCCGCCAGCTGCTCGACGTGCGCATCGGTCTGCCCGTGACCACGGCGGGCGTGCGCGGCAACGTGTCGGTGGCGATCCGCTACCTCGAGGCGTGGCTGCGGGGCCTGGGCGCCGTCGCGATCGACGACCTGATGGAAGACGCGGCGACCGCCGAGATCTCGCGCTCGCAGATCTGGCAGTGGATCCACCAGGATCGGGTCACCGCCGAGGGCGATACGATCACCCGCCCCTTCGTCGAGGGCCTCCTCGACGAGGTGCTGGCCGACCTGCCGCGTTCCGAGGGCGATCGCTTCGACGACGCCGCCGCGGTGTTCCGCGAGGTGGCGCTGCGCCCGGAGTTCCCCGCGTTCCTGACGCTGCCGGCGTACGCGAAGTACCTCGACTGACGAAAGGGCCCGGTCGCGACCCCCTCCCCGTTTCGGGAGGGGGTCGCGCTACGGTGAGCGCATGACCATCGTCTCGACAACCGTCCGTCGTCGTCCCGATGTGCTCGGCACCGTCGCGGTCATCATCGCCATCGCGGCGCTGTTACCCCTGCCTGCTCTCCTGGTGGCCGGCCTTGTCCCCGCTCTGAGCGGGATCGGGTGGTATGGGCTCCTCGTGCTCCCGATCGCTGCTCTCGTCGCGGCCATCGCGCTCCTGCTCGCGATCATCGGGATCGTCGTCGGATCCCGCGCCGGATCCCCCATCGTCACCTCGGTCGTCGCGGTCCTCATCGCACTGTTCGCGATCGCGCCCGGGGTCTTCGTGTGGGTGTTGTGGGGGCATTGACGCCCCCTGAACGGCGGGAACTCGCGACCTGCGAAACACGTGCGCGCAGAGATCGACGAACCGCGGCGCGGACGAGATCGCGACGGACCGGCTTCAGGGGCGCGCCGGGTCGATCGGCGTGAACCGCCGCAGCCCCGCGCGCGAGCTCAGCCGCGAGGCCGCGAGCGACCCCGCCACGGCGAGAAAAATCGGCAACAGCAGCGTGAAGCCGGTATCGGTGAACTCTGTCTCTTATACACATCTGACGCTGCCGACGATCTTAAGCGTTTGACTATCGATGGTCGCACGACATCTAAAAAAACATACAA
>NZ_LDRT01000146.1 GCF_001476655.1 Microbacterium testaceum | reverse complement strand
CGGCGAGGGGCTCGGGGGAAGGGCGGAGTCGGCCGTCGCCGCGGGAGTGTTGCGCGCGGGGCCGGCAGCTCCCCCGGCGTCGTCCTCCGCCTCGACGAGGTCGCCCTCGGACGCCCCGTCGGCCCCGGCGGACGGCGAGGATGACACGACCTCGCGCTCACCCATCTCCGACCGCAGGGCGATCCGCACGACGGCGTTGCCCGATTCGAGCAGGAAGACCAGACAGCCGATGACGAGCAGGATCACATCGACCGACACGGTGTCGGTGGGGCGGTAGGTGGCCCAGAGCTCGCCCAACGGGCCCGGACGCGGCCGCCCGCGAGCGATGACTACGCACGCGGCCGCCGTCAGTCCCAGCAGCGCGACGGGCCAGAGCCCCGCGCGAGCGGGACCGCGTTCGGGCATGACCCACGTCCAGATGGCCGCGACGGCGACGGCGAGCAGGCCCGCGATGACGGCATCCAGCCCCGCGGAGACGACGATGAGCGCGACCGCCGAGACCGCGTAGGCGAGCCACCGACGCGCGTGGACCATCTGGCGCAGCAGATCGACAGCGCCGACGGCGAGCAGCAGGAGCCCCGCCGCGATCACGCGCGCGCCCCCGCCGTCAACGCCGCGAATCCCTCGACGATCGCGGCGGAGCCCGCTGCCGCGAGCGTCTGCGAGACCGCCGACTGCGTGATGCCTTCGGCCTCGGCGAGCGGGCGCTGCGCGCGCCCCAGACACCGGCCGTAGGTGAGCCGGCGCGCGCGCTCGCTCATGGCCGAGACCAGTTGATCGCGGGTGAGGGAGTACGCGTTGGCGAGGGCGAGGGCGTCGGCCATGGAGGCATCCTCTCCTTCGCCCCGCTCGATCCACGTGCGCGCGAGCGGCGCGGCGCGCTGTTGCAGGCGTTCGACGTGCTCGATCGCGGCGCGCGCGGCCCACCACGCCGGCCCTTCCGGGATCGTGCGGTCATCGAGGGCGATGGGGCGCACCTCGCCGACTCCGAGGCCGAAGCGGCAATCGATGTCATCGGGGAGAGCGAGGCGGAACAGCAGGAGCCAGCTCAGCGCCTCGGGCACGGTGGCGAACTCGCCCTGCAGTTCGTCGCCGACCACGGCCTCGAGAGGCTCTGCGGCAACGGGATGATCCCGCTGCACCTGTTCCACCGTCGCGACGATGCGCTGTTGTGCCGCCGCACGGTCGGCGAGGTGCCGGGAGGCGACGATATCGGCGATGACAGCGACGGTCATGCCATAAGTGTATCGCTTATCAATCAGATTTGATAAGCCAAATGCTGATATCAGTCGATCAGCGACCGCGCCGCCGACTGCGCCCGCGAGACGAGTTCCTCGCGCTGCTCGCGCACGCGCTCGGGAGCCGTCCCGCCGACGCCGGTGCGGCTCGACACCGAGCCCTCGATCGTGAGCACCTCGCGCACCGCGGGCGTGAGAGCGGGAGAGACGGATGCCAGGAGCGCGTCGTCGGCGTCTTCGAGACCGATCTCGCGCTCCTCGCACGCGCGCACCAGGGCTCCCGAGATCTCGTGCGCGTCGCGGAACGCCACTCCCTGGCGCACGAGCCACTCGGCCACGTCGGTGGCGAGCGAGAAGCCCTGCGGGGCGAGCTCGGCCATCCGCTCGGTGTGGAACCGCAGGGTCGCGATCATGCCCGAGAAGGCCGGGAGCACGAGCTCGAGGGTGCGCACCGAGTCGAAGACGGGCTCCTTGTCTTCCTGCAGGTCGCGGTTGTACGCCAGCGGGAGGCCCTTGAGCGTGGCGAGCAGGCCCGAGAGGTTGCCGATCAGGCGCCCGGCCTTGCCGCGCGCGAGCTCGGCGATGTCGGGGTTCTTCTTCTGCGGCATGATGCTCGAGCCCGTGGAGTACGCGTCGTCGAGCGTCACGAAACCGAACTCGCGGGTGTTCCAGAGGATCACGTCTTCGGCGAGGCGCGACAGGTCGACGCCGATCATCGCGGTGATGAAGGCGAACTCGGCCACGACGTCGCGCGAGGCGGTGCCGTCGAGCGAGTTCTCGGCCGGACGCGCGAGGCCGAGGCGATCGGCCACGAGCTGCGGGTCGAGGCCGAGGGTCGCCCCGGCGAGCGCTCCCCCGCCGTAGGGGGACACCGAGGCACGCACCGACCAATCGCGCAGGCGCTCGATGCCGCGCATGAAGGCCCAGCCGTAGGCCTGCAGGTGGTGGGCGAGGAGCACGGGCTGCGCGTGCTGCAGGTGCGTGCGGCCCGGCATGATCGCCCCGGCGTTCGCGTCGGCCTGGGCGACGAGAGCGTCGATCAGGCGCAGCACCTCGCGCGTCAGGGTACGGGCGTGGTCGAGCAGGTACAGGCGCACGAGGGTCGCGATCTGGTCGTTGCGACTGCGTCCGGCGCGCAGCTTGCCGCCGAGCGCGGGGCCGACGGTCTCGATGAGCACGCGCTCCAGCGCACCGTGCACGTCTTCATCGCCCGGGGCGGCGACGAGGCTGCCGTCTTTGACCCGCTCGGCGAGCTCGTCGAGGCCCGCGTGCATGGCCGCGGCCTCGTCGGCGTCGAGGTAGCCGGCGGCTTCGAGGGCGGCGGCGTGCGCGTGCGAACCGGCGATGTCGTAGAGCGCGAGGTCCCAGTCGAAGTGGGTCGAACGGCTCAGTGCCGCCAGTTCGGGAGAGGGTCCGCCCGAGAAACGGGCGCCCCAGAGGGCTCCCTCGTTCGTCGCCTGACCGGTCTCGCTACTCATGCCCCCAGCCTACCGAGGGCTGCCGACACCGCCGTCGTCGTGACGCGGGCCGGCCCGCCACGCCGCCGCCGGATGCCCCATCCGAGCCGGCCCGCCGCGCGTGCCACACTCCGGAACAATCAACGATTCCCCGCCCCTCGCGGCCCGAAAACCGGTCGAACCCCCCAAATCTTCCGGAGTTCGGCACGGCCCGCGGCCCCACGGCC
>NZ_LDRT01000145.1 GCF_001476655.1 Microbacterium testaceum | reverse complement strand
GCGCTGCGCAGCGCCGTCGTGGCGGTGTCGTCGATCTCCGGGGGCGCGTATCCCACCTGCGCATACAGCGACGAGAGGGCGTTGGCCGCTCGTTCGTCGAAGACGTTGCTCGCCGGGTCGCCGGCATCCAGTCCCACCGTGCGCATCGCCCACTTGAACTGCACTACGTCGGGGCCCGATACCCCGTATCGCAGGGTGCGGTACGAGGGAAGGTCGCCGGGGAGGACGATGACCGGACGACCGGCCAGTTCGAGCGCCACGGAGAGGGCCGAGAATTCGGTCCCGACGGACGGGACCTGCCCCGTGACCACGGCAGGGCCGGGGAGTCCGGCCGTGTCGATCTGCACCGGGACGGGGTCGGCGTAGCCGACCTCGGCGCGGATGATGACGTCATTGCTGAGCGGACCGAAGGCGACGGGCACCGTCACGAGGCCGGGCGTCGGCGCGGTCGCGTCCGCCGCGGCGTCGGCCGGCGAGACCACGAAGCGACCGACGACCAAGCCCGCCGACAGCGCGATGACGGCGACGATCGTCGTCACCCACAGCGCGCGGTTGCGACGGAAGAGGTCCTTCGCGCTCGCCCACCGGGCGCGCGTCCTCGTGTGCTCGGAGTCCGGGTTCGAGGCGTCGAGGGGCGCGGTCACTGCTTCGCCTGCGCGGCGGCCTTCAGCGCCTCGAGCTCGGTCTTGTGGGCGGCGACGAACGCGGTCTCCGCTTCGGCCTGAGCCTTCTGCGCGCGCGCGGAGTAGTCCGTCTTTTCGCGGCAGTCGAGATCGGCGAGAGCGAGGTCGATCTCCTTCTTCTTGACCGTCGCGAGGGCTTCTTCGTCCGGAGCGACCGCCGCATCGGAGGACGCGGTTGCGTCGCTGGTCCAGAGCGCACTGAGCTCGGTGTGGATGCTCGTCGCCGCATCGGGCTGCGTGCGGAAACCCGGGTGACCGCTCTCCTCCATGCACACGGACCAGTCGCGGTTCGCCTCACTCATCCCCGGCTCCGTACCGGTCTGCTGCCAGAGCTCGTTCAGGGCGTTCATCAACGGAGCGAACTCGTCGCTCTGCAGGGGGTCCTCCCCACCGACCTCGTGCTGGGCGGCGCCCTGGCATCCTGCCGCCTTCCAATCCCAGGTCGGCGCGGCGTCCGCCGTCGTCTCATCGACCGGGGCCGAGGGGGCCTTGCCCCACAGCGCGTCGGAGAAGGCCTGCTTCTCGGAGTCGGACAGCGTGCTCAGATAGTCGGCGTTCGGATCGACCCACGTCGCCGAGGGGTCCGGCGCGTCATCGCGGCCGGGGAAGTCCACGGCGCCGTACCCCCACTGCGAGACCCACTGTCGATCGTCGGGCTTCCACTCCTCGCCGGAACCGACGAGGGAGGTCAGCGACTGCACATCGGGGGTGTACTCGAACCCGTTCTTCTTCATGCAGGTCGCCACGAGTTCTTCGCGCTTCTTCTGCTGTTGCTGTTGCTGGGCCTGCTGTTCATCGGGGCTGCTCCCTCCGCCGTAGAGCGCGGACAGGTACTCGGTCAGCGGGGATGAGTATCCCGCTTCGCCCGGTGCCGCCGCGTCGGGCGACGCGGAGCCGGTGCAGCCGGCGAACAGCAGGATCGCCACGGCGGCGACCGGGAGTGCGAGAAGGGGGCGAGACAGCGGCATGTGGTCCTCCGTGATGTCAGAAACCCCCACCCTCGCAACCCGCGCCGTTGTCGACATCGTTCCTACGGCGTATTTCCTCTGCCGCCTCGACTGGCGCTCTCGCCCACGTTCACCCGGCCGTCGGTCACCACGAACGTCTCGTCGAGCGCATCACCGTGGACGAGGTCGTGAGTGACCAGAAGCGTGGCGGTCTGTCGCTCGCGCGTGAGTCTGGCGATGAGCGCCATGATGGTCGCCCCCCGCGCGCTGTCCAACGCGCTCGTCGGCTCGTCGACGAGGAGGACGCGGGGCTCGTGCACGAGCGCGCGGGCGATCGCGACGCGTTGGCGCTGACCCCCCGACAGGTGGGCGGGGCGGCGATCGCCGAGCTCGCCCAGGCCGACGGCATCCAGAAGCTCGTCCACCCGGCCCTGTACCGCGGCGCGACGTTCACGGCGCCCCCGCCCGCCGAGCTCGGCCATCACGCGCAGCTGCTCGCGCGCGGTGAGCGAGGGAAGGAGCTGCGGCTGCTGGAACACGATGCCGATCCGCTCGCGCCGCAGCGCCGTGCGCCCCGCGGCATCGAGGCCGGTGGCATCCACTCCGTCGACGATGACCCGGCCGGAGTCCGGGCGGATGAGGGTCGCCGCGAGCGCCAACAGGCTCGACTTGCCCGAACCCGAGGGGCCGGTGATGCCGGTGACCACGCCCGGACGGCCTTCCAGCGTGACGTGGTCGACGGCGGTGACGCGGGCGTCGCCGTCGGGATAGGTGAGGGTGACGTCGTCGAGAAGGATCATCGGGTGCTCCCGAGGGCGGTGAGGGGGTCGGACGAGGTAACGGTGCGCAGCGAGACGGCCGCGCCGAGCAGGCCGAGCGCGATCATCACCGCCGCGGGGGCGAGGGTCGTGAGAGGGCTCAGCACGAAGGGCAGTGCCCCTCCGGCGAGGGCGCCGAGGAGGGCGGTGAGCCCGATACCGACCCCCACCCCGACGCCGAGGACGACCGTGGCCTGCCCGAGAGCGTCGCGGACGAGGGCGGGAGTGCTCGCGCCCAGGGCCTTCAGGACGGCGATGTCGGCCGAGCGCTGCATGGTCCAGACGGTGAAGAACGCGCCGACGACGAGAGCGGAGACGCCGAAGAGCATGGCGATCATGAGCGCGAGCGAGCCGATCTCGGAGCGGAAGGTGGGGAGAGCCGTGAGGCTCGACAGGGGAGCGGATGCCGTGGTGCCGGTGTCGGCGGCGACGGTGTCCCACGCGGGGGAGCCGGAGACCGCGAGCACCGTCGGCTGTCCCGTTCCGCCCAGACGCTCGTCGAGGGCGGTCCACGCGCTCGCGGTGAGCGTGACCACGGGGGTGTGGCTGTACCACGCGTCGCCGCCGATCTCGGCGACCCGATACGCGGATCCGGCGATCGTGACGCTGTCTCCGACCACCGCACCCAGGTCTTTCGCGGCTCCCGCCGACAGCTCGATCTCGTCGGCGCGGCGCGGCGCGGGGAAGCTCGTACCGCTGTCGAGGCCGAAGAGGGCCACCGCGGTCGACGCTCCCGGCCCCTCGGCGCGCGTCTGGGTGATGCCGACGGGCGCGACGGCGTCGACGCCCGGGGTGGTGCGCCAGGCCTCGACGGTGGCCGGATCGATCGCGGAGTCGGTGAACGTCGCCGCGGCGTCGCCCACCGGCTGCAGCACCAGTCGATCGGCGGGCAGGGCGAGCACCGCCGAGACGTTCTGCGCGGCGAGGCCTCCGGTCAGGCCCGAGAGGAAACCGACGAGCAGGGTGATGAGGGCGACGACCGCCCCGATGAGGGCGAACCGCCCGCGGGCGAACCGCAGATCGCGCCATGCGACGTACACGTCGACTCCTTCCGGTCGACGGGTCTCGTCGACGTGTTTCCAGCCTCCTCACCGGATGCCGCCGGGTCATCGCCGTCTCGGGCGAACCTTCCTTCCACCTTTCGGATGATCCGCCGGGGGCGCGGCATCCGTAGCCTGGATCGCGACATGTCTCATCGCCCTCTCGCCCCGGTGTTCGCGGGTCTGCGCATCGGGTTGCACGCGCTCTTCGCGGGCCTGCTGGCTCTCGTCGTCGTCCGCGTGCTCGTGACGGGCGTCGGTGTCACCCCGATCGCTCTCGCCGTCGCGCTCGGGCTCGTCTACGCCGCGGGTGCGTGGGTCGCGCGCGGCGGGCGCTCGGCGGCGGGCATCGTGTGGGTGCTCGCGCTGACCGTGGTGTGGGCCGCGTTGGTGTGGCTGGTGCCCGAGGCGGCGTATCTCGTGTTCCCGCTCTTCTTCCTGTACCTGCACGTGCTGCCCCGGGCCGCCGGCCCCCTCGCGGTGGTGGCGACCACCGGCCTCACCATCGCCGCCTTCGCCCTGCACGGGGGTCTCACCGTGGGGGGAGTCGTCGGACCCGTCGTGGGTGCCGGAGTCGCCCTGCTGATCGGTCTCGGCTACGCCGCCCTCGAGCGTCGCGCGGCCGAGCGCGAGGAGCTGATGGCGGAGCTGCTCGCGACCCGTGATCGTCTGGCCGCGGCCGAGCGAGAGCAGGGCACGCTCGCCGAGCGCGGGCGTCTCGCGCGCGAGATCCACGACACCGTCGCCCAGGGGCTGTCGAGCATCCAGATGCTGCTGTACGCCGCCGAGCGGGCGGATGCCACGGGCCCCGGCATCGCTCACATCCGCCTCGCGCGTCAGACCGCGGCCGACGGCCTCGCCGAGACCCGGCGTTTCATCCGCGAGCTCGCGCCACCCAGCCTCACCCAGGGCCTCGGGCCGGCGCTGGAGCGTCTCGCCCGCGGCTGGGGAGAGCATGCGGGGGTCGACGTCGATGTCGCCGTGCGCGACGAGGTGGAGCTCCCGATGGACGCGCAGACTGCTCTGCTCCGCATCGCGCAGGGGGCCCTCGCCAACGTCGCCCAGCACGCCGCGGCGACGCGGGTGCGCCTGGTGCTCGACACGGTGGGCCCGGCGGTGCAGCTCACCGTCGCCGACGACGGCCGGGGATTCGATCCCGACGCGTCGGAGGCACAGGGCGGCGGCACCGACTCCTTCGGCTTGCGCGCGATGCGCGAACGCGTCGACCAGCTCGACGGGACGATCGCTGTGACGAGCGCGCCGACGGCGGGCACCACCGTCACCGTGACGCTCCCGATCGGGGGTTCGCGGTGATCCGCGTCGTGATCGCCGACGACCACCCCGTCGTGCGGGCGGGAGTCCGCGCTCTCCTGGACGCGGAGGCCGACATCGACGTGGTGGGGGAGGCCGCCACTCCCGACGAGGCCGTCGAGCTGGCCACCGCCCTCTCACCCGAGCTGGTGCTCATGGACCTGCAGTTCGGCGACCGCGCCGCCGGTGCGCAGGCGACGCGGCGCGTCCGCGCGCTCGCCGCCCCGCCGTACGTGCTGATCCTCACGAACTACGACACCGACGGCGACATCCTGGGCGCCGTCGAGGCCGGGGCGAGCGGCTACCTGCTCAAAGATGCTCCTCCGCACGAACTCCTCGCGGGGGTCCGTGCGGCCGCCGCCGGCCACAGCGCGCTCGCACCCGCGATCGCAGGGCGGTTGATGGCCCGTCTCCGGGAGCCGCGGATCAGCCTCTCCGCCCGCGAGATCGAGGTTCTGCGGCTCGTGGCGCGGGGCGCCTCGAACGCCGACGTCGCCGAGCGCCTGCACATCACCGACGCCACCGTGAAGTCGCATCTGGCGCACGTGTTCTCGAAGCTCGGCGTGACCTCGCGCACGGCGGCCGTGTCGACGGCCCGGTCGCTCGGCATCCTGAGGTGAGAACCGCCCCCGCCCCGCCCCGCAAGGCGGACCTCGACGCGGGTCCGCGCTCCTAGACTCGCGAGGGGGCGTCTGACGGGCCCCTGCACGATGAACCATCCACGATGAACGGGGAACCAATGCAACTCGCCATGGTCGGTCTCGGACGAATGGGCGCCAACATCGTCCGCAGGCTCATGAAGGACGGTCACGACTGCGTCGTCTTCGACGTGAATCAGGATGCCGTGGCCGCCCTCGTCGCGGAAGGGGCGCTCGGTGCGACCAGCATCGCCGATCTCGCCTCGAAGCTGGCCACCCCCCGCGCCGCGTGGCTGATGATCCCCGCGGGGCTCACGGGCAGCGTCGTCGACCAGGTCGCCGAGGTCTTCGAACCGGGTGACATCATCATCGACGGGGGCAACTCGAACTACCGCGACGACGTGCGCCGCGCCGCGAAGCTGAACGAATCCGGCATCCACTACGTCGATGTGGGCACGAGCGGCGGTGTCTTCGGCCTCGAGCGCGGGTACTGCCTCATGGTCGGCGGTCACGACGAAGCCGTCGCGCACCTCGAGCCGGTGCTGCGCACCATCGCCCCGGGCCCGGGAGAGGTCGAGCGCACGCCCGGCCGCACCGGCGACTATGCGACCGAGGAGCGCGGGTACCTGCACTGCGGTCCCTCCGGCGCCGGCCACTTCGTCAAGATGGTGCACAACGGCATCGAGTACGGCATCATGGCTGCGCTCGCCGAGGGGCTCAACGTGCTCAACAACGCCGACGCGGGCCTGCACCAAGGCGAGCACTCCGCCGAGGTCGCGCCGCTGGAGGAGCCCGAGTTCTACCAGTTCGACATCGACACGGCTCGCGTGACCGAGCTCTGGCGCCGCGGCTCGGTGATCTCCTCGTGGCTGCTCGACCTCACCGCCGCCGCCCTCGAGCAGAACCCCACGCTCGACGGTCTCGCCGGGCGCGTCTCGGACTCGGGCGAGGGCCGCTGGACGGTCAAGGCGGCCGTCGACACGGGCGTTCCGGTGCCGGTGCTCGCCGCATCGTTGTTCGAGCGCTTCGCCTCGCGCGGCGAGGACCACTTCGCCAACCAGGTGTTGTCGGCGATGCGCCTGCAGTTCGGCGGACACCAGGAGCTGCCGGCCGGTGACGTGCTCGAGGCGGGCTCGAAGAAGGCCGACAGCGGGAAGAACTGAGCTCGGCGGGGTCGTTCCTCCGACGCGGTCAGCGCTGCAGGAGGACCTGGCAGATGAACAGTCCCCCGCCGTCGTTCCAGACTTCTTCGGCGGGGGGCTCGCACGCCCCGTCTTCGGCGGTGAGCAGTCTGACGGTCGCCCCCTCGTAGATCGCGTAGGGGCCGACCGTGCCGCGTACCGGCGTCGAAACACCCTGCGGAAGGTCGCCGACCGTTGCCAGAGCCTCGAGGAGGGGAGCGCTGGCCTCTTCCGTGTAGTAGTTGGCCGAGGCGCCGTAGTCGCGGCAGTTGGCCGTGCCGCCGGTGCCCACGGGGAAGCCCGTGCCGAGGCAGTACCCCCCGTCGGGCACGTCGGGGAGCGCGCCGTGGGCTTCGCGGTACTTCTCGAAGACCTCTTGCCACTGCACGAGCCTCTTCGTGGCGTCGTCCGCGTCGGTGGACTGCTGAGAGTTCAGGACCCATGCCAGGAAGGCGATCGCGGCGAGGATGAGCGCCCCGCCGACGACGAGCGCGGTGATGGCCGCGGGGTGGAGGCGGGTGCGGGAGGGCGACGTGGACGACATGGCGGGCTTTCTCTCGGGGGCGTTCCGCGGGTGGCACGACGGCCGGTCCCGCCAGGCTCCCACCTCGCGCGGCCGGCGCCGGAGCTCCCGACGGCCATCCGCGGCCTCGCGTGCCCCCGGTTCACCCGCGCCCTCGCCCGCTCCGGCGCGCGAGGGCAGGGGGCCCGGCGTCGGCGGACGACCCGCCGGGGGAGACTAGGAGGATGAGCACCTCCGTTCCCGCCACCTCCGATCGCTATGTCGTCGCCACCGACGGCGCCTGCAAAGGCAATCCCGGACCCGCGGGGTGGGCGTGGGTGGGCGAGGACGGCCACTGGGCGGCCGGTTCCATCCCCGAGGGCACGAACAACATCGGCGAGCTCCTCGGGCTCCTGCATGCCATCACCGACCACAGCGACGTGCGGGAGCTGGTCGTGCAGGCCGACTCGAAGTACGCCATCGACACCTACTCGTCGTGGATGGACGGACACCGCCGACGCGGCTGGGTCACGAGCGCGAAGAAGCCCGTCGCCAACCGCGGCATCCTCGAGGCGTTGATCGCCGCGCGCGATGCCCGTCGTGCCGCGGGGCTCCCCGACGTCGTTCTCGAGCACGTGCGCGGGCACAGCGGGCACGTGCTGAACTCCTGGGCCGACGAGCGGGCTGTGCGCGCGTCGCAACACGCGGCCAAGGGCGAGGAGCTCATCTGGACGTCGCTGCGCGGGCTGGACCAGCTCGACGTCTCGTCGGCTCCCCCCCGTGCGGCCGCGGATCGCAACGGGCGCTGAGCCGGGGAATCCCTCACCGGGGAAGTTCGTACTCTGTTCGGCATAGCCGTCTCCGCGCATCACGATCGCGGAATGTTCCCCCCCGGTTACAGTGCCTTCCCCCCCCGCCATTTCGGGGTGGGGCACTCGAGGGAGAGGAGATCGGATTCGCCATGAGCCTCTTCGCCGTCGTCGCGGTCCAGAAGAACGTCCGTGACCTGGCCGCCTACCGCTCCGTGCACCCCGAGGCGGTCGCGTCCGAGAGGCCCCCTCTCGTCGCGCCCCAGGGCTGAGAGGCGTGCAGCTCACCGCCGTGCGTCCGTTGCGAAGGCGGGCACGAATGTCCTCGACCCGGTCGCCCCGTCCCGGCGGAGCAGGCTCTCGCCGACGGATGCCAGCCGCAGGTCGAGCAGGGCCGTCGGCCGATGCCCGCGCGGCGGGAGCGGATCAGAACGATTTCAGGGCCAGCGCGGGGGTGTCGGCGAGTGCCGTCTTCAGCACGCTCTCGCCGGGGTACAGGCGTTTTCCGCTGAGGGTTCCGAACGCGAAAGGGGCGCGCATGTGCCAGATGGAGACGCCGGTGCACCACCGCGACTGGAGGGGGGCCTGCAGGACGGACTGGTACAGCAACGCCTGAACGTCGAAGTTCTCGGCCCCGGTGGCGGGGGAGCTGTTGTCCTGTTTCGCGAGACCGTCGACGCGCGGCTGCACCCCGACCTCGGTGATGAGGAAGGGGATGCGCAGCCCGTCGCACACGGCCTCGAGCTTTCCGAGGTGGTCGTCGGTGCGGCCCCCGGCGCCTCGCCATCCGGCGACGAGATCGTCGACGGTGATGTTGGGTGAATCGGGCGTGTAGACCTGATCGGTCAGCAGGATCCACGAGTTGATGCCCAGGACATCGAGCAACCGGGCCATGTGCGGCGTCGACTGCGGAATCCAGTAGGTGTAGAGGAGGAAGAGTTCGAGCGTCGTGAACGCCGCGGTGAGCTTCACCGCCGGCTCCGTGTCGCGGAGCTGCCTGATCAGCGGGACCCAGCGGTCGTAGGTCGAGGCATCGGTCTGCGCGGGTTGCTCGCACGTGAGAGCGAGGTACTCCACGTCGTTCTGGGCGCAGAGGGTCGCGAAGTACTGCAATTGCGCGTGCCAGTTCGTGAAGAACGCGTCGAGGGATGCCGGAGCGTAGTTGCCGCGGTAGAACCCGTCGCCCTGATCGTCCGTGACGATGTGCGGCTTGACCAGCGTGATGCGGATGCCGCGGTCCCGGGCCAGTCGGAAGGCTTCGTCGATGCGGTCATCGGACACGCGCGTGAACGTGGTCGCCGTCGAGTCGGAGATGAAGCAGTAGATGACGAGCGTCGCGTTCGCGCCGAGACGGGCGATCCGATCGAGTTCCTTCGCCGTGACCGACATCGGGGTCCGCTGGTCGAGGCTCAGGGAGATGTTCAGGTCGCGCTTGAGGGGACCGACCGTGCCGGCGAACGTCCGCAGCCTCTTCGTCTTGCCTTCCCGGACCTCGAGGGAGAAGCGGTACGCCCCCTCGGTGGTGGGCCGCCCCACCAGGCTGCCCGCCGCGATGCCCACCCCGACGGGCAGGGCACCCGAGGCGAGGGTGAGGGTGGCGTCGGCGGCATCCGAGACCTGACGCACGACGCTGTCCCACGCGTGCAGACGCAGGTCTTCGGCGGTCGCGGTCGGAGCCCGGGTGGGGGTGGGGGGGGAGGGGGAAGCGGAGGACGTTGAGCGTGCGGTGGGGTCGGCGAGGGGTGTTC
>NZ_LDRT01000144.1 GCF_001476655.1 Microbacterium testaceum | reverse complement strand
CGCGTCGCGGCGCCGGTCGAGCTCGTCGCGGTCGACGTCCTGGTTCCAGCCGACATGCACGGCGCAGTCGTCCTCGGTCTCGAGCACGAACCACGCCTCGGTCTTGCCGTAGGGGCAGTCGAGGTGCGCGCCCGCGAACCCGCGGTCGGGGTGGACGTGGACGGGGAGGCGCTGTCGCGCGTCGAGGAGCTTGACCAAAATGCCGAGGTCCGCGGCATCCCGTCCGCCCCGGGCTCCCACCCACCCGGCGCGGTCGGCCGTGACGAGGTCGCGTAGGAACGAGCCGTCCTCGGCGATCGCGAGGCCGATCTCGTCGGAGCCGAAGCGCGACACGGTGGAGCCGAGCCACTCCTCGGGCTGACGGTCGGTCTCGGGCACGATCCCGCGCAGCGCCGCGATGCGGTCGCCGCCGAGGTAGAAGTGCTGCACGGGATTCGGCGGCAAAAGGACGGGCTTCATGACGCGGCTCCGATCGGGGCTGCGGCCGGAACGGCGGCGTCGCCGGCCGGCTCGGGGTGGACGAGGGAGAGCGCGGGTGCGGGCTCAGCCGGGGCCAGGAGAGGGTTGCGTTCCTCCCGCGGCGCGGCAGACCGACCGGCGGGCGCCACCTCTCCCGACCCGCGCGGCACGAGACGCGTCGGCACGACGATCCGCTCGGGGCCGGCGTCGGGGCGCACGGCCCGTTCGCGTAGCAGCTGGAAGGCGGCGATGGCGAGCAGGCGCGGGTCGTGGTCGACGTAGGTGATTCCCGGTTCGAGCACCTCGGCGAGGGTGAAGTCGCCGAACGAGATCAGCGCGGGCATCGCCAGGCCCCGGGCGCGGATCGCCTGCACGGTGCCGATCGCGGCGAGGCTCGTGGCGCACAGCAGCGCGGTGGGGGCGTCGTCGCGCTCGAGCAGGCGCGAGGCCGCGGCGGCCTCGCCGCGACCGAACCGTTCGTGGGTGATGACGAGCTGCGGGTCGAACGAGAGCCCGGCCGCCTCGAGAGCGGAGCGGTACCCGGCGAGGCGGTCGCTGACGGTCGGGTAGGGCACGTCCTCGCCCATGAAGGCCACGCGGCGGTGACCGCGGGCGATCAGAGCGGCGGTGGCCTCGGCCGCCGCGCCGAAGTCGTCGATGACCACGGCGTCGATGCCGGACCGCACGCGGTCGACGCTGACGACGGGGAAGCGGGTGCGCAGGGCGGTGAGGGTCGAGGCGGCCACGGCGACCGGCGCGACGATGAGCCCGGCCAAGCGGTGTCCCGTGAGCCGGTCGAGCTGCGTGCGCTCACGCGCGGCGTCGTATCCGGTGCTGGCGAAGATCACGCTCAGCCCTTCGGCGACCGCGAGCTCCTCGACGACGCTCACGAACGCGGCGAAGAAGGGATCGCTGATCGCGTCGATCAGGATGCCGATGGTGTCGGCATCGCGGCGCTTGAGCTCGCGCGCACTGCGGTCGGGCACGAAGCCCAGCTCGCGCACGGCCTGCTGCACGCGGTCGCGGGTGCCGGGGAGCACTCCGGCCTCGTCGTTGATGACGCGCGACACGGTCTTGGGGCTCACGCCCGCCGCGGTGGCGACGTCGATGAGCCGGGCGCGCGGCCGGGGCGTCACGGCCTCGGCGGCCGCGGGGGCCGTTGCTCGTTCGTGCGTCATCGCATCTCCGACATCGTTGTCATTCGGTCGAGAACCCCTCGGTCGGGACTCGCTGGAGTCAGCATGAACCCGGTGGGACAACGTTGTCAAGTGACAGGTCGGTCTCGGATGACATCGATGTCGAGGCCGAGCTCCCACGCCGCCCCCGGGGCGAGTTCCCGCAGCAGACCCTTCGCCCGCGCGTCGGCACGTCCGAGGATCGTCGCCGCCGTCGCCGGCTCCACGCCGAGCACCGCCGCTCCCTCCTGCGCCACCCGCCACTGGAACATCCCCGGCAGCACGGCGGTGTCGAACGAGATCCGGATGCCGAGCCCCGCCCGCGAGATCACCTCGGCGGCGACCCGGCGATCGGCCGGAAGCCGGTGCGCGAACACCTGCTCGGGGTAGTGCGCCACGGGCTCCGGGAACTCCGCCCACGACGCCAGGCCGACCTCGGCCTCGGCGTCGCGCGCGGCGACCCGCTCCGCGGGCGAGTGCAGCACGGAGCCGGCGTCCACCACCGGCCAGCCGAGGTTCACGTGATAGAGCACCATCGGCTCCACCGCCCGCGCGCCGCGGTTCACGATCTCGTCCCGCAACTCGATCCGCCCCTCGCCGAACGGCAGGCGCACCCGACGCCGCAGCTCGAGGTGCGCGCCGAGCACGGTCGCCTCCACGACCGTCGCCTCCACGATCACGGCATCCTCGGCGACCTCCGCACGGGTGACGGATGCCGCGAGCCCGCTGTAGCGTCCGTGCTGCGGATGCTCCCCCTCGGCGTCCACCGACGGGGGCCCGAACGAGAGCAGGCCGCACGTCGTCACGAGACCGCCCCCGAACGAGGCGCCGAATCCCCCGGCGCCCGGCCGCGGCCATCCGGTCGGCGACACCCACGCCAGCGGGACGCCGCGATGGCGCACCTGCCCGAGGTCGAGACCGCGATCGGGCAGCAGCTCGACCTCGAGCTCCCCCGCGATCATCCGCAGGCGCCGGGTCCCGGCATCCGGCCCGTCGGTGCGCACCGACGCCTCCACGCTCGCCAGCTGCGCGCTCGAGCCGATACGCCGACGCGCCTCGTCGATGGTGGATCCGTACAGCTCGCCCATGAGCTCCGCCTTCCTCGCCGTTGCGCGATTCACGCTAGCAGCGATTGACAACGTTGTCTTGTGCCCGCATACTGACCGTCGAGCGCAGAGCCGCGCCCCGACACGACGTCTCGGAGACCCACACCCCATGTCGAAACCCCGCCTCAATCGCCTGTTCAACGCGCATTCCGGCCGCGCGCTCGACGTCGCCGTCGACCACGGCGCCTTCCACGAGCACCACTTCCTCACCGGCATCGAAGACATGGCCAAGACCGTCGCGACGCTCGTCGACGCCGGCCCCGACGCCGTGCAGCTGACCCTCGGCCAGGCGCCGCTGCTGCAGTCCGCCCCCGGCAAGCAGAAGCCCGGACTGGTCCTGCGCACCGACATCGCCAACGTCTACGGCGACCCGCTCGAGTCACCCCTGCACAGCGTTCTCGTTCCGGATGCCATCGAGGTCGCCGTCCGCCTCGACGCGGTCGCCGTGTGCGTGAACCTGCTCGACCTGCCGGGGGAACCGCAGGTGCGCGAGCAGTGCATCCGCTCGATCCTGGCGCTGCGCACCGACGCCGAGCGCTACGGCATGCCGCTCATGATCGAGCCCCTCGTCATGCAGACCAAGCCCGGATCCGGCGGGTACGGCGTCGACGGCGACACGGCCAAGATCGTCACCCTCGTGCGACAGGCCCGCGAACTCGGCGCCGACCTCATCAAGGCCGACCCGACCGACGACATCACCGATTACCACAAGGTCATCCAGGCCGCCGGGGACACTCCCGTTCTCGTGCGCGGCGGCGGACGTGTCGATGACCGCACCCTGTTGGAGCGCACCCGCGCGGTGCTCGAGCAGGGCGCCCGCGGCATCGTCTACGGCCGCAACGTCATCCAGCACGACGACCCCGCCGGCATCACCGCGGCCCTGATGGCGGTCGTCCACGACGATGCCTCGGTCGACGAGGCCCTCGCCCTGATCGGCGGTGGGGCATGACGCGCTCGACCACCCCGACCACCCCGACCGACGCAGGAGGCACCGAATGACCGGCAAGAAGGTGGGCGTCGGCATCATCGGCGGCGGCCTCATGGGACGCGAGATCGCCGCGGCGCTGCGCCGCTGGCCCGCCCTCATCGATCACCCCGCCGAGCCCGAGCTCGTGGCGGTCTGCGACATCAATCCCGCGGCGCTTTCGTTCTTCGAGCGCATCGACACCGTGCAGTTGACGACGACCGATCATCACGAGCTCCTCGCCGATCCGCGCGTGGACGTCGTGTACATCGCCGTGCGCCACGATCTGCACGAGCGCCTCTACGTCGACACCGTCCGCGCCGGCAAGGCCCTCCTCGCCGAGAAGCCGTTCGGCATCGACCGCGCCGCCGCCGATGCGGTCGTGGCCGCGATCGACGAGAACCCCGAGTCGTTCGTCCGCGTGTCGAGCGAGATGCCGTTCTTCCCCGGCGCCCAGTGGGCCGTCGACTACGTGCGATCCGGCGCTCTCGGGCGCATCGTCGAGGCGAAGTGCACGTTCCTGCACTCGAGCGACATCGACGTGAACAAGCCCCTCAACTGGAAGCGGCAGAAACAGTTCTGCGGCGACGCGGGCGTGCTCAACGACCTCGGCATGCACACCTGGCACGTGCCGCTGCGCCTGGGCTGGACGCCCGAGAGAATCGTCGGCGTCCTGCAGGACATCGTCACCGAGCGCCCCGGCCCCGACGGCTCGCCGCAGCCGTGCGACACGTGGGACAACGCCGTGATCCACTCCTGGGCCCGCCACGAGGGGGCGCCCTTCCCGCTCACCACCGAGACCAAGCGCATCGCGCCGGGTCAGAAGAACACGTGGGAGTTCGAGGCCATCGGCATGTCGGGCGGCGTGCGCTTCAGCACCAAGAACCCCAAGCAGGTCGAGGTGTTCGCCTTCGTCGACGTGCCGGGTGTCGGCCGCGAGCAGAGCTGGCAGAGCGTCGACGCGGGCAGCCAGTCGGTGTGGCCCACGGTGACGGGCCCGAACTTCGAGTCCGGATTCTCGGATGCCATCCTGCAGATGTGGGCGGCCTTCCTCGCCGAGTACGTGGGCGAGCTGGGCGAGGGTTTCGGCTGCGTCCGTCCCGACGAGGCGGCACTCACGCACCGCCTCTTCGCGGCCGCGATCGCCTCGCACGAGAACGGGACGTTCGTCGCGCCGGAGATCTGAGCCTCGCGCGCGATCAGGGTGCCTCGTGGCGAACGAGGCGCCCTGATCGCCGTGTCCCCGGGGGTCCTGCTCCCGCATCTCCGGCGACGACCGGCGCATTGCCTATGCTCGGAGGACGCCGCCCTCCGCGGCATCATCCGAGGAGACGCATGCGCAAGTCCGGCCGACCCACCATGGTCGATGTCGCTGCCGACGCCGGCGTGAGCTTGAAGACCGTCTCACGCGTCATCAACGGCGAGCCCTACGTCGACCCGGCCATGACCGAGCGGGTACAGGCGGCGGTCGCGCGCTTGGGCTATCACCGCAACGTCCTGGCCGCGAGTCTGCGCTCGGGTAACCGCGACACGATCGGCTTCATCGCCGCCGACCTGTCGAACACGTTCTACATGGCCGTCGCCGCAGCCGTGTCGGCGGTGGCCGCGCGCGAACGCATGCACCTCGTCATGGCGTCCAGCGAGGAGGACGCCGCCACCGAACGCGCCCTCGCCCTCGACCTGTGCCAGCGCCAGGTCGGCGGGCTCATCGTCGTGCCGACCGCCGACGACCATTCGTACCTGGCGCGAGAGGTGGCGCTCGGCACTCCTGTCGTGTTCCTCGACCGTCCCGGGACGGGCATCCCGGGCGACGCCATCCTGCTCGACAATCGCGGCGGCGCCCGCGCCGCCGTGGCCGAGATGCTCGAACACGGGCACCGCCGGATCGCCGTGCTGACGGACGCACCCGGCATCTTCACCATGGCCGAGCGCTGGGCCGGAGCGCACGAGGCGTTCGACGCCGCCGGCCGCGAACCCGACCCAGCCCTCGTGGTGCAGAACCTGCACACTCCGGCCGATGCCCGAGCGGCCATGCAGAGCCTTCTCGATGCGGCCGACCCTCCGACCGCCGTCTTCTGCGCCAACAACCGCTTGACGATCGGTGCCCTCGAGGCGATCCTGCCCCGGGGTGCCGACGTGGACATCGCGGGCTTCGACGACTTCGAGCTGTCGCGGGTGCTGCCGCGCCGCATCCGGATCGTCGACTACGACATCGCCGACCTCGGACGGCGTGCGGCCGAAACGATCCTCGCGCGAACGGCCTCGCCCGCCACCGGTTCGCACACCCACCTCGTTCCCACACTGCTGGTCGACCGGGGTGGCGCAGGCTGACGCCTCCGGGCACCGGCACGAGGTCCTCGGCTCGACGCCGAGCGGATGATCCGACGGGTGACTTTCGATTCGCTTCCCCCGTGAGGGAGCGATGCGGGGGCCCGACGTCCTCGGTCAGGCGGGAGAGTGAGAGATCGCCCCCTACCCCGCCCGGAGCGATGAATGTCTTCTTCCCCACCCGCCCATGGGTGGTTCGCGATCGCGTACGGAGCCCTCGACGTGGAAGGTTCCGCCCTCTTCGAGCGCGGAGCCGAGGTCCTTCTCGTCCCGGCCGTCCCCGGTGACGTTCTCTGTCTGGTCGGAGAGGGCGCCGCGCTCTGGCGACGCCTCATCGACAGCGCGCCCGTCCAGGAAGACGCCGTCTCGGCCGCGGAACGCGTCATCCTCTCCGAGATGGCACAGGCCGGCATCGTGACTCGCGACGCCACCCACCCGGCTCGAGTGACGCAGCTCGCACCACCCGTCCTCTCCTCGCCCCTGCACGAGCTCGTGTACGCCCTCACCGCCCAGGTGGCCGCGGAGCACGGCATTCGCTGCGTCTTCACGAAAGGACCCGCGCTCATGCTGCAGGGCCTGCGCGAACGGGAGCATTCCGGCGACGTCGACGTCTGGTGCGACCCGGCGCGGTGGGACGACCTCGCGGAAGCGCTCGAGCCGTGGGGGTGGGCCCGCGAGCCCGATGCCTGGCGCGGCACCGCGGTGCATCACACCGCCACCATGCGACCGGAGCGATGGGGCTGCGAGATCGACATCCATCGCCGCTTCCCCGGGCTCACGATCGACGACGCGGCGGCGTTCGAGATCGTGCTCCGCGACGCCGAACCCCTCCGATTCGGTGCCGTCGACATCCTCGTGCCGCGCGTCTCGACGCACGCCGTGCTCGCCGCCATCCACGCTGTACGACCGGTCATCGGCGCCGGGCCGCGCACCCGCGACATCTCCGACGGTGCCGCTCGTCTGCTCGCCCGCGCCCCCGACACGCTCGAGCGGGCGAGGGAGCTCGGCGCCGTCGTCGCGCTGCGCGACGAACTCGCGCCGCTGGCGGCTCCCGGGTCTCTCGATGCCGACGAGGGCACTCCGCGCGATTGGGCGTGGCGCGCCGAGTCGAGTCGAGTACGCGCCTACTGGGTGGCGATGCGCGGGCTGTCGTGGATCGTGCGCGCACGCCTCGTCATCCGTTTCGTCTGGCCACCGGACGACATCGCTCTGGCCTCCGCACACAGCGCCGGAGACCCCACCGACGATCCCACTCGCGCGCGGTGGAGCCGCCTTCGCCGGGGCGTGCGCGAGTGGCTGCATGCACGATCATGAGATCCCGCGACGATGCGACGATTCACCCCGTCCGTCACCTCCGTCTCGGTCTTCGTCGCGGCGAGCGCGACGCCGAGACCGGGAGGATCCTCGCCACCCCTCCTTCCCGCCCGATCCCCGTACGGAGCCCGCCCGCATGACCATGTCCGATGCGCCGACGGTCGTCAACGGCCGTTTCCTCACCCACCGCACCACCGGCGTCCAGCGATTCGCCCGAGAGATCGTTCGCGAACTCGCTCCACTCACGCCGCTCGTGATCGTCGCGCCCCCGGGGGATCTCATCGACGCCGACCTGGGCGTCGAAGTCCGCCAGATCGGACGTCGGCACGGGCATCCGTGGGAGCAGATCGACCTGCCGGCGTATCTGGCCCGCGAGGGTCGTCCGCTGCTGCTGGGCCTGGCCACCACGGGCCCGGTGACTTATCGACCGCAGATCGTGGCACACCACGACATCACCTACGTGCGCCATCCCGACAGCTTCGCGCGGTCGTTCCGCCTTCTCTACCGGGCGTTGATCCCGCCCTTGTTGCGCGCGAGCGCCCGCGTCATCACGGTCAGCGACTTCTCCGCGCGCGAGATCGCGCAGCACTACCGGGTGCCGGCCGAGAAGCTGCGCGTGGTCGCCAACGCGGTCTCGGGCGACTTCACCGCCGACGGCCCCGCCCACGACGAGGGGTGCGTCTACCTGCTCGCGGTGTCCTCCCCCAACCGGCACAAGAACTTCGACGCCCTGCTCTCCGCCTTCCATCGAGCGGACCTGCGCCACATCCGGCGACTGCTCATCGTCGGGGGTCAGGCGCGCGCGTTCCACGCGGCGACGCGCAGCGGCGATGACGACAGGGTCCGCTTCCTCGGCCGCGTGGACGACGCCGAACTCGCCCGGCTCTACCGCGGGGCCACCGCCTTCGCGTTCCCCTCGTTGTACGAGGGCTTCGGCATCCCACCGCTCGAGGCGCAACGCTCGGGCACCCCGGTGCTGGCGGCGCGAGCGGCCTCGCTTCCCGCTGTCCTGGGCGATTCGGCGCTCTGGATCGATCCTCTCGACCCCGACGACATCCGCCGGGGCCTGGAGCGCCTCGACAGCGACCCCGCCCTGCGCGCCGAGCTCTCCCGGCGAGGTCGCATCAACGAGGCCGCATATTCGTGGGCCCTCTCGGCGAGACGCGTCGCCGAGGTGGTGGCCGAGGTCCAGGCCGAGATCCGACGCTGACCTCAGCGTCCGACGCGCACATCCCAGGCTCTGGCCAACGCCTCCCGCTGGGCTCCGGGCGTACGAGCGCCCAGGTAGGCGGCCCAGGCGGCGTGGTTCTCGACGCTCCACGTCGCCAGGGCGCCGGCGCGGACCGCATCCAGGAACCTCCCCCTTCCCCCGGCGATGGTGAGCTCCGGGGGAAGGCCGGGAAGAGCCGGGATCGCTCGCGCGAGAACGGGAAGGCCCATTGCGTGAGCGTCGAGGATCGCGATGGGAAACCCCTCCCACGCGGCCGTGTGCAGGTAGAGGTCGAGCGCGCGCAAGCGTGCCGCGACCTCGACCGGCGTCAGCCATCCGGTCACGTGCACGGCGGGATCGACGTCCGATCCGTCGCCGATCCACCAGGCCTCCACGGGAACCGGTAGCGCCGCGCGCAACTCCGCCACCCGGGCGCGGAAGAACGCCGGGTCCTTCTGCGGAGCGTCCCGCCCGAGCATCCCGACGCGCACCGGTGCCCCCGGCGCTCTCGGGCCCCGGGAGTCGGACGGCCCGGCGGAGACGGACGCGACGTTCGGCACCACCAGCACGCGGTCCGGAGGCACCCCGATCCGAAGAGCCTCCGCCCTCTCGCCCGGACCGCAGGCTGCCACGATCGTCGCTCGCCCTCGAAGCACCTTCTCGATGAAGCGGTAGATCCCGCGCACCGGGCGCGCGACGTCGGCGCGGAGGAAGGCGAAGCAGTGCGGGGTGTACACCAGTCGCGTCCGACGCGCGGTGTTCAGCAGCCGCGCGTAGACGCCGGGGAAGCTGGAGTGCGCGTGCACGACGTGGTACTGCCTCGCGAGGAGGATCCGGCGCAGATCCCGCATGGCGCTGAGTGCCGACGTGGTGTCCCAGGCGACGAGCGTGGCCGTGGTCCCCGCCCAGACCGGAGCCGGCTGCCCCTCGGCGAAGGGGGCGGCGATGACGTGCTCCACTCCCGCGGGGGAGTTCGCGACGTACGTGCGCACCGCGACCGGCACGCCGCCGGTCACGCGATCGACGAGGTGCAGGATGCGGGGAGTGGCGGGGGCGGTCACGCGTCGACGGTAGGGACGTCGTCTCCCTTCGGGGCCCGGGCGACCCAGGCGACACCCGCGGGTGAAGCGCCGCGTGCGCGGCGATCCCGGATCACGTCAAGGCCCCGTTCTCGACCGGGGGCGATGCCTACCGTCGAGACATGACCTCCGATCGCGATCAGTTCTCCTTCGACAATCCCGTCACCCGGTACGCGCGCGTCGAGCCGCCCGTTCAGCATCAGCCCGAACCGGGCATCCAAGCCGAGATGACGCCCGTGCCCGATCTGGGCGAGAAGACCTATCGGGGTCTCGGCCGGCTCGAGGGGCGCAGAGCGCTCATCACGGGTGGCGATTCCGGGATCGGCGGAGCCGTCGCGATCGCCTTCGCCCGCGAGGGTGCCGACGTCGCGATCGTGCACCTTCCCGCGGAACAACGCGACGCCGACCACATCCTCGAGCAGATCCGGGATGCCGGCCGCACCGGCGTCTCGATCGCCACCGACATCACCGACCCCGGCGCGTGCCGTGACCTCGTCGCCCACGCCGCCGAGGCCCTGGGCGGGCTGGACATCGTCGTCAACAACGCGGGCAAGCAGGTGATGGTCGAGAAGGTCGACGACCTCTCCGACGAGCAGTTCGAGCAGACCTTCCGCACGAACGTGTTCGCCCCGTTCTGGATCACGAAGGCGGCCCTCGCGCACCTGCCCGAGGGCGGCACGATCATCAACACCGCCTCCCTGGAGGCGTACGTCCCCGCCCCCGACCGGCTCGACTACGCCGCGACGAAAGCGGCGATCAACAACCTCTCGAAGGGGCTGGCCCAGCAGCTCGCACCGCGCGGCATCCGGGTCAACGTCGTCGCTCCCGGCCCCACGTGGTCGGCTCTCCAGGTGAGTCAGGGCGTCTCCGACGACCAGATGGAGCACTTCGACGACGAGAGCACCTATCAGCGTGCGGGTCAGCCCGCCGAGATCGCGCCCGCGTTCGTCTTCCTGGCGTCCGCGGAGTCGAGTTACGTCTCGGGCGAGACGTTGAACGTCAACGGCGGCATGGTCACCCCGTAACGATCCCCGCGAACGCCCCGTCCCGCGTGCGACGGGGCGTTCGTCGTGCCGCGGCGGGCGCTCCCGCCGCGGCGCCGCCCGATCGCGTGCGAAACTCCTGACTTTCCGCGCGCGCCAGCCCGCCGAACGAGGATGGGCGGCAGAAGAGCCCGGATTCTCAGGAGTTCGGCCCGCCTCGCCGCCGCTCGCCGCGCGATATCGACGCCCTTGCGCATAACGGCCCGCCGCGCAAGCGACCCGTTCGAGCCCCCTCCGTGCGCGAGCGTGAACATATGCCCACCGACAACCCCACCGCCTCGGGCGGGGAGACCGTCACCCTGTTCCTCCTCCACGCGCTCGGCGCGAGCGCCGGTTCCTTCGATCGCGTCGCAGGGCTTCTCGACGGCCGCGTGCGCGTCGAGGGCATCGATCTCCCGGGCTTCGGCTCGCTCGCCGACGCCCGTGACACGTCCCTCGAGGCCACGGTCGACCACGTCATCGACCACCTCGCCCGTCACGCGCGGGGGCGCTGGATGCTGGGCGGCCACAGCATGGGCGGCAAGATCGCCGGGCTCGTGGCATCCCGGGTCCTCCGCGGGGAGGCTCCGCTGGTGGGGCTTGCCGGAATGGTGCTGATGGCGCCCTCGCCCCCGCGTCCGGAGCCGATGGACGAGGAGCGCCGCGAGCGCATGCTCTCCTGGGTGGCCGACGGAGCGATCTCGGATCAGGATGCCGAGACCTTCCTCGCGCAGAACACCGCGGAGCCGCTCGACGCCGCCGCACACGCCGATGCCGTCGCCGACCTCCGGC
Source organism: Microbacterium testaceum (assembly GCF_001476655.1). Classification (GTDB taxonomy): domain Bacteria; phylum Actinomycetota; class Actinomycetes; order Actinomycetales; family Microbacteriaceae; genus Microbacterium; species Microbacterium testaceum_C. The sequence goes on along the minus strand of NZ_LDRT01000144.1, from coordinate 2,972 downwards.
GCACCTCCCCCGGCGCGTGGCGCGCGTGGCTCGAGACAGGCAGCCGCGTCGATGCCTCCGCGGAGGTCGGAACCCTCGACCTGCCCGTCCTCGTGCTGGCCGGCACGGATGACGGCGACCTCGGTGCCGCCGCTCAGCCCGGGCTGCTGGCATCCGTGTATCCCCGCGCGCGCTTCGTCTCGCTCGAGGACACGGGCCACCTCATCCCCCTCGAGCGCGCCCCCGAGGCCTCCGAGGCGATCGCGCGCTTCGCGGCGGACGAGGTTCTCCTGGGGCCGGTCGTCCCCGGCGACTGGGCCGCCCTCATCGCCGGCGACCGGGTCGATGCGCGCGTGCGCGGGATCCTGAACCTCCGCGCGATTCCCGACGACCGGGGGTATGCCCCGCGCGTGCTCGATCTCGCCCAGCTGACGCTTCTCCGCGAGATCGCCGACCTCGTCGTCCCGCAGGACGGACCCGCGATCGACATCGCCGCGCGCGTCGACGCGCAGCTCGCGCGCGGCGAGGGGGACGGGTGGCGCAACGCCGACCTGCCTCCCGACCCGGAGGCGTACCGTGCGGGCCTCGATACGCTCGCCGCGATCTGGCCGACCGACCCGACGTCGCGCGAAGACGTGCTGCGCGCCGCGATCGAGGGGACGACGGATGCCGAGGGCCCCTTCGACGCGGCTCGGCTGAAGCTGTGGCTCGAAGACGCCCGCAACGACCTCGTGCGGCAGTGGCTCGCGCACCCCGCGAGCATGGCGCGCCTCGGATACGACGGGTTCGCCACCGGCGGCAGCCCGATGCGGGGCTATGTGGAACTGCGGCTCGGACGCCGCGAAGACTGGGAGCCCGCCGGCGTCGGCGGCACCGTAGCGACGGGAGACGCGGCATGAACACCGTAGCGGCGGGAGACGCGGCATGAACATCGAGCAGATGCGCACGTACGGCGTCGACGAGATCGTCGACGTCGTGGTCGTGGGAACCGGCGCGGGCGGCGCGCCGCTGACGGCCGAACTGGCGCAGAAGGGCCTGAGCGTGGTCGCGATCGAGGCGGGCCGTCACTTCGCGCTCGGCGACCTCACGCCCGATGAGACCGAAGCGGTCGAGATCAACTGGATGTCCGAGCGCCTGAGCGGTGGCGATGACCCCACCGCGTTCGGCCCCAACAACAGCGGCCGGGGCGTCGGCGGATCGATGCTGCACTGGGGCGCCTTCACCCCGCGTCCGGATCGCCGGGACCTCGCGCTCCGCACCGAGACGGGCGAGGGCCGCGACTGGCCCGTCGACCCCGACGAGCTGCTGTCGTACGTCGAGCGCGTCGAGGGCGACATCGGCGTCTCGGGTCCGACGCCGTACCCGTGGGACCCGGACCGCACCTACGCGTACGCCCCCGCGAAGCGCAATGCGCCCGCGAACCTCGTCGCGAAGGGCTGCGATGCCCTCGGCATCCGCTGGGCCGACGCGCCCGCCGCCGTCCTCACCCGGGCGCGGCTGCAGGACCACCACGGCGAGCGCGGAGCGTGCATCAACTGCGGCGAGTGCCACCAGGGGTGCCGGACGGATGCCAAGGCCTCCACCGCCAACACCTACCTGCCCGCGGCGGTCGCCGCCGGGGCCGAGATCCGCGCCGAGGCGATGGTGCACGCGATCGAGCTCGACGCGCGCGGCCACGTCGAGGCCGTCGTCTACCGCCAGAACGGCGTCGACGTGCGTCAGCGCTGCCGGTCGCTCGTGCTCGCGGGCGGGGGCGTCGAGACGCCGCGCCTGCTCCTGCACACCGGCCTCGCGAACGCCAACGGACAGGTCGGCCGCAACTTCCTCGCGCACGGCGCGACGCAGGTGTGGGGCCGCTTCGACGAGCCGGTGCGCGGGCACCGCGGTTACCCTTCCTCGCTCATCAGCGAGGACATGATGCGCCCCGCCGACGCGGATTTCGCCGGGGGCTATCTGGTGCAGAGCCTCGGCGTGATGCCCGTGACCTTCTCGACCACGCTCGTGCGCGGCGGGGGCCTCTGGGGTCCCGAGCTGATGCGGCGGCTCGAGCAGGCGCGGTTCATGGCGGGCATCGGCATCAACGCCGAGTGCCTCCCCTCCGACGGCAACCGGCTCACCCTGGCCGACGAGACCGACGAGTTCGGCATCCCCCGCGCGCGCGTGAGCTTCACGGCGGGCCCGAACGAGAAGGCGCTCGACAGGCACGCGACGGCGTTCATGGTGCGGGTCATGGAGGCGGCCGGAGCCCGCGAGACCATGGTGCTCGCCCGCACGGCGCACACGATCGGCACGTGTCGGATGTCGCTGGACCCGTCCGACGGCGTCGTGGATGCCGACGGCCGCTCGCACGAGATCCCCAACCTGTGGATCTGCGACAACTCCGTCTTCCCCTCGGCCATCGCCGCGAATCCCGCCCTGACCATCATGGCCCTGTCGCTGCGCACCGCCGATCGCTTCCTGGCATCCGCCGCCTGACCCCGCCCTCGCGACCGCAGCGCCTCCCCGTCGAGTGTCCAGAACACGCCGTTTGCAGCACCCCCGTTGCGGCGTTTCCAGGACACTCAACGGCACTCCGTTCGACGCGGGAGAATGGATGCCATGAAGCTCGAGCATCTCCGCCGGTTCGCCGTCCTCGCCGAGGAGCTGCACTTCCCTCGCTCGGCCGAGCAGCTCGGCATCCCCCTCGCGTCCCTCTACACGACGATCGACAACCTCGAGGAGGAGGTGGGGCAATCGTTGATCTCGCGGACCCCACCCACCCAGCTCACCCCCGCGGGGCGTCTACTGCTCGAGGAGGCGCACCACCGCATCGCCGACGCCCCGCCCGCCGCGCCGAAGCAGAAGTCCCCCGGCGGCGGCAAGGCGAAGGCGTCGAAGGGCAAGGGCCGCGCCCCGATCGTCAAGGGCCAGCCCAAGCCCTACAAGAAGCGCCAGGGCCGCTGACCCGCAGCCCGGCGTCGCCCCCACCCCGCAACCCCGCGACCCCGCGACCC
>NZ_LDRT01000143.1 GCF_001476655.1 Microbacterium testaceum | reverse complement strand
TCGGCGGGGGCGTCGGCGGCATCCGCTGCGGCGGTCGCATCAGCGGAGGACTCATCGGCGAGACCGGCGGTGTCGACAGGTTCGGCGGCGTCGGTCGACGAGGCATCTGGAGCCTCAGCGGGGACGTCGGCCGGATCGGTGGCCGCCGCGGATTCGTCGGGCGAGACCGTCGTCTCGTCGGCGGGAACAAGCTCGTCGGTCGCGTCGCTCGAGGGGTCGAGCGGGCCGGCGGTGTCGGGGGAGGAAGCGGAAGTCACGGAAGTAGCACCTCATCGCGGCAGAGCCGCCTGGGGGAGAAGGACGATCCCGAGCCTAGTACGCCCGACCGCGGCGTGACGGGATCAGGGCGACGGGGCCGTCGTCTGCTCCGGGTCGAGAAGAGGAGCATCGGGAGCGGTGGAGGGGGAGGGGGAGTCCGTCACCGTCGGAGCCGGCGTCGGAGCGCCGGGACCCGCCACGAAGTACGCGGTCTGCGCCGCGACCGCACCGGCGATGACGACGATTCCGACGACGATCCCGAGGATGTTGTCGCGCCGCCGACGCTGGCCCTGACGACGATGCAGCTCTTGCCGCGCCTGGTACGCACGCGCGCGCTCACGCTGCTCGCGACTCTGCCGGTCTTTCCCACCCGTCGCCACATCGACCTCCTCCGGCCGCCCTGCGACCGTCCCCGATCCTACGCAGCACGGCGCGAGCCCGACAAAAGACCGGTGCCGGTGTCAGCGGCCCCGGATAGCCTGGATCGGTGCCCGCCTCCTCCGCCCTCTTCCAGGGCCAGACCCCGCTCGCGGTCCGAATGCGACCCACGAGCCTCGACGAGGTCGCGGGCCAGGGCCATCTGCTGCGCCCCGGATCGCCGCTCTTCACTCTCGCGACCACCGACTCCTCGGCATCCGGATCCGCCGTCTCGGTGATCCTGTGGGGACCGCCGGGGACGGGGAAGACCACGCTCGCGCAGGCCATCGCGCGATCGTCGGGGCGGCGCTTCGTCGAGTTGTCGGCGATCACCGCCGGCGTGAAAGACGTCCGCGAGGTGATGCAGGAGGCGCTCACCCAGCGCGATCTCTACGGGCAGTCGACGATCCTGTTCCTGGACGAGATCCACCGTTTCACCAAGGCGCAGCAGGACGCGCTGCTGCCGGGCGTCGAGAACGGCTGGGTCGTGCTGATCGCCGCGACCACCGAGAACCCGTCGTTCTCGGTCATCTCGCCGTTGCTCTCGCGGTCGCTGCTGTTGACCCTCCGCCCACTCGGCGACGATGACCTCGGCGACCTCGTCGACCGCGCGGTGACCGACCCGCGGGGCCTCGCCGGCCGTGTCGTCCTCGACGAC
>NZ_LDRT01000142.1 GCF_001476655.1 Microbacterium testaceum | reverse complement strand
CCGCCGCCGATGACGACGACCTTCGCGCGCGGCGTGCCGGGGACACCGCCGGGGAGGAGCCCACGGCCGCCCGACGCGCGCAGCAGGTGGTGCGCTCCCTCGATGATCGACAGGCGTCCGGCGACCTCGCTCATGGGGGCGAGCAACGGCAGAGCACGGTCGGCGGTCTGCACGGTCTCGTAGGCGACGGCGGTCGTGCCGGCGGCCACGAGGGCGTCGGTGAGCGGTCGGTCGGCGGCGAGGTGCAGGTAGGTGAAGAGGGTGAGGTCCGGGCGGAGGAAGCCGTACTCGGGGGCGATCGGCTCCTTGACCTTCACCAAGAGCTCGGCGCGCGCCCACGTCTCCTCGGCGGTGGCGACGATCTCGGCGCCGGCGGCGCGATACTGCTCGTCGGAGAACCCACTGCCCTCACCGGCCCCGGCCTGCACGAACACGTCATGGCCGCGGTGGACGAGCGCGTCGACACCCGCGGGCGTCATCGCGACACGGTTCTCGTTGTTCTTGATCTCGGTCGGCACGGAAACGCGCACGGGGTCCTCCTGGAGCGGATGAGCAGTGCGGAGAGAATCGCAGAAACGAGTGTTTCGGTGGCGTTACACCGATGATCCTTCTCCTGGATGCCACGTCTTCGGCGTATCGTCGAATGCCTGAGCCCTGAGAACCCCCGTCGACCGAAGGATCTGCGATGCCCGATGATGAGCTTCACCCGCACGACGCACGCATCATCGAACTCCTCTCCGCGGACGCGCGCATGACGAACGCGGCGATCGCCGAGGATCTGGGGGTCGCCGCCTCGACGGCCCACACGCGTCTGCGCTCCCTCGTCGACCGGGGTCTGATCACCGGCTTCCACGCGGCCGTCGACCAGAGCCGACTCGGACGAGGCCTGCAGGCGATCGTCGGGGTCACCCTGCGGCCGGGCCAGCGGCAGGAGAGCATCCGCGCCTTCGCGCACGACGTGCGCCGGCATCCGGATGTCATCCAGCTCTTCTTCCTCGGCGGGGCGGACGACTTCCTCGTCCACATCGCCGTCGACGACTCCTCGGCGGTGCGCCGCTTCGTCGTCGATCACCTCTCGGCGCGGCACAGCGTGGCATCCACGCGCACCAGCATCATCTTCGAGTACCACCGGAACGCGGTCGCCGCCGACTTCGACTGAGCGGCACCGCCGATCGACACCCGTGCTCACCCGGCGGGGGACATTTCGACGCGGCCACGACCGCTACGACGCACAGCACGCACATATCACTTCGGCCACAGCGTTGACAAAGCCTCCTCCGCCATCTGCGGTCGCGCGCATGATGAGGAGCAGGGGTCTCATGCTTCTCTCCATCGCAGTACTGGTGATGTGCACGCTGGTGGGTGCCGGCGTCATCGCCGTGATCATGCCGCGGTTGGACGCACCGCCGCCCCTCCCCGACTTCCTCCGGCTCTCGGCGATCTCCGGCATTCTGGCGATCGGGTGTGCGGCGCTGTACATCATTCGGTACAACGGCGGAGGAATGACGTCGCTCGTCAGCGCCGACGCCACGATGGTCCTCTCGCCGGCCCTTTTCGCCGTCGCGCTGCATCCCCCCGGTCGCCGCCGCATCCCGAGCGTCCTGGTCGCCATCGTCACCGCCGCTGTCATCGTCGGTTCCGCGGTGCTGCCGACGGACGTCTCCCTGCTGGTGAAGGTGGCCGCGCTCACCCTCGTCGTCGGCCTCGCGAGTGCAGGCGCCCTGCGGGCGACCTTCCTCCCGCTCTCCGCCCGGCGCGCCCTGGCGGCGTCGACCGCGCTGTACGCGGTCTTCTCCTTCCTCCGCCTGCTCGTCGCGCTCGCTCCCGTGCCCTTCCCCGAGGGGGTCATCGTCGCCTTCTCCCCGGCCACCAGCGCGCTCGTGGCCATCGCCACGATCGGCTTGGCCGTGGGGGGCATCGCCCTCGGTCGCTCTCCGTCCTCGGACCCCCACCCGACCGGACGCACCCGGAGACGCGTCGTCATCTGCGGCTGGCGCGACGCGCAGCGGACGTTCGGCAGAGACAAGCTGGCGGCCATCGTGGCGGAGCTGCGTCTCGCGGCCCGTCAGCTCGACGCCTCGAGCGTCGACGCCTGGCACGGGGTCGAGATCGGTGCGTCGACAGGCTTCTCCGCCCTGCACCAACATCTCAGCGTGTCCTACGGGTGGCGCGCGGCGGAGCTGGACCTCCTCTGCGATGAGCCGCCTCGGACGTGGGGCCGGAGCCCCAGCGAGGAGCACCGCCGCGACGTCCACCGCCGCGGAGAACGACGCTGACCGATCACCTCGGCACAAACGGCATCCGCGCGTCAAGAGCGAAGCCGAGAAATCATGCGGTGACCTCGATCACCGCATGATGAGACGCGGGGGGAACATGCTGTTGTCCATCGGTGTCGTCGTGATGTGCGTCGGGTTGGCCGCGGGGATCATCCGCGTGGTCCTGCCGCGCCTGTCCAGCCCGACACCGCTCGGCGTCTTCCTGCGTCTCGTCTCGGTATCCGGCGCCTTGTCGGTGGGCGCGGGCGCGATGTACGTCGTGCGTTTCAGCGGCGGCGGCACGGGCGCACTCGTCACGGCGGACACCGCGATGGTGCTGGCCTCGGCCCTCGTGTGCGTGGCGGTCTGGCCTCCGGGGAACGGGCGGAGCGTGTCCCCGATCGCCTTCGCCTCGGCCCTCTGTCTCGCGGCTCTCACCGGTCTCAGCTCGGCTCTGCTCCCCCTCGCCACCTCCCTCGCCGTGAAGGCGGGCGTCCTGACGCTCGTCAGCGCCGCCGGTGCCGTCCTCACCCTGCGCAATCGTGAGCTCCCGCGGGCGTCGATGTGCGTCCTCGGTGCGACCATGTGCACCTACGGCGCCTACTCCGCTCTCCGGCTCGTCGTCGCCGCGACCCCGGAGTCACCGCTGAGTCGGAGCGTGTTCTCGCCGACGGGCACCGGCATCGCCGCGGTCGCCGCGATGCTGATGACCGGGGTGGCCGTGGGTCTCGTCGGGCGTCCCGTCGCGCACGCCGAAGTGCGCGACGATCATCGCCGGATCCTGGTCTCGATCGGCGACTGGAGGCTTGCCACCGCTGCTTTCGGCACCGATCGTGTGCTCGGCCTGCTGCTCGAACTGCGTCTCGCGGCACGGGAACTGGACTCCTCCGCCGTCGATGGCGTGCACGGCGTGGAGGTCGCCCTGCCGGACGCCCTCGCTGCCCTCCGGGAGCGCATGCGCATGGCCTACGGGTGGCGTCCCGAGGAGATCGAGCTGCTCATCGATCGTTCCCCCACCCCACGAGGTCTCCCCCGCTAC
>NZ_LDRT01000141.1 GCF_001476655.1 Microbacterium testaceum | reverse complement strand
GGGCCGGGCCGGGCCGGGCGGGTCAGTCGGGATCCGTTGCGCGGCTGAGGGGGCCCGTGCCGCCGCGCGGGGGCTGCTTGCGCTGGCGGGCGAGCTCGCCGCCGACGCGTCCGCCGTACGGACGGCCGTGATCGGCGAACTCCGCGCGGAAGTAGGCCAGACGCCAATCGCCGAGCTCGATCCGCGCCCCGGTGCGCAGGATCCGCCCGGTGCCGCGGCGTCCCTCGACGGACGAGCCGCCGCCCCCGACCTCGTCGAAGCCGTAGAGCACGTATTCGTCGTCACCCTCGTGGCGGATCTCGGCGTGCACGGGGGCGAGACCCGGCAGGCGCAGGTCGGCCTCGTCGCCTGAGCCGATCACCGTGCGCTCGGGGAGCAGGTCGAACTCGCGCGGCGGCTTTCCGTCCCACGTCGCCGACCCGACGGCGAAGATGAGGCGCGGCCGACCGGACCCCGGCGTGTAGTGCGTGGTCGTGATGCGCCGGCGCACGCTCCGGTTGACGGTGGGCACGAGCGGCAGGGGCGTTCCGGGAGGGACGGGAACCAGCGGCGCCCGGTCGCCCCCGCGCCGCACGAGCAGCGGAGCGACGGCCGCGACCGAGCCGAGCCGGATGTGAGCCGACCCCGTGACCACACGTTGCAGAACGCTGCGGCGCACATCACCCAGGTGCAGGATGGGCCCGTCGGGTCCCTCGACCCGCACCGAGATCCCGCGCGCGGCGAGCGCGTCGGCCACCGTCGACAGCTCCGCGAGGGTCCGTCGCCCGTTGCCGGGCAACCGCGACGGGTCGTTGATCACGACACGCACCTCCGACCCCGCCGCGGTGATCGTCCCTTCGAACGCCGGGATGCCGGCATCCGCCCCTCCGTCCTGTTCGGCGAAGCTCAGGTCGATGTCGAGGCGCACCATGTCGGCGCCGCCTCTCAGTTGCCGCGGTACGGGTCGGAGCCCGCCGCGGTGTCATCGCTGGTGGTGACGCGGAGGGTGCCGTTGAGCTTCCACGTGGCGCGCGGGGCGTCGGGGCCGATGTCGCGCGGCACCTCGATCGTCATGTCGACGAACGAGTAGTTCACCGCGGCGCCGCGGCCGGTCAGGTACGACCACATCTCGCGGCCGAGGTCGGTCCAGTCGGTGATCGAGTGTCCGGTCGGCCCCGCGGGGTCGGCGAACGGGTCGGTGGGGGCGGTGGAGTCGGACATGGCAGCATCCCTTCGGTCGATGAAGGGCACCAGGTTCCCACCGGAGCGGAAGACGAAGAAGGGATTGCGCTGGACGTCCCGCTGAGGCAGTCGGCGCCAGGGGCTGCGGTCGCCGCCGGATCGCGGAGCGTGTGGAGCATCCGCGCCTGAGGGTCAGTACACGTATTCCATGAGCTCGACACCGAGCACCCGGAAGGCGTCGTGCGCCCGCAGACGGTGCGAGATCGAGAGGTCGTCGAAGTTGATGATGAGCGCGTAGGCCACGCCCGCTCGCGGCCCCCCGAGGACGCCCGCCTCGGCCCGGACACCCGCGGCGCGACCCGTCTTGTTGATGAAGAGCAAGCCGTGCTGGTCGTTCTCGTGGGCGAACGGATCGAGACCGGTGGCGGATGCCACGAGCGAGAGGTCGTGGTTCAGGCTCAGCCATTCGGCCACTTGGGCGCTGACGCCGGGAGAAACCACCGACGAGTTCACGAGACCCGCGAACAGCTGCGCCATCTCACGGGCGGTCGACAGCGCCACGTGGGGCGCGTCGTCGGGTCCGCGGTCGTCTCGGAACCGGTCGAGCAGGGCCGTTCGACGCAGACCCAGCTGCTCGGACCGGGCACGGACGGCCTGGAGACCGACGCGCTGGAGCAGGGCGTTCGCCGCCAGGGCGTCTCCCGCGGAGGCCGCGAGCACGGCGACGTCGGCGATCGGGAGAGCCGGCGCCTTCATGTGCTGCCACACGCCGCCGACCGCTGTCCCCTGCACCGTGGAGCGGTCGATGATCTCGAGCGCGTCGATCGTGCCCGCCTCGATGGAGGCCGCCACGTCGACGAGGAGCGGAACGACACCGAGGCCGCCGACCGGCAGCGTCAGGAAGTCGTCGCCGACGAGCACCTCCGCCCCGCCGTCCAGCTCGTCGATGCGCACCGAGACACGCGCACCCGACGCGGCGAGCTCGTCGAGCGCCCGAAGAGTCGCGGTGAACGAGCGCCTTCCGGCAGCCGCGCGTCGCGGGAGACGCTTCGGACCCTTCCGTCCCGCCCCTCGGAGCGCGGGCGCATCGCGTCGTGACGACTCGACGGCCCCACCGAGGGGATCGGGGACGGCGGGCTCGGGAACCGGGGGCATGCCCACGAGCGTGGCTCCTTCGGGGTCAGAAGAGCAACAAACTCCGCCTCACCAAATGGTGACGCGCTGGTCGGCGTCGAGCCAGAGAGCGTCGCCCTCGGTGACCTCGAACGCCTCGTAGAACGCATCGATGTTACGCACGATCTGATTGCAACGGAACTCGTTGGGAGAGTGCGGATCGATGGTGAGAAGGCGGATGGTCTCGGCTTCCCGGCCCTTCTGCTGCCAGACCTGCGCCCAGCTCAACAGCAGACGCTGGATGCCGGTGAGCCCGTCGACGACCGGACCCTCGGGGTCGAGACCCTCGGCCTCGAGCGAGAGCCGGTACGCCGAGATGGCGATGCCGAGTCCACCGAGATCACCGATGTTCTCACCGATCGTGAGGGCACCGTTGACGTGGTGCTCCTCGGCGAGTCCCTCGGGCACGAGCGCGTCGTACTGGGCGATGAGCGCCTTCGTGCGTTCCTCGAACGCCGTGCGATCGGCATCCGTCCACCAGTCGCGCAGCGACCCGTCACCGTCGAAGCGGCTGCCCTGGTCGTCGAAGCCGTGCCCGATCTCGTGGCCGATCACGGCACCGATCCCGCCGAAGTTCGCGGCCGAGTCGCGGTCCGCGTCGAAGAACGGGTACTGCAGGATCGCCGCGGGGAAGACGATCTCGTTCATGAGCGGGTTGTAGTACGCGTTCACGGTCTGCGGGGTCATGTGCCACTCGTCGCGGTCGATCGGCTGACCGACCTTGGCGAGCTGGCGGTCATGCTCCCACACGTTGGCCCGGCGGACGTTCCCGATCAGGTCGTCGGCGACGATCTCGAGGTCGCCGTAGTCCTTCCAGCGGACGGGGTAGCCGATCTTGGGCGTGAAAGCCTCGAGCTTAGCCAGGGCGCGCTCGCGGGTCTCGGCGGTCATCCACTCGAGCGACGCGATCGAGCGTCGGTAGGCCTCGATGAGGTAGGCGACGAGTCCGTCCATCGCGTCCTTCGCCGCCGGGGGGAAATGCCGCTCGACGTAGACCTTGCCGATCGCCTCACCCAGGGCGGCCTCGGTGAGGCTCACCCCCCGCTTCCACCGCTCGCGGTTCACCGGTACCCCGGTGAGCTGCGTGCCGTAGAACGAGAAGTTCTCGGCCACGAAGGCGTCGGAGAGGAAGGCGGCCGAGGCGTGCACGATCTTGAAGCGCAGCCAGGCCTTCCAGTCGTCGAGGCGCTCCGGCGTCAGCAGGGAGCCGAGCGCCTCCACGAAGCTGGGCTGGTAGACCACGACCTCGGCGAGGGCGCCCTCGTGCCCGGGCGCGACGCCGGCGCGCCACGGCTCCAGGTCGACGCCGGCGAGCGCGACCGTGTCGTCCCAGGACTCCAGGTTGTAGGTCTTGACCGCGTCGCGGCTGTCTTCGCGCGACCAGTGGTGCGCCGCGATCTCGGTCTCGAGGGCGAACACCCGGGCGGCGGCGTCCGCCGCATCGGGAACACCCGCGAGGTCGAGAATGCGCTCGATGTGCGCGCGATAGGCATCGCGGGTCTCGGCGAAGTTGTCGAGGCGGTAGTAGCTCTCGTCGGGCATCGAGATGCCGCCCTGGTACAGCACGGGGACATACCGCGTCGGGTCGCCCGGGTCGGGCTCGACGAAGAGGGCGATCAGCCCGCTCATGCCCTCGCGCTCCAGCTCGCCCGTGACACGGAGGAGGTCCGCGACCTCGCGGACCTCGTCGACACGGCGCAGCTGGTCGTCGATCGGGGTGCGGCCGAGTTCGTCGATGCGGGCGGTGTCCATGAAGCTCGCGAACAGGTCGCCGATCTTGCGGGCTTCGGTGCCCGGCTCGGCCTGCTGCGACTCCTCGACGATGGCGCGGACGTCTTTCTCCGCCTGCTCGGCGATGAGGTGGAACGCGCCCCAGCGCGCCTTGTCCTCGGGGATCTCGGTGCGCTCGAGCCAACGGCCGTTCACGTGTCGGAACAGATCGTCCTGCGGGCGGATCTCGTCGCTCAGCTCATCGAGCGCGAGACCGGAACGGGGGGTCTCGGTCATTCAGCCAGGATAAATGCCCCATGTTCGGAGCGGGCTGGGGATGCCGACATTGCCTTCGTCGCGGTGGGTCGCCATAGGCTCGGACGCGTGACCACCCGACCGCCCGAGACGCTCAATCGGTCGATCCTCCGGCTGGCGGTTCCCGCACTCGGCGCCCTGATCGCGGAGCCGCTGTTCCTCATCGTCGATGCGGCGATGGTCGGGCACCTCGGTGTCGCGCCGCTCGCGGGGCTCGGGATCGCCGGAGCGGTGCTGCACACGATCGTCGGTCTGATGGTGTTCCTCGCCTACTCCACCACTCCTGCGGTGGCGCGCCGCTTCGGTGCGGGCGAGATCGGGCGCGCGGTCTCGGTCGGGATCGACGGCATGTGGCTCGCTCTGACGCTCGGAGCCGTCCTCGCCGTCGCCGGGGTGTGGGCGACCCCGGCCGTGGTCGACGCGTTCGGCGCGGCACCCGACGTCGCCGAGAACGCCCGCGTCTACCTGTCGATCTCGATGTGGGGCCTGCCGGCCATGCTCATCGTCTTCGCGGCCACCGGCCTGCTCCGCGGCCTGCAGAACACGGTGACCCCGCTCTGGATCGCGGGTGTCGGGTTCGCCGCGAACGCGGCTCTGAACGCCGCCTTCATCTACGGGTTCGGATGGGGGATCGCGGGGTCGGCGGCGGGCACCGTCGTCGCGCAGTGGGCGATGGTCGGTGCGTATGTGGTCGTGGTCGGCCGACTCGCGCGCCGGCACACGGCATCCCTTCGACCCGAGCGCGCGGGTCTCGGCGGGACCGCACGCTCGGGCGGTTGGCTGTTCCTGCGCACCCTGAGCCTGCGTGCGGCCTTCCTCGCCACGGTCGCCGTCGCCACCCAGCTCGGCTCCGCCGAGCTCGCGGGGTGGCAGATCGCGTTCACGATCTTCTCCACGGCGGCTTTCGCCCTGGACGCACTGGCCATCGCCGCTCAGGCGTTGATCGGTGCCGGTCTCGGCGCCGGCGATCTCGCCACGGTGCGCCGCGTGCTGCAGCGCACGGTCGCGTGGGGAGTGTGGTTCGGCGTCGCGGTCGGCGTCGTCATCGCCGCCGCGTCCGGCGTCGTCGGACTCGTTTTCACCGGCGACCCCACGGTCGCCGCACTCATCCAGCCGGCGCTGCTCGTGCTCGCCGTGGCGCAGCCGCTCGCCGCGGTCGTGTTCGTGCTCGACGGCGTGCTCATCGGTGCCGGAGACGTGCGCTACCTCGCGCTCGCGGGCGTTCTCAACCTCGTGCCGTACGCGCCGGCCCTGGTGGCTGTCGGCGTGTGGGCGGGCGGGGGCGCGAGCGGACTGGCCTGGCTCTCCGCCGCGTTCTTCGGCGTCTACCTGCTCGCCCGCGTCGTCACGCTGGGGCTCCGCGTGCGCGGCCAGGCATGGACGACGGCGGGCGGCTGAGGCGGCGCGCCGCTCACCCCCGAGGGAGGCGTCAGCTTCCGGGCTGGTTGACCGAGCTCTTCTTGCGACCGCGCTGATCGGGCGAGTTGAGATCGGTCGGCCAATACGCGATCTGCGAGCTGGTGCCGGCCGTCGGATTTCCTCCGGTCCCGGCGCTGTACGAGAGGGTGAAGGCGACCTTGCCGCCCGCGGCGACCGCGGATGAGAACTTCAGGAGAACCGACCGCCGGCCCCCGGAAACCGTGTTCTCCGCCACGGTCAACAGCTTCGACACGGCCTTCCCGTTCAGGGTGACGCTCTTCGGCTGGACGCCGCCGCCCACCGCCGCGTCGAACGACACGAGGATCCCGTCTCCCGCCTTGATCGGCTTCGGACCGATCGAGGTGACGGTCGCGGAGGTGGGGCGGTAGGCCGATCCGTTGCCCGAGGTCACCTTGGCGTACTTCGCCGTCACCACCGCGCCGAAGGGCGAGGCGCTGACGGGCTTTCCCGCCGTGACCTTTCGCACGTTGTCCGACGTGTTCGCGTCGTCGTGGGGAGTCTTGAGTCGCCAGGTGTAGGCGGTGTCCGCGGGGGCGAAGGTGTCGTTGGGGTAGTCGCCGAGGAAGGTGGCTTTCGGTTGCACGAGCACGCCCGTGAACGGATCGGTCTTGGCCGCGATCGTCGCGGTGAAGGTCGCCGTGTAGGTCGCGCGGTTGCCCGACATCGTGGGCCCGCTGAACTTCGCCGCCGCGGAACCGGCCGAGGTGCGCGTGTCGTAGGTGAAACCCGTCACCTTCCAGAGGCGGCTGTCCACCTCGAGCGTGAGCACGATCGTGCCCTTATACGCGGTCGTGCCGGTGTTGGCGATGACGACCCCGGCCGGCTCGTCGGCATCGAAACGCTGCGTGAGCGCCGGGGTGAACAGGGGGATGCTGCTGCCGAACTGCGGGCTCTGCAGCGCGAGGTTCACGGTCTTCGGCGTCGCCGCCCACGCGGGCGTCGCCGTCACAGCGGTCGCCGCGGCCATCGCGGGAACGACCCACGCCCCGACTTTCAGGAACGAGCGGCGGTCGAAACCGGGGGACGCGGGCGACGAGGAGATCATGGAAGGTCCGATCCGTTCGGGGGGCGAGGAAAACGGCGTACCCGTCGATTATTCGCACAGACCAAGAGTTCTCAAGAGCTTGACGGTGAGAAACCTCTCATCCCCAGCGTCGACACCACTCGTACATGACGACCGCGGCGGCCGACGCCGCGTTGATCGAGCGCGTGGAGCCGTACTGGGTGATCTCGACGACGGCGGATGCCGCGGCGAGCGCCTCGGGCGAAAGCCCCGGCCCCTCCTGCCCGAAGAGCAGCACGCACGCCTCGGGGAGCTCGGCACGGTTGACGGGCACTGAGCCCTCGACGTTGTCGATCGCGATGACGGGGAGCCCGGCATCCTGCGCCCACGCGGTGAACGCGTCGACGTCCTCGTGGTGTCGTACGTGCTGGTAACGGTCGGTGACCATCGCGCCGCGGCGGTTCCAGCGCCGCTTGCCGATGATGTGCACCTCGGCCGCGAGGAAGGCGTTCGCGCTTCGCACGATCGACCCGATGTTGAGGTCGTGCTGCCAGTTCTCGATCGCGACGTGGAAAGGATGCCGCTTGGCGTCGAGGTCCGCGACGATCGCTTCCATCGTCCAATAGCGGTACTCGTCGACGACGTTGCGACGGTCCCCCTCGGCCAGCAGCTCGGAGTCGTAGCGCGGGTCGTCAGGCCATTCTCCCGGCCAGGGACCGACGCCGTGGGTGGGGGTGGGGAGCGGCTCGTGTGCGGAGGTCGATGGCGCCGCGGAGCGCGCGGCATCCGTGGGGTCGGACTCGGCCGCGCCGTCCGGCGCCGGCGTGGGCTCGTCGGCATCCGTCACCGCATCAGGCTACCCGCGCACGCAGCGCCGGGGAGAGCACGTCGTCCGCCTGGGGTGCGCGCCGTTCGCTTCCTCCGCCCGCGCCCTCGGACGCCGCGTACGCCGTCGACGGCATCCCCACCACTTTTCGGCCACCCGAAAGATCGCTAAGATTTCGGCATGCCGAAAAATCTGGATGCCGTCGACCGCCGACACGCACCGGGACGGGCCGCGTGGCTCCTGGGACCTGCGATGGTGGCGGGCGTCGCCTATCTCGATCCGGGCAACGTCGCGAGCAACATGACCGCGGGGGCGAGCTTCGGCTACCTGCTCGTGTGGGTCGTCGTGCTCGGCAACGGGATGGCCTGGCTCATCCAGTACCTCTCGGCCAAGCTCGGCATCGTCACCGGGGAGAGCCTCCCGCAGATCCTCGGCCGCCGCCTGCACCGCCCCTGGGCGCGCCGCGCCTACTGGCTGCAAGCCGAACTGGTCGCGATGGCCACCGACATCGCCGAGGTCATCGGCGGAGCCGTGGCCCTGAATCTGCTGTTCGGCATCCCTCTCGTCTGGGGCGGGGCGATCACGGGCGTCGTGTCGATGCTCCTGCTCGTCGTGCAGTCGCGCCGCGGAGCGCGGGCGTTCGAGACGGTGCTGATCGGCCTGCTGATGATCATCGCCGTGGGTTTCACGTTCGGCCTCTTCTTCGCTCCGCCCGCGCCGGGCGGGGTCATCGGCGGTCTGGTGCCGCGCTTCGAGGGCGCGAACTCGGTCCTGCTCGCCGCCTCGATCCTCGGCGCGACGATCATGCCGCACGCCATCTACGCGCACTCTGCGCTCACCCGCGACCGCTTCGCCCCGGGCACGCCCACCGCGGCCGCCGGCCTCGAGGACGCCCGCGGCATCTCGACCCCGCGCCTGCTGCGTGCGACGCGGTGGGACGTGACGATCGCCCTCACCGTCGCCGGCACGGTCAATCTCGCGATCCTCCTGCTCGCCGCGGCGAACCTCGAGGGAGTCGACGGCACCGACAGCCTCGAAGGCGCCTACGCGGCCCTGAGAGACGGTCTCGGTCCGGTCGTCGCGACGATGTTCGCCGTGGGGCTGCTCGCCAGCGGCCTGGCCTCGACCTCGGTCGGCGCCTACGCCGGAGCGGAGATCATGCACGGCCTCCTGCGCGTGCGCGTCCCCCTCCTGGCCCGTCGTCTGGTGACCCTCATCCCGGCTCTGGTGATCCTCTCGGTCGGCATCGACCCGACGCTCGCGCTGGTGCTGAGCCAGGTCGTCCTGTCGTTCGGCATCCCGTTCGCCCTCGTCCCGCTCGTCGCGCTGACGGCCCGGCGGGAGGTACTGGGCGTCCATCGCAACCGCGTCCTGACGACCATGGCGGGGATCGCCGCGGCGATCTTCCTCATCGCTCTGAACGCCGTCCTCCTGTGGCTCGTGTTCACCGGCGGATAGGCTGGCCCTCGTGGAATCGCCCGTAGCCGACGACTATCTCAAGGCGATCTATCACCACACCGAGTGGCAGAGCGATCCGATCACTCCCTCGCAGCTGGCGGCTGTACTCGGGCTCGCTCCGTCGAGTGTGACCGAGATGGTGAAGAAGCTGGCCGCCCAGGGCCTCGTCACGCATCGGCCTTACGGCCCCGTGTCGCTGACGCCGGCGGGGCATCGCCGCGCCGCGGGAGTGATCCGCCGCCATCGCCTCATCGAGTCGTGGCTCGTCCGCGAGTTCGGCTACGCCTGGGACGAGGTGCACGACGAAGCCGAGGTGCTCGAGCACGCCCTCAGCGACCGGCTGCTGGAGGGCATCGACGCCCGTCTCGGACGCCCGCGGTTCGACCCCCACGGCGATGCGATTCCGGATGCCACGGGCGCCGTTCATCGCGAACCCTTCGTGCTGCTCTCGGCGGCGGCTCCCGGGCACTCGGGGCGCGTGCTGCGGGTGAGCGATCGCGACCCCGAGCTGCTGCGGGCGCTCGTCGAGCGCGGAATCGATGTGGGACACGAGGTCGAGGTCGTCTCCGAGGTGACCGTGCGGGCCGATGGCGTGGAGGTTTCGCTGCCCGCCGGCGCGGCCGGATCGGTCTGGCTGACGCGGTGAGGCACGGGGCGGCGTTCGTTCCACGAAACCGCACGCGTCTTCCCAGACCGCACGATTCGGCGCGTCATAGCCTGCGACCTCGGCAACCGGATGCGGTCTCGTCACCGCTGCGGTGCCTCCGCCCTCCCCGCTACGCTGACCCACACCGGCGCCCGGCCGGCCCGGCGAACGCGAGGCCCGATGACCACTCCTGAGAAAGCGCGCCGCCCCGTCGCGGTGACGGTGGCGATCATGCTGGTCTACATCGGTGGCCTCTTGAACACCGCGCTCGGGGTGCTCGTGCTGCTCTCGCGATACGAGGTGACCGCGGATCTCGTCCTCCCGGTTTCCCTGATCGGGGCGGCGACCATCCTCCTGGGTCTGCTGACCATCGCCGGAGGATCCGCCCTGTCCCGCGGGAGCCGCCTCGCACGCATCCTGCTCACGGCGTACCTGTCGGTCCTCGTCGTCCTTCAGGCCGCCGCCATGGCCCTCACCGAGCTCGACGCGACCCTGTCCGCAGCCCTGGTGGCCGCGCTCGCCGTGATCGCCGCGCTGTGGATCCCGAAGAACGCGCGGCGCTACTTCAGCCGCCCGCCCGTCGAAGCACCCGCCTCACCGCTCATCTGAGGCGTCGCCGCGTCCCCACGGCCCACCGGTCCCCGCGCGAGGAGTCGGCGGACGAAGCGACGATGCGCGAAGCGCACGGCCTCGATCGCTGCGACAGCGATGACGACGACCGCGGTCACCAACCATGCGCCGTCTTCGCCGGGGTCCTGCAGCTGGAAGAACTCACCCAGCACGGGAATCGTGAAGATCGCCGTGAGCGCGATGAACATCGCCCCGACCACCAGGACCTTCACCCGCGTGATGGGACGAGAGAGAACCGTGAGCACCCAGATCGCGACGATCGCCAGGATGATCGTCGCCCCGGTGCGCAACTGCTCGACCGACAGGCCGAGATCCATCGCGAGCCGTGTGTAGACGGTCAGCGACACCGCGATCACGATCCCGGCCGGGACGGCGAAGCTGAGCGATCGTTTCAAGAATCCGGGCACGTACCGCTGCGTGTTGGGGAGCAGCGCGAGGAAGAACGCCGGGATGCCGATCGTCAGGCCGTCGGTGATCGACAGCTGCCGCGGCAGGAAGGGGAACTCCATCACGAGCACACCGAACAGCACCGCGAGCCCCGTGGCGTAGACGGTCTTCGTCAGGAACAGCATCGAGACCCGCTCGATGTTGGCGATCACCTGACGCCCCTCGGCCACGACCGAGGGGAGGTGCGAGAAACGCCCGTCCAGCAGCACGAGCCGGGCGACGGCCTTGGTCGCCGCGGCGCCAGAGTTCATGGCGATTCCGATGTCGGCCGTCTTGATCGCGAGGGCGTCGTTGACACCGTCGCCGGTCATGGCCACGACATGGCCGCGCGCCTGAAGGGCCGTCACGATCCGCTTCTTCTGGTCCGGGGTCACCCGGCCGAAGACGGTGTGCTCCTCCATGATGCGTCCGAGCTCCCCGTCGTCGTCGGGCAGGCGCCGCGCGTCGTAGCCCTCGTCGACGTCGAGTCCGACCTCTCGCGCGATCGCGGCGACCGTGCGCGGGTTGTCGCCGGAGATCACCCGGACCCCCACGCCCTGGTCGCGGAAGAACGCCAGGGCGCCGGCGGCATCCGGACGGACGGCCTCGATGAAGGTCAGGACGGCGACGGGGACCGGATCGCCGCGGAAGCGCTCGCTCGCGACGTCGTCGTCGTCCAGCACCGTGGCCGCGTGCGCGAGCACGAGCGTGCGGCGACCCGAGGACGCCAGGCGCGTGACGGCGGCACCGAGCGCTGTGGCGGGATCGGCGGCCTGGTCGCCGAAGACCATCTCGGGGGCGCCGAGGATCCAGGTCCCCTCGGCCCGTTCCGCGAACGACACCGCGCTCCATTTGCGCGCCGACGAGAACGGGATGCGTTGGACCGGCACGAGCGGCGTGTCGACGGGGAACGGCTCGCGCAGGCATCGAGCTGTGGCGTTCGCGTCGTCGGCCGCGCCGTACCACCCGAGGGTCTCGCGCCACCCCGTGCGGTCTGTGAGCGTGAGCGCGTCGTCGAAGCGGATCTCGCCCGCGGTCAGGGTGCCCGTCTTGTCGAGACAGATCACGTCGACCCGGGCCAGCCCCTCGACCGCGGGCAGCTCGTTCACGAGGACCTTCTTGCCCGCCAGCCGCGCCGCTCCGACCGCGAAGGCGATCGAGGTCATCAGCACGAGCCCGAGGGGGATCATGGCCGTGAGCGACGCGATCGTGTTGACCACGGCCTGCGACCAGGTGCCCTGCTGGAAGGCCTGCGACCACCCGCCGGCCACCATCATCTGCGCGTTCAGCACGAGCAGACCGACCGGGCCGATCCCCCAACCGACCCACTTCAAGACGCGGTCGATCGAGGTGCGCAGCTCGCTCGACACCAGCTGGAACTTCTTCGCCTCGCTCGCGAAAGTGTTCGCGTACGACTCCGCGCCGACCCGAGTGGCGCGCGCCGTGCCCTCACCGCCGACGACGATGGAACCGGACAGCGCGTCGTCGCCGCGGCGCTTGTCGACGGCATCCGATTCGCCCGTCAGCATCGACTCGTCGATCTGCAGGCCCCGCGACTCCACCACCGTGGCGTCGGCCGGAACCTGATCGCCCGCGCGGAGCACGAGGAGATCGTCGCGCACGACGTCTCCCGGGGCGATCTCGACGTCGACGCCGTCGCGTCGCACCCGGGCGCGCGGGGCGTTGAGGAGAGCGAGGCGGTCAAGAGCCGCTTTGGCGCGGAACTCCTGCACGCATCCGATCACGGCATTCGACAGCGCCGCGATGCCGAACAGCGCGTCCTGCCAGCGGCCGAGGAGCAGCAGCACGAGGAAGCACGCCGCCACGATGCCGTTGAAGAGCGTGAACACGTTCGCGCGCACGATGTTCCACGCGCTGCGACTCGTGTCGGCGGCGTAGGAGTTGGTCTGCCCGGAGGCGACCCGCTCGGCGACGGCGGCGGCGGTCAGACCGCGCGCATCGTCGGCATCGGTGCTGTCGGCGATCGCCTGGTCCATGCGATCACTGTAGGGGCAGCCCCCGACACGGACACGACGGAATCAGGATGCCGCGCGCCGCACCCGATCGAAGGGCCACCGCACGTGGGTCGCTGTCTCGCACGCGAGCCAGAGGTCGGCGCCGAGATCGGCCGCCCGCGCGCGACGGGAGGGAGTGGCGGGACGCGGCAGACCGCGGGCCACGAGAGCGGGGCCGTACATCGTCCCGCCCTCCGCCGCCGGGTCGACGAGCGCCCGCACCAGCGACCAGGCCCCCTGCTCCTTGGACTGCGTCACCGGCGCCTGGAGGTTGTCGACGAAGCGCGACAGACGTGTCGGTTCGTTGACCCCGCGGATGCCGCGCGTGCGGCCGCTCGTGGAGTACCCCGGGTGAGCGACGAGACTCTCGACCGGAACGCTGTGGGCGCGCAGGCGACGGTCGGCTTCGAGCCCGAGAGCCGTCGTGGCCGCCTTGGACTGCACGTACGCGCGCCACGGCGAGTACCCCTCGACGAGCTCGGGGTCCGTGGGGACGTGGTTCCACAGGGAGGTCGACATGCTGCCGACCCAGACCATCCGACCGCGCGCCGCCGCGAGGGGCTTGAGCATCTCCCCCGCCAGCGCGAAATGCCCCAGCACGTTCGTGGCGAAGACGAGCTCGTGCCCGCCTGCCACCTCGCGCGTCTTCGGCGGGTGCACGATGCCCGCGTTCAGCAGCAGACCGTCGAGCCGGCCCCGGGCGCGCGCGGTCGCGGCGGCGGCGCGCACCGAACCGAGGTTGCTCGTGTCGAGCAGGAGGGTCTCGATCGAGGCATCCGGATTCGCCCTCTTCAGCGCCTCTTTCGCGGTCTGGAGCTTGTGCGGGCTGCGTCCGGTGAGCAGCACATGGGCGCGCGCGGCGGCGAGCTGCTCGCACGCGAAGAAGCCGAGTCCGCGCGTCGCGCCCGTGACGAGGTACGTCCGGCCCGAGAGGTCGGGCAGGTTCCGGGGGTCCCACTCCGCGCGCGTCACTCTCCGACCCTAACCAGAAGCGGCGTCGGCGTCACGGGTGCATTCCGGATCCGGCATACCGATGCGCGAGAAAAAAATCCTGCGCTTCGCGTGACGAATCACTCGCTCGTCCCGTCTCCCCTGTGAGCACAACAGCTCCGCCGCGCGACGTGACCGTGTCCGCGACGCCGATACACCCCGAGAGGAACCGATCATGGGTCTCGACGACAAGATCAAGAACGCTGCCCAGGACATCGTGGGCAAGGCGAAGGAAGCCATCGGCAACGCCACCGACAACGATCGGCTCGCGGCCGAGGGGAAGCTCGACCAGACCGAGGCGCACGCCAAGAAGGCCGGCGAGAACGTCAAGGACGCGTTCAAGTAAGCCGTATGAACGACGGGAGGGTGCCGGTGGCGGCCGCACCCTCCCGTCTGCTGTCCCGGTGGCGATGTCGGACGCCGGGGCTAGGCTGACCCCATGCGAACCCGTGCCGAGATCGAGTGCTGGCTCACCGACATGGACGGCGTCCTCGTCCACGAGAACACCCCCATCGCCGGTGCCTCCGAGTTGCTGGCTCAATGGCGCTCAGAGGGAACGCCGTTCCTCGTCCTCACCAACAACTCGATCTTCACGCCGCGCGACCTGAGCGCGCGGCTGCGCTCCTCCGGTCTCGTGGTCCCGGAGTCGTCGATCTGGACCTCGGCGCTCGCGACCGCCGACTTCCTCACGTCGCAGATGCCGGGCGGATCCGCTTTCGTCATCGGCGAAGCGGGGCTGACCACCGCCCTGCACGAGGCCGGGTTCATCATGACCGAGACGGCTCCCGACTACGTCGTGGTCGGCGAGACGCGCAACTACTCGTTCGAGGCGATCACCAAGGCGATCCGCTTCATCCGCGACGGGTCGCGCTTCATCGCCACGAACCCGGATGCCACGGGCCCCTCGACAGAGGGAGTACTGCCCGCGACCGGAGCCATCGCGGCGCTCATCACCAAGGCGACGGGCCGCGAGCCCTACATCGTCGGCAAGCCCAACCCGATGATGTTCCGATCGGCGCTGAACAGGATCGGGGCCCACAGCGAGAACACCGGCATGATCGGCGACCGCATGGACACCGACATCGTCGCCGGCATCGAGGCGGGGCTGCACACCGTGCTCGTCATGACCGGCATCAGCGACGAACGCGAGATCGAGCGGTATCCGTTCCGCCCTGACGAGATCCTCGGTTCCGTCGCCGAACTCGTGCGCGACGAGCCCCTCGAGAGCGACCTGGCCGATGGCGAGGAAGGCCTCGCCGAAGGGCTCTGAGGCCCATTCGAGAGGACGAACCCGTGGACGACCGCACCCTCTGGCTGATCACGGCCCTCATCATCACGGCCGGCAGCCTGGTCGCCTTCATCGTGCAGTGGCGGCGTTCGCGGCGCGGCGGCGGGCGGCGTGACCCGTTCGACGGGCCGGGCCCGGGCGACGACGAACGGCACTGACGCCCGGCGTCCGCACCCGGCCCACGTCCGGTGCCCCGCACCCGGCACCCCGGACCCGCGCCTGCGCCCGCGCCCGCGCCCGCGC
>NZ_LDRT01000140.1 GCF_001476655.1 Microbacterium testaceum | reverse complement strand
CCGGACGCTGTTCGAGACGATGCGCGTGTACCAGGGGTTCCCCGAATTCGCCTCCTGGCTGCAGGAGAAGACACCCCGGCAGTGGGCCGAGATGGAGAGCACGGGCGGCTGAGCGACGCGAGGGGCGTATCCCGTTCTCCGCACCGGGTGTCCCCGCCCGGAGAGCACGAAAGGCCGCACTCCTCGGGACACGGATGCCGGGAACCGCACCTGCCGAAGCTCAGTGCCGACCGACGGGGCTCTGACGTCCGGCATCCGGTCCGTGCTCGATGTGGAATCGTCGCAGCTGTCGGACCGCGCCGATCACTCGAACCACGCCGTACACCGTCAGGGCCACGAACGTGATCGCCGCACCCCACCGCCACCACGGTGCGTCGGCCCACTCGGCGGCGAGCGTTCCGATGCTGCCCGAGGCGAGGAGCGCCGCGCCGGCCAGGGTCCAGATCGCGGCGGTGCGGGCGCGGTCGAGCCGCATCCGCTGCTGGATGAGCGACACCGACTGTTCCCCCGTCACAGCCGCTGCCCCAGAGCCCACAGCCGGTCCGCGCGACCCGAGATCGCCTCCGAGAGGGCGAAGGCCTGCGAATCGGTGAGGGATGCCACGTAGTCGACGATTCCGCGGGATCGCGCGAGCGTCTCGGCTTCGGCATCCGACGGCCGCCGCTCGGCGGGCAGCTGGGCGTACTGCTCGCGCGCGAGCGCGATGAGCTCCCGCAGGCGCCGCGGGGTGCGCGCGCGGTCGAGGTCGTCGTCGAGCCACTCG
>NZ_LDRT01000014.1 GCF_001476655.1 Microbacterium testaceum | reverse complement strand
TTCCATGGCCAGAATGCGTCGCAGTTGCAGAGTTGTGTTCTTGTTCTTACACTGTCATCCCACACTTCGATGTCTGCTTCGTGCGTCGCCAACATCACGTCGCTAGAGATCCTCGGCAGCGTCAGATGTGCTTAAGCGACCGTTCCACCCCCGCCCGCACCGATAACCTGGGGGCATGCGCGTACTCCTGGCCGGCGGTGCCGGTTACATCGGAACTCACACGGCCGTCGCTCTTCTCGAAGCCGGCCACGATGTCGTCCTCCTCGATGATCTGTCGGGAACGCACGCCGTCGCCGCGGAGCGCGTGGAGCGGATCACCGGCAAGCCCGCACCGCTCGTGATCGGCGACGCCGCCGACGACGCCGTGGTGTCCGCGGTGTTCGACGAGCACGGCCCGATCGACGCGATCATCCACCTCGCGGCGTTCAAGGCCGTGGGCGAGTCCACGCAGAAGCCGCTGTCGTACTACTCCAACAACCTCGACACGACGTTCGCTCTGCTGCGCGTGGGCCTGGCCCACGGCATCCGCTCCTTCGTCTTCTCCAGCACCGGGACCGTCTACTCCGACCCCGCCGATCTGCCGTTCACCGAGGAGTCGACGACGAGCATCGACCTCTCGAACGCGTACAGCAAGTCCAAGCGCATGAACGAGGTCGTCCTCGCCGACGTCGCCCGGGTGAACCCCGACCTCAACGTCACGGTACTGCGGTACTTCAACCCCGTGGGTGCGCACCCGTCGGGCCTCATCGGTGAGGACCCCGCCGGCATCCCGAACAACCTCATGCCCTACGTCTCGCGCGTCGCGATCGGCACGCTCGACGAGGTGGGCGTCTTCGGTGACGACTACGACACCCCCGACGGCACGGGGCTGCGCGACTACATCCACGTCGTCGATCTGGCCGAGGGGCACGTCGCAGCCCTCGAGCAGGCGCAGCCGGGGCACCAGGTGCTCAACCTCGGCACGGGTCGTCCGGTGAGCGTCCTCGAGCTCGTGGCCTCGTTCGAGAAGGCGGTGGGGCACGAGCTGCCCAAGCGGATCCTCGACCGCCGCCCCGGTGACGTCGCCGCGACCTACTGCGACCCCACGAAGGCCGCGGAAGTTCTCGGCTGGCGCACGCGTCTCACCATCGACGACGCCTGCCGCGACTACTGGAACTGGCAGACGACGAACCCCGCCGGGTACGCGACGCGCGCCGACGCCGCCCCCGCCGGCGCCTGACGATCCGCGCGTAGGCTGATGTGGTCCGGCCACATCGGCCGGATCGGACGGACGGGGGATGCCATGCCGGATGCGGCACCGCGTGCGTGGCAGGTCGTCCTCGAGCGGATCGAGGCCGACCTCCGCGAGGGGCGCCTTTCGCCCGGAGATCGCCTGACGCCGGAGCGAGAGCTCGCATCGACGCTCGGCGTCGGTCGCTCGAGCGTTCGCGAGGCCATCCGCGTCCTCGAGGTGCTCGGCGTCGTGCGTACCGCGACCGGATCCGGTCCCACCGCCGGCGCGATGATCGTGACCACCCCGCGTGGTGGGCTCGCCGCGTTCCTGCGCCTGCAGGTGGCCGCGAACGGATTCCCGATCGCCGACGTCGTCCGCACCCGCGTGGTGCTCGAGGGCGACGTCGTGGAGCGGCTGGCGACCGATCCCGAAGCAGACCTCTCGGAGGTGCACGGGATCCTGGATGCCATGGATGCCGGCGCTCTCACCCGCGAGGAGTTCCTCGCCCTCGATGCGCGACTGCACCAAGCCCTCGCGGAGGCCTCGGGCAACGCCGTGGTCGCCGCGATGATGGCGGGGCTTCGCAGCTCGATCGAGTCGTATACGCAGCTCGGTGCCGCGCGCATGAGCGATTGGCCGGCCACCGCCGCACGCCTGCGCGACGAGCACCGCCACATCGTCGGCGCGGTGACCCGCGGCGACGGCGGCCTCGCGCGCGACGCGGTGCGCGGCCACATCGCCGGGTACTTCCGTCAGGTCGCCGAGGAGCTTGGCGCCCCCGCAGACCTCGCATCCGCAGAGGGCGCGTCCGCGCGCCCGTGAGAGGACTTCCATGACAGACCGACCTGTCCGCCCGCCCCGGCCTCAGCACGTGCTCGAGGTCGTGTCGACCGAGCGTCTGACTCCCCACCTCGTCCGCGTTCGCGCGCGCGGGGCGGACCTCTCGGCGTTCCGAGAGAGCGCCTTCACCGACAAGTACGTCAAGATCACCTTCGTCAAACCCGAGCTGAGGCTCGAGCCGCCCTACGACCTCGCGGCACTGCGCGAGACCCTGGCTCCGGAAGACCTTCCCGTCACGCGGACGTACACCGTGCGCGAGGTCGACGGTGACGAGCTCGCGATCGATTTCGTCGTGCACGGCGACGAGGGTCTCGCGGGGCCGTGGGCGGCGCGCGCCCAGCCGGGGGAGCGTCTCGTGGTGTCGTCCCCCGGAGGCGGTTACGCCCCCGATGCCGAGGCCGACTGGCACCTGCTGGCCGGAGACGAATCGGCGATCCCCGCGATCGCGGCCGCCCTGGACGCCCTCCCCGCGGATGCCGTGGGCGCGGTCTTCCTCGAGGTGCAGGACCGCGGCGAAGAAGTGCCGCTCACCGTCCCCGACGGCGTGCGTGTCGAATGGGTGTATCGCGGAGCAGCGAGGGCGGGGACGTCCCGCGCGCTCGTCGACGCCGTCGCCGGATGGACGCCGCCGGCCGGGCGTGGACACGTCTTCGTGCATGGTGAGCGCGAGGCCATGAAGGCTCTGCGCGACGTCATCTTCGGGCAGTGGGGACTCGCGCGCGCGCAGGTCTCGCTGTCGGGGTACTGGGCGTACGGCCGCACCGAGGACCGTTTCCAGGCCGAGAAGCGCGAACCGATCGGGCAGATCCTCTGAAGTCGTCGCCGCGCGGCTGCAGATGAGGAACGCCGCCCCGTGAGAGACCGCCACTGTCGTGTGGTGTCTCGCACGAGGCGGCGTTTCCGGTGGTGCGGGTCAGGCCTGCGCGCGCACCGGGAGCGTCGGGATCAGGGCGTCGAGGTAGTCGGCCGTGTCCTCCCAGCCGTGGACGGCGTGGCACTCGACCCCCATGGCGAGCACGGGGTAGTCGTTGCCGTCGGGGTCGAGGCGGTCGCCGACGAAGAGCATGTCGTCGAGAGGGATGCCGGTGGCGTCAGCCAGTTTGCGCATCCCGTAGGCCTTGTCGATGCCGCGGTGGGTGATGTCGACCGAGGTCGAGCCGCCCGAGCGGACCTCGAGATCGGGGATCCGGGCGGCGACGGCCTCGCGCAGCGCGTTCTTCTTCTCCCCGGTGGGGTCCCACGCCATCTTCGCGTCGAGCGGAGCGCTCTGACCGAGAGCGGAGAACGTGATCTGCGAGCCGCGGTCCTCGAGGATCTCGCCCCACGGTTCCGCCTCCCACAGGCCCAGACGCTCGGCCTCTTCGCGCACCGCGGCGAGAGCACGCGTCTTCTCGTCGTCGGTGAGGGAGTGCGCGTACACGGTCCGGATGCCGTCGGCTCCGAGGCGGTAGTACTGCGTGCCGCACGTCGGCATCAGGTGAAGGTGGTCGAGCAGCTCGGAACCGGTCTCCGGCAACCGTTCGACCACCTGGGAGCGGAACTGCTGGAGCTGGCCGCCGGAGATGATCGCGACCTCGACGCGCTCTGCGAGCGCGAGGAGGAGGTCGCCCATGCGGGGCGAGATCGCGGTCTTGGAGGGCGCAAGGGTGTCGTCGAGGTCGAAGGCGACGAGACGCGGCGAGGTGTCAGAGGGCGAGGTTTCGGACACGGTGCTCCTGCGGGGTGAGGTCAACGGGTGAGGCCGGCCGGACCCTGCGCGGGTGCACGGGATCGGTATCCACGAGGGATGTCGCGGGCTACACGGATTCTACCGAGCAGTCTCGGGTTCCCCCGTCGTGAACGAGGGCCGAGACGGGGTGAGATCAGCCGGCGACCGCCGGCCGTGAGCGGGGCGCGGCCCGGGAAACGGTCGCTCAGACCGCGAATCGGACATTCATCGGGTCGAGCCGGGGCGACCGGCGCATTCTCAGATAGCGACCGATCGGAATGATGAAAGTCTTCTCATCTCTGAGGGTAATTTGTAAACCCGTACATAAAGAATTGCCAGGTTGTCGTAGGGTGGCGGGGAACCTGAGAGGTGGGTGGGGGCCCGAACACGGTCTCTTTGCGCGCACTCCGGTGTTATTCCCATCAGAAACACATGAGATGAGCCGATGAAACGAAACATGAAGCGTGTGGGGTGGGCGGGCGCATCCGCCGCGTTGGCGCTCGCCGCAACGGGGTTCATCGCCCCGACCGCAGCGTTCGCGGGCGACGCAGAGTCCACTGCACCGACGTCGGGGCCGCAGTTCGATGCTGCCGCCAAGGCGCTGCTCAGCAGCGATGACCAGGTCAAGATCGTCGGTGCCGACGGAAACGGCAATGTCGTCGTTTACACGACCGCCGATGAAGCGAGCCTGAAGAGTGAGCCCCGCGCATTCGTCGACAACAATGCGAACGTCATTCTGAAGAAGCTCGACTCCGCTCCCAAGAAGGCGGCGTCCACGGACGTCGTCGGCGGTGCCGGTTACTTCGGCCGGGTTTCGGGTAACAGCGGGTACTCGTGCTCGGTGGGCTTCAGCGGCTTCAGCCCCTCCGGTGCCCCGGCGGTCATCAGCGCCGGCCACTGCACCCAGGACGGCGAGATCGGCGAGGTCTCCCTCACCGTGCCTCGTTCCGACACCGCCGGTGGCGGTGGCCAGGGCCCCGTGGAGCTCTCCCACACGCTGGGCGACTTCGGCTTCTCGCAGTTCGGCGGCCCCGGCAACACCGCGGGTGCCGACGGCGCCGCGGACTCGGTCGACATCTCGGTGATCGACATCACCAACGGTGACCTCGACCTCAAGCCCGAGGTCACCGACTGGTCGAACGTCGATGACCTGTCGGCATCCACGTTCCCGATCAAGTCGGTCGGCGAGGCTGAGGTCGGCCCCTTCGCGAAGTCCGGCCGTACCACCGGCTACACGCAGGGCAACATCGAAATCGTCAACGGCTGGCTCGACGTCGAGGGCCGCTGGGTCCACGGCTTCGGCGGTCCCATCGACGTCATCCAGGGTGACTCGGGTGGACCCATGTGGCAGGGTGACAAGGCCGTCGGCGTGACGTCGGCGCTCTTCGACTACCAGGGTGTCCGCTACGGCTGGGGTGCTGACCTTCTCTCGGGTCTCGCGCAGACCGACGGCTACACCGTCAAGGTCCAGGTCGATGCCCCGAAGCTCACCACCGAGGACGGCAGCACGGTCACGACCGGCTCGAGCATCTCGGGTACCGCTCAGGCCAACACCAAGCTCGTCGTGACGCCGGCGAAGGGTGACGAGTTCACCATCGACGTCGACGGCTCGGGCAACTGGAGCTTCACCGTTCCGGAGCGCCTCGGCGCCTATGACTTCACGCTGCAGTCCACGAGCGGCTACAGCAAGTCGTCCACGGTCGACGCGTCGGTGAACGTCGTGCCGCAGGCGCCGGCGATCACGTCGCCCGCCGATGGATCGTCCACCGTCTCCGAGGTCAGCAAGATCTCGGGCACCGGTCTCGTCGGAGCCACCGTCACCCTGACCGGTGACGTCAAGGCCACGGCCAAGGTCGGAGCCGACAGCACCTGGTCGGTCGACGCCGATCTCAATGAGGGGTCCTACAAGGTCAACGCCACGCAGGCGCGTGACGGCATCACCTCGGCTTCCACCTCGGTGTCCTTCGTCGTGATCCCCGCTCAGCCCACCATCGACGGCATCGTCGACGGCAGCAGCTACTCGGACTCGGCCATCCCGACCAAGGTGTCGGGCTCGGGTGAGACCGGTGCGAAGCTCTCCGTCACGCTGAACGGCGCCGAGGTCGGAACGACCGAGGTCAAGAACGGCAAGTGGTCGGTTCCCTTCGCGGACGCGCTGGCTCCCGGTGACTACACCGTCGTCGCCACGCAGACGGTGAACGGTCAGTCGAACAGCACCTCGGTGTCGTTCTCGGTCGCCGGCGCCCCCAGCCCGTCGCCCTCGCCCAGCACCCCCGGCCCGACCCCGGGTCCGCAGGGCACGCTGCCTAAGACCGGTGCCAGCGACCCCGCGCCGCTCGCTCTGGGTGCCGCAGCGCTGCTCCTGGGTGGCCTCGGAGCGGTCGGTTACCGTCGCTTCCGCCGCGTGAGCCGCTAAGCAACACGCCTCAGCGCCCCCGTCATCGCACCCTCGGGTGTGGCGGCGGGGGCGCTGTCGTTGTCGGCACCGAACCGCCTCGTGCGCGCGAGCCACGGCGCGACGCCGTTCCTCCGTCGCGAAACAGGCGGCCGCGACCGGGAAGCGGCCACCGTCCCCGATAGGGTGAGCCGGTGAGCGAAGCGGTCGAGAGCGAGAGCGGATCAGGAGATTTCGTCCAGTCCCTCGCCCGTGGACTCGAGGTGATCCGCGCTTTCGACGCCGAGCACCCCGCGCTGACGCTCAGCGACGTCGCCCGCCGGGCGGGCCTCACCCGCGCCGCCGCGCGTCGCTTCCTGCGTACTCTCGAGACGCTCGGGTACGTGCGCGCAGACGGACGGGCGTTCTCGCTCACGCCTCGCATCCTCGAGTTGGGGTTCAGCTACCTCTCCGCGCTTTCCCTCCCCGCCCTCGCGCAGCCTCACCTGGAACGCCTCTCGCGCCAGGTCGACGAGAGCGTGTCGTCGGCGGTGCTCGACGGAGCTGACATCGTGTACGTCGCGCGCGTTCCCACCCGGCGGATCATGAGCGTCGGCATCACCATCGGCACGCGGTTCCCCGCTTACGCCACCAGCATGGGGCGGGTGCTCCTCGCGGCGCTCCCCGAAGACCGCGCGCGCGAGATCATCGCCGCGTCGCGCCCCGAACCCCTCACGTCGCGAACGCGGACGGATGTCGAGGCGATCCTCGCCGAGCTCGGTGCGGTGCGCACGCAGGGGTGGTCTTTCGTCGACGGGGAGCTCGAGGAGGGGTTGCGGTCGCTGGCCGCCCCTCTGCACGACCGCGAAGGAACCGTGGTGGCCGCGGTGAACATCTCGGCGACCGCGCGGGGCGACGCGAACTCGTGGCGTGCGCAGTGCCTGTCGGATCTGCTCGCCGCCGCAGCCGACATCGACGGGGATCTCCGTCTCGTCTGATCCGCGCCGGTGGCGCCCGGGCGATGCTCCGGCCGTATTCGGGCGCCCGGCGGCGCATCGGGAAGCGGCGAGGCGGATGCCGGAACGGCGGTGTGCCGGCATCCGCCTCTTGTCGTCGCCGAGGCGTGCGCGTAAAGTCGTTCGCATAACGTACGTGCGTTCGCACAGCGAACATCCGAGGAGTCCGTGTGATCGACAAGATCGTCCCCGACGTCGCGGCCGCCGTCGCCGGCATTCGCGACGGAGCCACCGTCATGATCGGCGGATTCGGCCGCGCCGGCCAGCCCGTCGAGCTCATCGATGCGCTCATCGCGCACGGCGCGCGCGACCTCACCGTCGTCAACAACAACGCGGGCAACGGCGACACGGGGCTCGCGGCCCTTCTCGCGGCGGGGCAGGTGCGCAAGATGATCTGCTCGTTCCCGCGGCAGAGCGACTCCTGGGTGTTCGACGGGCTCTATCGTGACGGCAAGGTCGAGCTGGAGCTCGTGCCGCAGGGGAACCTGGCGGAGCGTATTCGCGCGGCCGGTGCCGGCATCGGCGGGTTCTTCACTCCGACCGGCTTCGGCACCCAGCTCGCCGAGGGCAAGGAGACGCGGCGGATCGACGGACGCGACTATGTGCTCGAGTACCCCATCCACGCCGATGCGGCGCTCATCAGCGCGCGCGCCGCCGACCGCTGGGGAAACCTCGTCTACCGGGAGACGGCCCGCAACTTCGGGCCGATCATGGCCGCGGCAGCCTCCACCACCGTCGTGCAGGTCGATGAGATCGTTCCGCTCGGCGGCCTCGACCCCGAGGCGGTCGTGACCCCCGGTCTCTATGTCGACCGCGTCGTCGCGGTGGGGGAGCGCGCGTGGCTTCATGACGGCGCGTTCGTCGGCGGCGTCGACATCGAGGGTCGTCCCCTCGCTCCCGAAGGGTCCGCGTCGTGAGTGCCCGTCGCCCCGACCGCTCGTCGGCGCCCGGCGCCTCGACGCGCGCGGTCGTCCGCACCGATCGCCGAACCCAGGAAGAGGCAGAACAGTGACCACCCGCATCTCCCGCGTGCAGCTCGCCGCCCGCGTGGCATCCGATATCCCCGAGGGCGCCGTCGTGAATCTCGGCATCGGTGCTCCCACCCTCGTCGCGGACTACCTGCCCGAGGGTCTCGAGATCGTGCTGCACACCGAGAACGGAATGCTCGGCATGGGCCCGGCTCCCGAGCGCGGCCGGGTCGACCCCGACCTCATCAATGCCGGGAAGCAGCCGGTCACCGCCCTCGCGGGCGCGGCGTACTTCCACCACGCCGACTCGTTCGCGATGATGCGCGGTGGCCACCTCGATGTGTGCGTGCTGGGTGCCTTCCAGGTGTCGGCCGGGGGCGACCTCGCGAACTGGTCGACGGGCGAGCCCGGAGCGATCCCCGCGGTCGGCGGCGCGATGGACCTCGCGATCGGCGCGAAG
The DNA here is from genome assembly GCF_001476655.1 of Microbacterium testaceum. Classification (GTDB taxonomy): domain Bacteria; phylum Actinomycetota; class Actinomycetes; order Actinomycetales; family Microbacteriaceae; genus Microbacterium; species Microbacterium testaceum_C. The sequence goes on along the minus strand of NZ_LDRT01000014.1, from coordinate 1,467 downwards.
GACGTCTACGTCATGACCGACCTGCTCACGAAGGGCGGCGAGCCCAAGCTGGTCGCCGCCTGCAGCTACCCGCTCACCGGCGTCGGCTGCGTCTCGCGCGTCTATACCGATCACGGCGTCTTCGACGTCACCACCGACGGCTTCCGCGTCCGCGAGCTGTTCGGCGACAATACCCACGCCGAGATCGAGGCCCTGCTCGGCCTGAAGCTGGAGGCCTGACCATGCCCGCATCTTTCGTCTACGACGCCGTCCGCACTCCCTTCGCGCGGCACGGCAAGGCGTTCGCCGACGTGCGCCCCGACGATCTCGCCGCGACGGTCATGGCATCCGTCGTCGAGCGCACCGGCATCGACCCGGCTCGCATCGAAGACGTGATCTTCGGCGACGCCAACCAGGCGGGCGAAGACAACCGCAACGTCGCACGCTTCGGTGCCCTGCTCGCGGGGTTCCCCTCGTCGGTTCCGGGGACGACGATCAACCGCCTGTGCGGTTCGTCTCTCGATGCCGTCATCCAGGGCTCGCGCGCGATCGAGGCCGGCGACGCCGACGTCATCCTTGCCGGCGGCGTCGAGTCGATGACCCGCGCCCCGTTCGTCGTCGAGAAGAGCTCGCGGCCCTTCCCCGCGGCGAACCAGACGATGTGGAACACCTCGATCGGCTGGCGAATGACCAACCCGCGGTTGCGGAAGGACTGGACGATCTCCAACGGCGAGAGCGCCGAGAAGCTCGCGGAGGTCTACGGCATCTCGCGCGAGGAACAGGATGCCTTCGCCGCCCGCAGCCACCGCTTGGCCGCCGCCGCATGGGCCGACGGTCGATTCGCCGACGAGATCGTGCAGGTCGAGGGTCACGCGCTCGCTCGCGACGAGGGTATCCGCGACGACTCGACCGCCGAGGTGCTCGCGGGCCTGCGGCCGGCTTTCCGCAAGGACGGCACCGTGACCGCGGGCAACTCCTCGCCCATCAACGACGGTGCTTCGGCGGTGCTGCTGGGTTCTGAGGGGGCGGTGGATGCCGAGCCTTTGGCGCGCATCGCCGGCCGCGCCGCCTTCGGCAACGACCCCGACGTGTTCGGCGTCGCACCCGTCGAGGCGGCGAACCGCGCGCTCGCGCGGGCCGGTCGGTCATGGGCCGACGTGTCGTTCGTCGAGCTGAACGAGGCCTTCGCCTCCCAGTCACTCGCGTGCGCGACGTTGTGGACCGAGCTCGACCCCGAGTTGCTCAACCAGAACGGCGGCGCCATCGCGATCGGCCACCCCCTGGGGGCCTCGGGCGGGCGCATCATCGCCCGCGCCGCGCACGAGCTGAAGCGACGCGGTGGAGGGGTCGCCGTGACCGCGATCTGCATCGGCGTGGGGCAGGGGCTCGCGGTGGTGCTCGAGCGCTGAGTATGCGCCGGGCCGGGCGGTATCACCTCGTCCGGAGATGAGTGAGGGCCCTTCGCGAATCGCGAAGGGCCCTCACTCA
>NZ_LDRT01000139.1 GCF_001476655.1 Microbacterium testaceum | reverse complement strand
GGGCGGGGTGTCGGTCACGGTGGGGGGCTCCTTGTGTCCTCGGGCCGCGCCGGTTCTGCGGCGCTGTTCGCGGGTCTCCGATGCTCGCAGAGGGTCCCGCCGTCTTCCACCGCGTGACAGGCGGTATACACGCACGATAAGGGGCCACGGATAGCGTGAACGCATGAGCCGGACACGACGCCGCATCGCCGCGACCCTGACGACCGCCTCCGCGCTCGTTCTGACGGGCTGTTCGCTCGACGGCCTGATCTGGGGCCGTGAGGGCGCGCACGTGATCGACACCACTCGGGAGCTCATCGATGCTGCGGCAGCGGGCGACGCGGAAGGGCTCGTCTGCTCCGGGCGGGACCAGGATCTCGGTTCCCCCTCCGCCTGGGATGGGCTTTCCGCCGAGGAGCCCGAAGAGTTCGTCGCCGACTACTGGCCCACGCAGGCCGAGCACGATCCGACATGGAGCATCAATCTGTCGCTGCCCGCCGGGCGCGTGGCATCCGGGGTCGAGTACCCGGGAGACCTGTTCTACCGGGAGGACGACGGCGGCCTCTGCCTCGTCGACATCGCGTGGTCGACGGTGCAATAGCGGCTCGCACGGAAAAGAGAAAGGGCCCCCACCCGAAGGTGGAGGCCCGTGCGTGCACCCCCTGGGACTCGAACCCAGAACCCACTGATTAAGAGTCAGTTGCTCTGCCGATTGAGCTAGAGGTGCAGGCTGATCCGCCTCAGATTTGCTTGGCGAACCGAGGGATTACGTTACCAGGCGTGACGCGGCCGCACCAAATCGGCCCCGCGTCGCCCGTTATCCTGGAGCCGTGTCCCAGACTCCCGACGAGATCGTCCCCACCCTCGCCGACGACCTCGCGCTCGCTCTGCGCCTGGCGGACGCCGCCGATGCGGTCGCCATGGCGCGCTTCGACGCCGACGACCTGCGCATCGACACCAAGGCCGACCGCACGCACGTGACCGAGGCCGACCTCGCCACCGAGCGCGCGATCCGAGAGATTCTGGATGCCGAACGCCCCGGCGACGCGGTTCTGGGCGAAGAGTTCGGCACCTCGGGCGACACCGCGCGGCGCTGGGTGATCGACCCGATCGACGGCACGCACAACTACATGCGCGGCATCCCGATCTGGGCGACGTTGATCGCCCTCACCGTCGACGGCGTCCCGGTCCTCGGCGTCGTGAGCCAGCCCGCTCTCGGGCGACGATGGTGGGCCGCCACCGGACACGGCGCGTGGACGAACACCCCCTCGGGGGAACCCCGCAGCATCCATGTCTCCGCTATCGACGACGTGGCGAAGGCGAGCATCAGCTTCCAGAGCATCGAACAGTGGAACGACGTCGACCTGCTCCCGGCGCTCGACCGCCTGTCCCGCGCGGTCTGGCGTGATCGCGGCTACGGCGACGCCCTGCCGTACATGTGGCTCGCCGAGGGGCGTCTCGAGCTCGTCGCCGAGTTCGGCGTGCAGGAGTACGACATCGCCGCGATCGCTCCCATCGTGCGCGAGGCCGGCGGACGCTTCACCGCCTTCGACGGGTCGGATCGCCTCGACGCCGGGTCCTCGTTCGCGACGAACGGCCTGCTCCACGACGACTTCCTCGCCGTGCTGCGCGCGGAGGATCCCGCGTGACCCGGCGCTTCGCCCTGACCCTTTCGGCGCTCGCCCTGAGCGTCGTCGCCCTCGCCGGGTGCTCCGGGTCCGTCCCCGCACCGACAGCGGCGGCACAAGAACCCCGGGACGGAGCCACGACGTCCGCGCCCGATCCCGTCGCCAGCGACAGCCCGACCGCCGCGGCCGAGCCGACCTGCGACACGATCATCCCGAAGAGCACGGCCGACGACTTCCGCAGCCTCGGATGGAGCGTGAGCATCGAGCCGTTCCGCATCGGCGCGACCGAGATCGCCGGCGGGATCCAGTGCAAATGGGGCGATCAGCGCATCACGACGGATCGCGTCCAGGTGTTCGGCTGGGCGCCGATCGACGACGCCGCGGCCTCCGAGGCCGAAAGCGAGCTCGTCGCCTCGGGGTGGCGCCGCGAAGAAGGCTCGAACGGCACCTACGTCACCGAGAACTCCTCGTGGGTCGGCGGGAGAGGCGACAGCGATGGCTACGGCATCACCTACCTCTTCGGAGACGGCTGGGTGAAGCTCGCCGACACGCGCCAGAGTCTCTTCCTCGTCGAGGGTCCCTGACCACTCACCGGTACGGGTTCACCGCGGCGGCATCCCTCGCCGCGACGAACCCCTCGTCCCACGCGTCGCCCCGCGCTTCGCGCTCGCGCCAGAGCTCGTCGGCCCGTCGCACCTTCTCGGCGAAGGCGACCCAGTCGCTCCACGACGCGGTGATCCCGGATGCCGCTCCCCCGCCGTCGCCGCGCGCGACAGCGGTCCAGGTGCCGGCGGCGGGCGTGGGCTCCAGGCGGAACGGGCCGACATCGATACGCAGGGCACGGGGATCTGGCATCCCTCGACGCTAGGCGCTGGGTGAGGACCGCGACAAGCACTCGCGTAGGCTCGACCCTCGTGGCTATCGGCGCGACCATTCACACGTTCACGGTGCAGCTCTCGGACGTCGATCGCGGCGTGTACGACGAGCTATCGATCCGCGTCGCCCGGCACCCCTCCGAGACGGACGCCTACATGCTCACGCGCGTGCTCGCCTACTGCCTCGAGTACGAGGAGGGCATCGACTTCAGCGAGGGGATCTCGGCGACGGACGAGCCCGCCGTCCTGGTGCGCGACCTCACGGGCGCCCTGGTCGCGTGGATCGAGGTCGGGGCTCCGGATGCCGCCCGCCTCCACACCGGCAGCATGAAGGCCGCGCGCACCGCCGTCTACACGCACCGCGACCCCGAGAAGGTCGCCGCCCCCTGGGCAGGCAAGCGGATACACCGGGCCGACGAGGTGCTCCTGCACAGCTTCGACCCGGGGTTCGTCGAGCGGATGGCCGGGCACATCGAGCGGCGCAGCACGGCCACGCTCACGCGGACCGAGGGCCGCATCTACCTCGAGCTCAACGGCGTCTCGGACGAGACCGACTTCCACACGCGTCCCGCCGCCTGACGACAGCGGAGACGACGACGCCCCCACCCCACCGAGACGGGTGGGAGCGGGGGCGTCGTCGAGGTGACAGTGGCTCGTGGAGCTGGGGGGAATCGAACCCCCGTCCAACGCTGGGTCTCCGCGTTTTCTCCGGGCGCAGTCTGTGAAGACGTTCTGCTCGGCTCCGACCTTTGTCACAGACACCTAAGTCGACAAGCCCAGCCTGGGAAGAGTCCCGCGTGACGTCCAGACGCCGTCACGCAGCAAGACCCCTAAATGACGCCAGGATCCGTGGCGGGGTCACACACGGTCTGACGGACTATCGGGCTCGCTTACGCAGCGAGGGCGAAGTCAGTGCGCTTAGCATCGGCACTTATTGTTTTGCAGGGAGCGTTTACGAGATAACCCCACATCCTCGGCCCGCTTCTCGCGGGTTCGCAGGCGCTGTCGAAACCGATCAGCCCCGGGAACTCCGTTTCGGAGTGGCCACTGTCACCCTGTTGAATTACCACCTCGGTCGCCGTCTTCTTCAGCGGTGCCCGAGCATCACACTCTACAACGCTTCGCGAGACTCCGTGATTCCCCCGGACGCTCTCCCCCCGTCCCGGAACGGTCCCGCGAAGTCCGTCCGCCGCACCACGGACGGCGCGCCACACACGAACGCCGCACGACCGATCCGCGCCGCACCCTGCCGTAGGCTCGCGGCATGAGCGAGGTCGTCATCACCGTCCGCGGCGAGAGCACCGCGCGCGTGCGCGCCGAGGAAGCAGTCGTCCGCGTCACTGTCGTGACAGACGGACCCGTGCGCGGGCCGGTGGTCGAGCGCGCGCAGGAACGCGCCTCGTCGGTGCAGGACGGGCTCGTCGCGCACCTCCGATCGGGCGAGGTGTCCGAGTGGTCGAGCGCACGGGTGTCGGTGTGGTCCGACCGGCCGTGGAACAACGAGGGCGCCCAACTCCCCCTCGTCCACCACGCCGCGGTCGAACTGTCGGCCACCTTCACCGACGCGGGGGCGCTGTCATGGTGGCTCGGCGACGTTGCCGAGTCCGACGACGTCCAGGTGACCGCGGTGGAGTGGCGCCTTTCCACCGAGACACGCGCCCGCGTCGAGCGAGACGTCGCCGCCGACGCGGTCCACGTCGCGGTCGAGCGCGCCACGGCCTACGCGGATGCCCTGGGACTGGCATCCGTCACCGCCGTCGAGATCGCGGATGCCGGGCTCCTGGCGGCGCGACCGGAGAACCCGCCCGCCTTCGCCGCGCGCGCCATGTCCGCCGACAGCGGGCCGTCGTTCAGCCTGCAGCCGTCCGAGATCGTCGTCAGCTCGACCGTCGAAGGACGCTTCCGCGCGGAGTGACGCGGCGGCTCACTCGCCCAGACGGTTCTTCGTCCGCATCGCGCGTTCCGCCTCGCGCTTGTCCTCACGCTCGCGGATGGTCTGCCGCTTCTCGAACTCGCGCTTGCCCTTGGCCACCGCGATCTCGACCTTGGCGCGCCCGTCGAGGAAGTACAGGCGCAACGGGACGAGTGTGTAGCCGCCCGCGGCCACCGCGTGCGAGAGCTTCACGATCTCTTCTTTGTGCAGCAGCAGCTTGCGCGTGCGCTTGGCCGAGTGGTTCGTCCAGTGCCCCTGGGAGTACTCCGGGATGTGGACGGCATCGAGATAGGCCTGTCCGCCGTCGATGTACGCATAGCCGTCGGTCAGGTTCGCACGCCCCTGGCGCAGCGACTTGACCTCGGTTCCCGTCAGAACGAGACCCGCTTCGTACGTCTTCTCGATGGCGTAGTCGTGACGCGCCTTCTTATTGGACGCGATGAGCTTCTCCCCCTGCTCACGAGGCATGGTGCCACCTCCTCATGATCATGGGCACACAGAGCCCCTCAGTCTACGGGATCAGGCGCGCAGCCATCGCCGAATGGCGAAACCGGCACTCAGCGCCGACAGGACCACACCGATCACGACGATCACCGGCACCACGATCGCGACGTCCGACAGGCCCACCCACGACGTGATGAAGCCGATCCGATCGCGGAGATAGCGCTCCACACCGACCTGGACGATCGCCCACACCGCGACGCTCGCGAGCGCCGACCCGATGAGAGCGGCGAGGACGCCCTCGAGGATGAAGGGGGTCTGGATGAAGCGGTTGGACGCCCCGACGAGGCGCATGATGCCGAGCTCCCTGCGCCGCGCGAACGCGGAGAGGCGAATGGTCGTCGCGATCAGCAGGACCGCCGCGATGAGCATGAGTCCGGCGATCCCGACCGCGACATAGGTGGCGACCGTGAGCGACTGGAACAGCGGTTCTAGATACTGCATCTGATCCTTGACCTCCTCGACCCCGGCCTGCCCGCTGAACGCTTCCGCGATCACGTCGGACTGACTCTGGTTGACGAGGTTGATGCTGAAGGTCGCGTTGAACTGGTCCGCGGTGACGACACCGGCGATGTCGGACGACAGGAGTCCCTGGGCGTTCTGGAACGCCTCGTCGCTCGTCGAGAAGCTGTAGTCGCGGATCAGCGGCTTGAGCGCGTCACCTTCGAGGGTCGCGCGGACGGCGTCGATCTGCTCCTGCGTCGCCGCCTCACCGGGCGTACAGGTGGCGGAGTCCGACACCGTGGAGCACATGAAGACGGCGACCTGAGCGCGATCGGCCCAGTACGACTGCATCTTGCCGATCTGCATCTGCATGAGCATCGCCGCGCCGACGAAGGTCAGCGAGACGAACGTGACGAGGATGACCGAGATGACCATCGACGCGTTGCGGCGAAGACCCGAGAAGGCCTCCGAGAGGATGAGCCCGAACCTCATGACGTGGGTCCCACTTCGTCGTCGCGGTCTTTCTTCTCGGCGAGTCCGAGTTTGTCGGCGAGGCCGAGCGCGTCGACCTCGGGGGTGCTCACGGGGATGGAGCGCGTGTTCGTCCCGGGCTCGCGGCGTTCCGCGGCGGCAGTGGTCACCGACGGCGACTCAGGCTCGACGGGAGCGGCAGAGACCTGCTCCGATCCCTCCGGGCCGCGCAACGGTTCCACCGGCCCGGTGATGCTCGTGACTTCGCGCTGCACCTCGAGCACCGCGGTGAGGGCGGCCACGGCCGCCGCACCCTTCTCGACCTCGGGTGCCAGCACCGGCAGACCGGAACGGTCTCCGTAGCCGCCGTGCCGCTCGTCGCGCACCATCTCGCCGCCGCGCAGCTCGATCACGCGCCGCTGCATCTGGTCGACGAAGCCGGCCTCGTGCGTCGCCATGACGACGGTCGTGCCGCCGGCATTGATCCGCGCGAGGAGCCGCATGATGTCGATGGAGGTGCCGGGGTCGAGGTTTCCCGTGGGCTCGTCGGCCAGCAGGACCTGGGGGCGGTTCACGAGGGCGCGCGCGATCGCGACGCGCTGCTGCTCACCGCCGGAGAGCTCGTGCGGCAGGCGCTTCTCTTTGCCGTCGAGACCGACGAGAGCGAGCACCTCGGGAACGGCCTGCTGCACGAAGCCGCGCGAGGCGCCCGTCACCTGCAGCGTGAAGGCGACGTTCTGGTGCACGGTCTTGTTCGGCAGCAGCCGGAAGTCCTGGAACACCGAACCGATGTGCCGACGGAAGTAGGGAACCTTGCGGTTCGACAGGGTGCGCAGGTCGCGACCGAGCACGACGACGCGCCCTTCGCTCGGGGTCTCGGCCCGCAGGATCAGCTGCAGGCACGACGACTTCCCCGAACCCGAGGCGCCGACGAGGAAGACGAACTCTCCGCGCTGCACCTCGAAGTCGACTGCGCTCAGCGCGGGCTTCGTGGTGCCGCGATACCGCTTGGTGACATTCTCGAACCGGATCATGGCTCGACGAGCCTAAACGCGCGTTCCGAGGAGCCCGACAGGACGCGCCGTGTCGGCATCCGGGAAAACCCTATGGATGCCGAGACCCCGGCGTTCGACTCAGTCGTCGTCGTCTTTGCGCTTGCGCCAGCGGATTCCGGCGGCGATGAGACCGTCGAGGTCGCCGTCGAAGACGACGGCGGGGTTGCCCACCTCGTAGCCGGTGCGCAGGTCCTTCACGAGCTGCTGGCCGTAGAGGAAGTAGGAGCGCATCTGGTCGCCCCAGCTCGCGGTGATCGTGCCGGCGAGCTCTTTCTTCTTCGCTGCTTCTTCCTCGCGCTTGAGCAGGAGGAGGCGGGTCTGCAGGACGCGCATGGCGGCGGCGCGGTTCTGGATCTGCGACTTCTCGTTCTGCATCGACACGACGAGGCCGGTGGGGAGGTGCGTGATGCGCACGGCCGAGTCGGTCGTGTTGACGGACTGTCCGCCGGGGCCGGAGGAACGGAACACATCGACGCGGATGTCCCCCTCGGGCACCTCGACCTCGACGGCCTCCTCCATCACGGGGATGACCTCGACCGCGGCGAAGCTGGTCTGGCGTTTGTCGGCACCGCCGAAGGGGCTGATGCGTGCGAGGCGGTGCGTGCCGGCCTCGACCGAGAGTGTGCCGTAGGCGTAGGGGACGTCGACCTCGAAGGTCGCCGACTTGATGCCGGCACCCTCGGCGTAAGAGGTGTCCATGACCTTCACGGGGTACTTGTGCCGCTCCGCCCAACGCAGGTACATGCGCAGGAGCATCTCGGCGAAGTCGGTGGCGTCGTCGCCGCCCGCTCCCGAGCGGATCGTCACGACGGCGGAGCGGGAGTCGTATTCTCCGTCGAGGAGAGTCTGCACCTCGAGCTGGCCGATCACGTCTTTCAGTGCGGCCAGTTCGCGGCGCGCCTCGTCGGCGCTGTCTTCGTCATCCATCTCGATCGCGAGCTCGACGAGCACCTCGAGGTCGTCGAGGCGCTGCTCGATCTCGGTGAGGCGCTTGAGCTCGGCTTGCCGGTGGCTGAGGCGGCTGGTCACCTTCTGCGCATTGTCGACGTCGTCCCAGAGGTCGGGGGCACCGGCCTCTTCGCTGAGGCGGTCGATGTCGGCGGTGAGTGCGTCGACGTCGACCACGGCCTGGATATCGGCGAAGGTCGAGCGCAGCGCCTGGATGTCGGCGGTCAAATCGAGTTCGAGCATTTGGAATCAGCCTATCGTGGACACGGTGACCGCCGACTCTCCTCGGGGCGTGCTGGTGCGCTTCGCCCCCATGATCTACGGGCCCACCCTCCTGTTCGCGATCGGAGAGGGCGCCGTCATCCCCCTCATCCCGGTGATCGCGAACCGCCTCGGCGCCGACGTCGCCCTGGCGGCGCTGGTCGCCGCGGCCCTCGTCGTCGGGCAGTTGTGCGGCAACATTCCCGCGGGCTGGGCGGTCGCACGCTTCGGAGAGCGGATCACGATGGGAGTGGCCGGCATCGTCGTCCTCGGCGGCCTGGTGGGCGTCGTGTTCGCCGGAACGCTCGCGATCTTCGCGGCCGCGGTCTTCCTCATCGGATTCTGCGCAGCGTCTTTCTCGCTGGCCCGGCATTCGTTCATGACGACACGGGTGCCCCTGCCTTTCCGAGCCCGCGCGCTCTCGCTGCTCGGCGGGACATTCCGCCTCGGAATGTTCGTCGGCCCTTTCATCTCTGCGGCATTGCTCGGGATCTTCGGCGACGAGAAGGCATCCATTCTCTTCTTCGCCGTGTGCCAGATCGCCACGATCCTTCTCGTGTTCCTGGGGCCCGATCCCGAGAAGGCTGTCCCTGTGGGCGGGGCCGCCGTCGCCGAGAAGCCCGACGTCGACTCCCGCGACGCCGAGGACACGGGCGAGCCGGTGAGCGGAGCCATCCCGATCACGGAGCGGGCGGGCGTCTTCCGCACGATGTGGCGCTTCCGCGGGGTGCTCGCGCGGCTCGGTCTCGCTGCGGCGTCCCTGTCCGCCGTGCGCTCGGCCCGCCAGGTCGTGCTCCCCCTCTGGGGCGTCTCGCTCGGATTGGATGCCTCGACGATCGCCGTGGTCGTCGGCGTCTCCGGCGCGATCGACTTCGCCTTGTTCTACGCGAGCGGCCAGGTGATGGACCGCTTCGGCCGCCTGTGGGCGGCGCTGCCCGCCATGATCCTCATGGGGGCGGGGTTCCTCGCCCTCGCTTTCACGCACGACCTCACCGGCGCGGCGATGTGGTTCGCGATGTTCGCCGCGGTCCTGGGGGTGGGCAACGGGTTGTCCAGCGGCATCCTGCTCACTCTCGGCGCCGACCTCGCCCCCGCCGAGGAACCCGCCGCCTTCCTCGGTTCGTGGCGCACCCTGACGGACGCCGGGGGTGCCGTCGCCCCCGTCCTGATCTCGGCTCTGACCGCCACGGTGTCGCTCTCGGGAGCCGTGGGCGCCATGGGTGTGATCGCCGCTCTCGGCGCGTTCGGCTTCGTGCGGTGGGTACCGCGATACGTGCCGCGCGCACGGTGATTTTCATCGCCGGAATTGTTTCGACCCCGTAAAAATTCCGGCGACCCTTGTTGGTTCCGACATTCTCCCGACAGAATCGAAACGCGATCGTCTTCTCCGGACGACGCGTCATTCCCCCTGGATGATGCGGGCATCGATGCCCGCGGAGAGGTGCATTCCTGTGCCCAGAAACACCCTGATTCCCCCTCCCCGGCGCGTGCGACGCGCGTCCGCGATCGCGGCGACGAGTGCGCTCGTCGGCGGTGCGCTGATGATCGCCCCCGCGGCGTTCGCCGCGCCGGACGCCGAGGCTCCGAACGACCTCGGGCTGACCGGCGCCGACGTCATGACGCACCTGACCGAGCTCTCGACGATCAGCGAATCGTACGCGGATGAGGGGTACCGGACATGGGACGGCCCGGGATACGAAGCCGCCGCGCAGTACGCCGAGAAGGTCCTCGCCGACACCGGCGCCTTCACCGTGACCCGCCACGCGTTCGACGTGCCCTACTCCGACTTCGGCGTGGCCTCGCTCGTCGTCGACGGCACGGTCTACACCGGTTCGCACTTCGACAACAGCGAGGGCACCGACGGTGACGTCACCGCGCCTCTCGCGCTGCCCGTCTCGGAGGACGGCGGCTTCCTCGGTTGCGCCGCGAGCGACTTCGCCGAGGTGCCGGCCGGCTCGATCGTCCTCGTGCAGCGCGGCATCTGCTCCTTCGAGGAGAAGATCGGCTTCGCCTCGGATGCCGGAGCCGCCGCGGTCTTCATCTACAACAACGAGCGTCCGCCGGAGGAGAACACCGCTCCCGAGGACCAGCTGACCAACGTCACCTCGGGTCCCCGAAACGAAGAGGACTCCCCCGCCGCCACGCTCCCGCAGGCGAGCGGCGACGCGATCCAGGCGCTCATCACGGCGGCACCGGAGGACGCGCCCGTCGAGGGCACCGCCACCATCGAGAAGCAGTTCCTCGTCGGGAAATCCTTCAACATCATCGCCGACAGCACCGCGGGCGACCCCGACGACACCGTCGTCATCGGCGCCCACCTCGACGGCGTCGCGGAGGGTCCGGGCGTGAACGACAACGCCTCGGGCTCCGCGGCCGTGCTCGCGCTCGCGGAGAAGATCGCGGCATCCGAGGTCCCCAACGACAAGCGGATCCGCCTCGCCCTCTGGGGCGCGGAGGAGATCGGCCTTCTCGGCTCGACCGCCTACGTCAACGACCTCGTCGCGAACGACCCGGCCGAATGGGATCGCATCTCGTCGTACCTCAACTACGACATGATCGGCTCGGAGAACTTCACCGTCGGCGTCTACGACGCGGACCGGTCGACGTTTCCGGCCGACGGCGTGAACATCCCCGAGGGGTCGGAGGCGATCGAGAAGATCTACACCGACTACTTCGACGCGATCGAACAGCCGTGGATCGACACGGAGTACTCCGGCCGCTCCGACTACCAGGCGTTCATCGACAACGGCGTGCCCGCGGGCGGTCTGTTCTCGGGAGGTGACGACATCAAGACCGAGGAACAGGTCGAGATGTTCGGCGGGACGTCCGGCGTCTTCATGGACCGCAACTACCACACGGTCGACGACACGCTCGCGAACATCAACCGCGACTCGGTCGACATCTTCGCCCCGGCGATCGGCCACGCGGCCGCCGCCCTCGCGTGGACCGCGGCGGTCGAGCCGTCGCCCGAGCCGACCGTCGAGCCCACGGTCGAGCCGACGACCGAGCCCACCACCGAGCCGACGGCGCAGCCCACGACAGAGCCGACGGCCCAGCCCAGCCCCTCGCCGAGCACGACGACCGGCCCCGGACCGCGCGACAACCTCGCGAAGACCGGCTCGAACGCCGAGGGCTCGCCCCTGCCCGCGATCGGTGTCGGAATGCTCGTGATCGGTGCGCTCATCGCAGCCGGCACGGTCGTCGCCCGCCGCCGCCCGCAGGAGTAGGCACCACCGGATCGACCGTCGGGGTCGTGTGCGCTGAGCACACGGCCCCGACGGCGTCTCGGGACCGGCGATTTGCCCCGCCGCCTCGCGCGAAGGAAGATGCGAACCGGTGAGATGAACCGGGAGGACGCCGTGAAGGACGTGGACCGTGGCGCGCTGACTCTCTCGGCCGCGCTGGCCGCTGTCGCGGGTTTCGTCGACGCGGTCGGGTTCCTCGACACGGGTGGTCTCTTCGTCTCGTTCATGAGCGGCAACTCGACGCAGGGCGCGGTCGACCTCCTGAATGGAGAGTCCGGGGTCGCCTTCGTCTCGATCGGGATCATCGCCGCGTTCGTGATCGGTGTCACCGTCGGCGCCACCGTGAGCCTGCGGGCCGCGCGTCCCCGTGCCGGGGTCGTCGCGGGTTCGGCGACGGCTGTCGCCCTCGCCGCCGCCCTCGCGCTCGGGGGCGACTCCACCCTCTGGCGCGTCGGCCTCCTCGCGGCGGCGATGGGGGCGTTGAACACGCTGTTCCTGGCGGAGGGCCGCGCGCGCGTCGCCATCACCTACGCCACGGGGACGCTGGTGAGCCTCGGGCTCGGGCTCGCCGCCCTGCTCACCGGCGGCTCCCGCACCGCGTGGCGCCGCCCGCTCCTGCTGTGGTCCTCACTCGTGGCGGGGGCCGTGATCGGCGGGCTCGCCCACCGGTGGGGCAGCCCGATCGCGCTCGGGATCGCCGCCCTCACTCTCGCGGGCGCCGCCGCCGCGATCGGCTGGCGCGGGCTGGGCCGGGCGGTCAGTCCTCGTCGCTGACGCGGATCAGGACCTTCCCCGTCGCCCCGGCCGCGACGGCGTCGTGCGCCGCCGCCGTCTCGTCGAGCGGGAACCACGTCAGCGGCAGGCCGGAATCGCCCCCGACGGGAAGCGCACCGTCGGCGACCGCGGCGGACACGTCTTCGGCAGCGGCCGCGAGAGCGGTCTCCCCCACCGTGTACAGCAGCAGTCCCTGCCAGCGGACGTTCTTCGCGAAGCTCGCCCGCACTGCGGCGGAGAAGGTGTCACCGCCGTTGTCGGCGTAATACCCGATGGTCCCGTGGTTGGCGATGACCTCGACGTCGACAGCAGCGTTGTCGGCGATCGCCACCTCGACGATGTGCTGCACCCCCTCAGGAGCCAGCTCCCGGATGCCGGCGGCCAGCGTCTCGCTCGGGTACTGCAGCACGTGGTGAGCGCCCGCCGCGCGCGCCAGCGCCTCCTTCTCGTCGCTGCTGACAGTCGCGATCACGCTCGCTCCCGCCCACACCGCGAGCTGGATCGCCGCGTGGCCCACGGCCCCGGCACCGCCCTGCACGAGGACCGTGCGTCCGGCCAAGGCGCCGGGGGCGAGTCGCGACGGACCGTCCTCGTGCACGGTCAGCGCACGATGCGCCGTCATCGCCGGGACGCCGAGGCTGGCCCCGAGCGCGAACGAGGCGTCGTCCGCGAGCGGAACCGCCCGCTCGGCGGGGACCACCGCGTACTCGGCCGCCGTACCCGTCGGGCGCTCGTGCTGCGCGAGGTACACCCAGACGCGCTGTCCGGCCGAGACCGACGACACGCCCGCGCCTACGGCATCCACGGTCCCCGCCCCGTCCTGGTTCGGCGTCACCTCGGGGAAAGAGAAGGGACGACCGCCCTCGCGGGCCTTCCAGTCGGTCGGGTTCACCCCCGACACGGCGATGCGCACGCGCACCTCACCGGGGCCGGGCTCGGGGAGACGACGCTCGCCGAGCGTGAGGACGGAGGAGTCACCGGTCTGGGAGTACGTGATCGCTCGCATGGAGAAGACAAGGAGCTGTCGCTCGGCGGCATTCCCTCGGCGTGTCGCGGGGCGGGCCGCCACACTGAGCGGATGAGCAGTCTTCTCGTGGCCAACGGCGTCCTCTTCTCGGCCGGCGTCCTCACCGAGGGCGATGCCGTGGGTGTTCGCGACGGCGAGGTCGTGGCGACGGGGACGCGCCACGAGGTGCGCGGGGTGATGGGCGTCGTCGACGACGAGCTCGACGCCCGCGGAGGACTCATCGCACCCGGATTCGTCGACGCCCACATCCACCTCGGCGGCGGCGCGGTCGATGCGCTGCGATGCGACCTCGCGGGAGCCGACTCGCTCGCCGAGATCGAGCGCAGGGTGCGGGCGTTCGCGGCCGGTTCGACGGCATCGTGGATCGTCGGCGGGGGCTGGGATCCCACGCTCTTTCCGCACTCGGGCCCCACCGCCGCACACCTCGACGCGCTCGTCCCGGATCGGCCCGCCCTGTTCCTGGATGCCGATCACCACGGCGCGTGGGTGAACAGCGCGGCGCTGCAAGCGGCGGGGATCGATCACGACACCCCCGATCCGTTCGACGGGCGGATCGAGCGCTCCGCCGACGGGACCCCGAGCGGAACGCTCCGGGAGGGGGCGATGCAGCGGGTGTCGCCGCTCGTGCCGCCGGCAGACACCGTCGACGTCGCCCGCGCGCTGCACGCGATCTCACGCGACGTCATCGCGACGGGCATCACGGGCTGGCAGGAGGCGGCGCTCGGCCTCTACGCCGGCTACCCGGACTTCTCGGATGCGTACCGCCAGCTCACGACCTCGGGAAACCTCGTCGGGCGAGCGACAGGTGCGATCTGGGTACCGCGCGATCTCACCCGGGACACGATCGACGCGTTCGTCGCGGACTGCGTCGAGCGCGCTCGCGCGAACACCGCGGCGGGATTCCCGACCCGGACCGCGAAGCTCATGCTCGACGGGATCATCGAGACGCGCACCGCGCACGTGTGCGCGCCGTATCCCGACGGCTCACACGGCCTGTCGTACTTCGACCCCGCCGTGGTGCAACGGCTGGTGCCCGCTCTGAACGCGGCCGGCATCTCTGTGCACGTCCACGCCCTGGCCAACGCGGCCGTACGCGATGCCCTCGACGGATTCGCCTCTGTCCCGGCGGCCGTCCGCGCCGGCGTCCGAAACCACATCGCCCACCTCGAGCTCGTCACGCCGTCCGATGTTCCGCGATTCGCGGAGCTCGGGGTCACGGCCAACTGCCAGCCGTATTGGGCCTGTCGGAACGACCTCGTGCGCGACGTGACGCTCCCGCTCCTGGGGGCGGATCGCGCCGACGCGCTGTACCCCTTCGCCTCGCTCCGGCGAAGCGGTGCAAGCCTCGCGATGGGGTCGGACTGGCCCGTGTCGACGTTCGACCCGTGGCTGGGCGTGCACGTGGCGGTGACGCGTCGTCCGCCGGGGGACGCGTATGCCGAGCCCCTCGGCGCCGCGCAGGCGCTTCCCCTGAGCGTGGCACTCGACGCCTACACCCGCGGCTCCGCCGACCTGCTCGGCCTCGGACCGGGCACGCTCGACCGCGGAGCGCCGGCCGATATCGCCATCGCGGACCGAAATCCCTTCGCGGGGCCGGCTGACGGCATCCACGAGACTCGGAACGTCCACACGATCATCGCGGGCGAACTCGTCGGGGGTTGACGGCGGCTTCCCATGGTGGGACGCTCGCGCGCGTTTAGACTGAACCCACTCGCGGGAGTGGTGAAATTGGCAGACACGCAGGATTTAGGTTCCTGTGCCTTCGGGCGTGGGGGTTCAAGTCCCCCCTTCCGCACGACGACTGCCGTACCCGAGCACGACCTCTCCGACCCGACGGGACCGATGTGATCCACCCCACCGCCCTGCTCCCGTGGCTCGACCCCGCGACGATCATCACCAACTCCCAGCCCTGGGCCCTGCTGGTGGTCTGCTTCATCATCTTCGCCGAGACCGGCCTGCTCATCGGGTTCCTCCTTCCCGGCGACACACTGCTGATCATGGCGGGCCTTCTCTCGCACTCGTCGCCCGCCGCCCCCAACGGCGTCTTCGGCATCAACGCGTGGTGGGTCGCGCTCGCGATCGGCGTCGCCGCGTTCATCGGCGGCGAGGTCGGGTATTACATCGGGCACAAGGCCGGACCGTCGATCTTCGAACGCAAAGACTCGGGCATCTTCAGCAAGAAGAACGTCGAGCGCACAAACGCCTTCTTCGTGCGGTTCGGCGGCCTCACCGTGATCCTCGCGCGCTTCGTCCCGGTCGTGCGCACTTTCGCCCCCATCGCGGCAGGCGTCGGCCACATGCCGTGGCGCAAGTACACGCTCTACAACTTCATCGGAGCGGTGCTCTGGGGCATCGGCCTCACGATGCTCGGCTACGCGGTGGGATACATCCCCTTCATCCGCGACATCGTGACCGAGTACATCGACGTGATCCTGCTCGCCGCCGTCGCCGGCACCGCGCTCTTCATCGGCATCCACTACTTCCGTGAGCGCGCCGCCGCCAAGCGCGAAGGCGTTGTGACGCCCGCCGAGGCCGAGTCCCTGACGCTCGACCCGAAGACGCTCGAAGACGGGGACCAGCCCGCGCGCTAAGACGCTTTCGAGCTCTTCTTCTTCGCGGGGGCCTTCTTCTTCGCGGGTTCGTCCTTCTCGGCGCGCGCCGCGCGACTGCGCTCGACGCTCGCGCGCAGCGCCTCCATGAGGTCGATGACTTCGCCGCCGTCTTCTTCCTCGGCCTTGCCGAAGGTGGCATCCGTGTCGATCGCGTCGCCCTGCGCGAGCTTCGCATCGATCAGGGTGCGCAGCTCCTCCTGGTACTCGTCGGTGAACTCCTCGGGGTCGAAGTCCTTCGAGAAGCTCTCGACCAGCGAGGCCGACATCTCGAGCTCCTTCGCCGAGATGCGCACGCTCTCCTCCAGCGCGGGGAACGCGGCCTCCCGCACCTCGTCCGCCCAGAGCAGCGTCTGCAGCACGAGCACCTCGTCGCGGACGCGCAGCGCAGCGAGCCGGGTCTTCTGACGCAGGGAGAAGCGCACGATCGCGGTACGGTCGGTCTGCTCGAGCGTCTTGCGCAGGAGGACGTAGGCCTTGGGCGACGAGGAGTCCGGTTCGAGGTAGTACGCCTTGTCGAGGGTCAGCAGGTCGACCTGGTCGCTCGGCACGAACTCGACGACCTCGATCTCACGGCTGCGTTCGCTGGGCAGCGACGCGAGGTCGTCTTTCGTGAGGACCACCGTCTGCTCGCCGTCGTCGTACGCCTTGTCGATGTCGCTGTAGGGCACGACCTCGCCGTCGATCTCGCAGATGCGCTGGTACCGGATGCGCCCGCCGTCGGCGTTGTGCACCTGATGCAGGGAGACGTCGTGGTCTTCCGTGGCCGAGTACACCTTCACGGGCACGTTGACGAGGCCGAACGTCAGAGCGCCCTTCCAGATCGATCGCATGGGTCCAGTGAACACCGTCGGAGGGGTGGATGCCGAGGGGGTTGTGTCAGTGCGGGGAGCACAACTCCTGCAGATCCACCCGTAAGCCGGCCTCCCGCGCGCCGTCCGTGCGATCTGCAGGAGTTGTGCTGTCTGCCCCGAGTATGCGGCGCAGGAGATCCGGCGGCACCCCCGCTCCCAGCAGGACGGCCACTCCCGCGCCGCGCCCGGTGTCCTCCAGCCCCGGCACCGCGCCCCGC
>NZ_LDRT01000138.1 GCF_001476655.1 Microbacterium testaceum | reverse complement strand
TCCAGGGCCGCGCGGTCGCGAACGCGTCCGCGACCGCGCGGCCCTGGATGATCTGCGTCAGATCGATGCCGGTCGCCGCACGCACCGCCTCGAACGATGACCGCAGGCCCGTCGCCGACTCGGTCGCGAGGTGGCCGCTGGCTCCCTCGCCGCCGAGCACGGTGATGTTGCCGACGCGGTCGTAGCCCTTGGCGAACTCCGCCATCATCGGCACGAGCGACTCGAGGGCCCGCTGCGCGAGCAACGCCTCCTGGTTGTGCGAGAGGGCCTCGGCCTCGGCGCGAATGGCTTCGGCGCGCGCCTCACCGGCGAGGCGCACGGCCTGCGCGTCGGCTTCGGCGCGAACCCGCACGGCGGCGGCTTCCTGCTCGGCGATCTGCGCGCGAGCCTCGGCCGCCTTGATCTGCGCGTACGCCTCGGCGTCGGCATCCTTCTGGCGTTGGTACAGGTCGGCGTCGGCCACGCGGGCGACCTCGGACTCCAGGCGCGCCTGCGTGTTCTGCGCCTCCTGCTGCAGCACGGCCTGGCGGCGCTCAGCGCGCGTCAGCGCCTCCGCCTGCTCGGCCTCGGCGTTCGCGCGGCCGACCTCGGCCTTGGCCGCGGCGCTGTTCTTGTCGAGCTTCGTCTGCTCGATCAGGTTCGCCTCGTCGGTGGCGATCTGGCGCGCGCGGATCTCGCGGACCGCGTTGATGCGGGCGACCTCCGCCTCACGCTTGACGCGCTCGACCTCGGTCGCGCCGAGGGCGGCGATGTACCCGTTGCCGTCGGTGACGCCCTGGATCTGGAACGAGTCGAGGATCAGACCCTGCGACGAGAGATCTCCCTTGATCCCCTCGGCGATCTGGTCCGAGAGGCGCTGCCGGTCGCGCATGAGCTCCTCGACGGTCAGCGTCGCGACGACTCCGCGGAGGGCGCCCTCGAGCTGCTCGGTCGTGAACTGCTCGATGGCCTTGTCCTGCGAGGCGAAGCGCTCGGCCGCGCGGCGCACCGACTCGGGGTCGGAGCCGATCTTCACGAGCGCGACACCGCTGACGTTCACGGTGACGCCGTTGGACGACTGCGCGGTCGGCTCCATCTTGATCTGGCGAGCCCGCAGCGAGATCATCTCGCCGCGCTGCGTGAGCGGGTTGACGATCGCGCCGCCGCCGGTGATCACGGTGATGCGGGACGATTCGCCGTCCGCACCCCTCTGACGCTTACCGACGATCACCAGGGCTTCATCGGCCTTGGCGACGCGGTACCAGCCGCGGATGAGCCCCGCGATGATCAGGAAGACGACGATGACGACGACGAGTGCGATGACCACGACGATGCCGATCGCCCCCAGAGCAGCAATTTCCATGGTTCTCCTTCGACAGGCACCGCGCGAGGCGGTACGGGGGAATTCCTTCCAACCTATCGGCCGCCCTGGAGGCGGTGTCCACCCCCTTGGGGCGGAGAAACCGTCGCAGCACGCCCGGGCGGGGCGTACCGTTGAGAGGGAGGCGGCCCGAACCGCCTCCGGAAGGGTCCCCCATGAAGATCGTCTCCTCCTCCGACTGGAGGGATGCCATCGCCTTCGAGGTTCCGGTCCTCGTCGCCGACGTGGTTCCCGGCGAGCCCACGCGCTGTGTGGCATGCGGCACGGACGGCGCGCTGATCGAACGCACCGAGCTCTGGGCGGTCAAGCACCGCCACCCGAAGCACCACGGTGGTTTCGTGCGGTTCTACTGCGAGACGCACAAGCCCGCCGTCGCTCCCCCGCCGCCGGCACCCGTCGAGGTCAAGAGGGCACGCAGCGCCGCGCCGCGGGCCGAGCGTCGCCCCAGCACCCCGAAGGCCGTCGCGGTCACCGATCGCCCGATGCGGACCATGTGCCCCGACTGCTTCGTCGAGGTCTCGGCGGGCGGAGACTGCGGCATGTGCGGCACGCAGGTCGTCTGACACGCACGAAGAACCGCCCCGGTGCTTGAGCGTCGGGGCGGTTCTTCGTGAGAGCACCGCTCAGCGCGCCGAGATCGTCCACCCGGCCTCGTGCGAGGCGCCCGGAGCCAGGGCGATCACCCCGGTGTCGTAGTCGTAGGCGTCGTCGTTGAACGCATCCGGGGCGCAGGTCATGGGTTCGACGGCAAGTCCGGCGCGGTGTCCGGGAGTTCCGGGGCCCGCCGGAAGGTCAGCGGTGTGGATCTGCACCCACGGGCAGGACTCGTCCCAGGACATCGCCACGCCCGTTCCCGACGGGTCGGTGAGCGTCACGGTCGCGCGAGCGCCGGCATCCCGGATCAGGCCGGTGTACGCGTGATCGATCTCGACCGCGCCCAGCACGCGAGGTACGCGGAAGTCGAATCGATCCGCGTCGACAGTGACGGATGCCGTCGCCACCGGTGCGAGACGATCCGGCGTCACCTCCAACACGGTGTCGGCGGGCAGCTCCAGGGTCCACTCGTCGAGCGTGGCGGGACCCGCGACGAGATACGGGTGCGGACCGGTTCCCCACGGGGCCGGCGTGTCCGCGAGGTTCGTCACCCGGACCGTCTGCGTGAGGCCTTCGGCATCCAATCGGTACGTCGTCGAGACGACGAGCCACCAGGGGTACCCCGCCTGAGCGGGAACGGTCGCCGTGAGAGTGGCCGCGTCGTCGGTCGCTTCGAGGATGTTCCAGCTCACCCAGGACAGGAGCCCGTGCAGCGCGTGCGCGCGGTCGGGCTCGGTGAGCGCGAGGTGGTGTTCTCCGCCACCGAAGCGGTGGATGCCGTCGACAACGCGGTTGGGCCAGGGGGCGAGGGTCGTCCCCCGGTAGGCGGGGCGCAGTTCGTCGACGCCGAAGGGGACGACGAGATCGCGCCCCTCGAACGTCAGGGAGCGCAGGGAGGCGCCGACGCTCGCGATCGCGGCTTCGTAGCCGTGGGCGCGCAGGACGACGGGGGTACCCGAGACCGGCGTGGGGGTCTCGGTGGGAACAGCATCGGTCATCTCGCCATTATCGCGGGGGAAACGACGAATGCCCCGACCATCACGGTCGGGGCATTCGGGGAGGGCGACTTACTTGAAGGCATCCTTGACGTTCTCGCCGGCCTTCTTGACGTTGGCCTTGCTCTGCTCGGCCTGGCCCTCGGCTTCGAGTCGCTCGTTGTCCGTGGCCTTGCCCCAGGCTTCCTTCGCCTTGCCGGTGAGGTCTTCAGCGGCGTTCTTGATCTTGTCGTCGAGTCCCATGTCGGCTCCTCCCGCGTCATGCTCGGGTCCTTCCCGATTCGTCCACGGTATGTCGCACGGTGTCACACCTCAGGGGGGTTGAATTTCCGGATCGAGTAGGGAACACGCACCGCCGCACCGCTAAGTTCGAGAGCGTGCGTCCCTCCCGACCCGCTCTCGCCGGCAGCATCGCTCTGCTCGCGCTGATGTCCGCCCTCGGCTCGTGCAGCTCGGCGTCCAGCTCGCTCGGCCTCGCCGACGTGGCGACGGTCCCGAAGACCTCCGCGCCGTCGCTTCCCGCGGTCGAAGTCGTTTCCACGGCGTCGGTCATCGTGCTGACACTCGATCACGCCACGGTCGAGGGAGGCACCGCCCAGGACCCGCTGGACTACCGCGCGACCGCCGTCGACGACTGGCGTTCCGCGCTGGGAGGCGACCCGACGACCTCGAACGTCCTGGCTCCGACGGGGTGGGACACCGGCGTGGTCGCCCACGAGTGGCCCGGGCTGCGGTTCCTCACTCCCCCCGACGGGCCGGGTTGGCTCTCGGTCACCGCGGCCGAGGTGAACGGCCACCCGGTACGCACGGCGCAGGGCATCGGCGTGGGCTCCACGCGAGCCGAGGCCCTCGCGGCAGGGGCGGTCGCCGGGTACGGCGACGAACTGAGACTCGACGTCCGCGAGGTGCCGGGCACGTCATCGCTGCAGGAGTCGGGGCGCGTCGGCAAAGAGTTCATCTCGCTCGAGATGAGCGGAGACACCGTGGCATCCGTCCACGTCCCGGCGAACGACTTCAGCGACCTGTGAGCGAAGGCAATCCCTTCGGCGATCTCCTCGAGTCGGCGGAGAACGTGGAACGCCCCGCCGGGCGAGGCGGGCGCGTCGTCCTGATCGTGTTCCTGGTCGTTCTGCTGCTCGTCTTCGGCGGCGGCGGGGGCTATGTCTGGTGGGCCTCGTCGACCCCCGTCGGCCCGCCCACGGTCACGTCGTACGCGCCGAGCGTCGCCCCGGGGGCGGCCGCGGCGGTCACGCTCCCGAGCTCCGGGTCGGTCCTGGTCGAGGTGCAGGGCGGCGGGGACTACCTCGGGACGGATCCCACGACCTGGTCCTCTGGCGGTGACGATGCGCGGCCGATCGCCAGTATCTCCAAGCTCGTCACCGCACTCGTCGTGCTCGATGCGCACCCGCTCTCCGACGCGAACGATCCCGGTCCGACGATCGCCTTCACCGAAGCCGACACCGATCTCTACGACCAGTACTACGTCCGCGGCGCGACGATCGCGCGCATGCCCGACGGAGCGAAGCTGTCCCTGCACGATGCCCTGGCCACGATGCTTCTCCCGTCCGCGAGCAACTACGCCGTCGCGATCGCGCGGTGGGCGTATGGCTCGGAGGGCGCCTACGTCGACGCCGCACGGTCGTGGCTCAGCAGGAACGGTCTGAACGCGACACGGATCGTGGATGCCACCGGCATCGACGATCGCAACACCAGCACGCCGAGCGACCTCATCGCCCTCGGGAAGTTGGCCGCGGCGAACCCCGCGATCGCCGCCATCGCGGCCACCCCGTGGGTCAACCTGCCCGCGGGACCCGGGAACATCGAGAACACGAACGTCCTCCTCGGAACCTCGGGGATCACGGGGTTGAAGACGGGCAACCTGGGCGACGGAACCTTCAACCTGCTCTTCACCTCGGTTCTCGACGTCGGCATCGGTGCGCCGCTGCACATCCTCGGCATCCGCCTCGGTGGCGAAACCCGAGCGAGCGCGAATCAGGACGTCGTCGCGCTTCTCGAGAGCATCCGTGACGGCTTCCACACCATCCAGGTGGGGACGAGCGGCGCCGAGATCGGCAAGATCACGACCCCGTGGGGATCATCCGCCAAGGTCGTCGTCGGTCAGAACGCCTCGATCATGACGTGGTCCGACACCGCGGTGACCACACAGCTGGACACGACGACACCGGAGAAGTACGCCGACGGGGAGAAGGTCGGCACGATCACGTGGACGGCCGGCTCGAACACCGCCTCGTCGGACGTGAAGATCTCCGGGGCGATCGAGGAGCCGACTCTCTGGTGGCGACTGACGCATCCGAGCGAGCTCGGCCGCTGATCGACCCGCGGCCGCGACGGATTCTCGTGCGGCCATATGGGATAAATGGCATATGGAGATGACGGGGGACGACGCGGCCAAGCGGACGAGCGGGGAGGACTCCTTCGATCGGATCGCGGCCGACCTCCGCGCCCTGCGCGACGAAGCCGGCCCGGTGTCCTACGCCGAACTCGTTCGACGGATCACCGAACTGCGCCTCGGCCGAGGTCTGTCCGCGGCGGCGGCGGTGCCCGCACGTTCCACCGTCTACAACGTCTTCCAAGCCGGACGGGCACGCATGGATCCGATGCTCGTGAGGGACGTCGTGCGCGCGCTCGGGGCGGACGACGACGCGGCCGACGAGTGGGTGCGCCGGTGCCGCTCGGCGCGCCGAGCCTCCGAAGCATCCGCCCGCTCCCGGGGGAGCGGTCCTGCGCCGGCCGTCACGTCCCCCCTCCCCGCGCCCGTGCCCGTTCGCTCATGGCATCCGGCGTCCGTCGCCGCCCTGCTCATCGCCTGCGTCACCGTGAATCTGCTCGGCCTTTTCACGGTCCACGTCTTCAAGCTGTCGGTGTACCTCGACATGATCGGGACCGCCGTCGCGGCCCTGGTGCTCGGCCCCTGGTCCGGGGTTGCCGTGGCGGTTGCCTCCAACGGTCTCGGATTCCTGACGGGAGACCCCTCGACGATTCCGTTCACGCCCGTCAATGTCGTCGGCGCGCTCGTCTGGGGCTACGGTGTCCGACGCTTCCGGCTGGGGGCGCGGCTCACCGGCTTCGTCACGTTGAACCTCGCCGCCGCGCTCGCGTGCTCGCTCGTCGCGACCCCGATCGTGGTCGCGATGTTCCACGGCGGAGACGGTCACACCTCGGAACTCGCGGTGCTGTCGTTGGAGGCCACCCGGCTGCCGTTCCTCGTGTCGGTGTTCTCCACGAACATCGTGACCTCGATCACCGACAAGCTGCTCACCGGTTTCATCGCCCTCGGTGTCTTCGCGGTGCTGCACGGCCGATGGGCGGTTCCCGCCGCCCACATGCCGCTCATCGAGAAGCTGGCTCCCCGCGCCGAGGGACACCCACGGCAGCTGGCGGGTTAGCCCCGCGGGGCGACCGTCGTCGGGGCGTAACCGGCGAAGCCGTCGATTCGCTGTTGCGCGAGGGTGGTCCCGAGCTCGCCACGAGCACCGACGTTCACCCAGTAGAAGTGCAGCGCGGCATACGTCGCCTGCGGGGCGGCATCCAGAGCGAACGGAGCGATGTTCCAGGTTCCCACCACGCCCTCCGTGCCGTCCCCCGTGTCACGCTCGATCCGCAGCACGGGCGTCTTGATCAGGCGCGCTTGCGACGCGCCCGTCGCGTTCGTGGTCGTCGCCCAGATCGCCGTCACGTCGTTCCACGGAATGTTCACCGCAGCGCCCTGGAACCGCACGGCGATCCCGCTGCGTCCCACGGCGACGCACTGACGGTTGCCCCACGACGCACGGCTCCGCGACGCCGCGAGGAGATTGAGGAACACGAGCACCGAGAACAGGCCCAGGATGCCGAACATCACAGCGATCACGTATGGCATGGGACCCTGCATCGACGGTGTGGTTCCCGCCTGCGTGAGCACGCCCCACACGATCCAGCCGCACATGAGCGTGATGAGGGCGAACGCGATCGTGAGGATCAGCGGCGGCCGGCGCAGCGGCGCGACGTGCAGCCATTCGTCGGGTGCCCGCTCGAAGGTGCGGTTGAACATCTCAGCGGGAAGGAGCTGCAGGCGCTTGCGGGAGGCGAAGGGCGTCGCCCATCCGGGAGGGATGAAAGCCGAGCGAGGGTTGGGCGCGTTCACGGCGGATAGTCTACGAAGCACCGGGGACATCCGGGGAGGCTGGACAACGCCCCCTACCGTCTCGCTCGCCCTCGTACGCTGGAGCCATGGCACACCTCTCCCCCGCGCGAATGGACCGCGCCGTCGGCACCGTGATCGTCTCCGCGGCCGGCGATGCCCTCGGCTCGGCGTACGAGTTCGGCCCCGCGCTCCCCGACGACGTGGTGCCGGTCTTCGGCCGCGGCCACTTCGGTCACGCGGAGCGCGAGTGGACCGACGACACGAGCATGGCCGTCCCGGTGCTCGACGAGCTCGCAGCGGGCCGCCGTCTGACCGACCCCGCCGCTCTCGAACGCATCGTGTCCGCGTGGCAGGGGTGGGCCCGGACAGCGCTCGATGTGGGTGCCCAGACCCGGCACGTGCTCGGCCGCATCCCTTCTCCCCCGACGATGGATGCCATCCGCACCGCCTCGCGCGCGACCCACGACGAGACGGGGCGCAGCGGCGGCAACGGCTCCCTCATGCGCACCGGCCCCGTGGCCCTCGGCTATCTGGATCGTCCCGCGGACGAGCTCACCGCCGCCGCGGCGGCCGTCGCGCAGCTGACTCATTGGGAGGACGACAACCTCGACGCGTGCGCACTCTGGTGCGCGGCGATTCGTCACGGCATCCTGACCGGCGAACTCGACATGCGCGGCCAGCTCGAAGTCGTCCCCGCCGGCCGCCGTGATCGGTGGGCGGCGCTGGTCGACGAGGCCCTGGACCCCGGCACGCACCCGCGCGCGTTCCGCGAGGCGAACGGCTGGGTCGTGCGGGCCTTCCAGGGCGCGCTGGCCGCCGTCGCCGGCGCGAGCGGACCGCTGGATGCCATCGAGCGAGCCGTCCGCGGCGGCAACGACACCGACACGGTCGCCGCCATCGCGGGCTCCCTCGCCGGTGCGGTGTGGGGCGTCGAGGCCCTGCCCGCATCGCACACGGAGGGGCTGCACGGGTGGCCGGGCGTCGACGGTGCGGAGCTCGCGCGGCGGGCGCGGGTGGCGGTGGGGGTGCCCCGGGGCTGAGTTCAGCCTCCTACGGAAGTGCCCTGGTGGAAGACCAGCCGGGGCTCGCCGTCGGCGCAGCGCCAGACGGAGGACCGCCGCGAGAGACGGCCGTCGTGACTGAGCAGGTATGTGAGGAGAACGGTGTCCGGCCCGAGCGGGAGCGTCGTCTGTTCGCTGAGATGGATCGGCACGTCTTCCCCGGGTGACACGAGAAGTGCCGCGATCATTTGGTTGCGGTCGTAGGCGCGTCCGGACTGGCCGAACTCCCGGAAGTCCGGCGCGAGCAGGGTGCGCAGCGCTGTCTCGTCATGGCGGACATCGGGGCGCAGGAGAGCGCGTTCCGCGGCCCAAGCGGCTTCGGTATCCATCAGGGTGTTCGACACTCGCGGTCCGTCCGCTCGTTCAGCTGCGCTGCGGCGTCCGCGTAGAAGAGAACCAGCTCCTCCATGGGCGCCGGTCGGCGATGAACCTTCCCGATGTCCCTGCCCTCCTCGGAGAACGGCGGAGGGTAGAGAGTGATGCCCTGGCCGGGGGCGAGGGCACTCACCTCTTCCTCCCACCCGGGCCAACGGAGATCGGCGAATGCCTCTGCGAGGTGGCCCTCGATCGCCGAGAAAACGAACTGACCGTGACCGATACCCAAGTCCCCCCACGTCAACGTATCCGGGCCGAGATAGCAGACGGCTCCGGGATTGAGCCTCAGCCCTCCCCCGTCGATGGCGAACTGCCCACCGAGCACATCCTGCGCGACGAGCAGCGCGGGCGGTGGCCCCGACGCGGGAAGGGAATTCACGGACGCAAGGTCCGGGACCCCTTCGCCCCCTCCCCCGAAGATGCGAAACCAGCCGTGATCGACGACCAACCCGCCGGTATTCAGCGCGAGCGCGCCGAGTGCCGAACGCGCGGTCACCTGCAGGGCCTCGAGGACGCGCATCCCGCGTTCACGAGGGAGTGGGATGACCCGCGCATCGTCGTGAGAGTTCACTGCGCGGAGCATTTCGGGCCACACCGGATCAGCCACGTTCGCCAGTTCGTCCGCCGTACGATTCATGCTGCCAGTATCGTCCGGGGGCGTTCTGTCCGCGATCAGCAACGAACGGCGTTCGGCGAGCACCACCACAGGGGAACGACGCTCTCAGAAAATGACGCTCGCGACTTTCGCGCGGTCGATATCGTCACGACCCACGATTCGGTCGATGCGCTGAGCCCAGAATCGGTTGAGCGCCTGGCGGATTGCGATAACCGCTATCCCACGGGAATCTGCCGTGTGAATCCGTCCACACCAATTGCAGCGCTTCGAAGTCTCCGAGCATCCTCTCAGCCGCCGTCATCACCCGGCGATCGTCAACGCGGACGAACACCACCGAGCCGGACTCCGTGAGCGCATCCGTGCGATCGCCCGGTAGAAACGCTCCGCTCGATTCCTGTTCGTGCACCGCATTCCTGATGAACACGTCAGCGACGTTCGCGGGCAGACCGGTGATCAAGATCTCATTCCAGCCTCTCGCTGTGAGGCCGACCGTGTAGGAGAACGGCGCGGCCGGCCCATCACCGAGCACGTGTCTGATCGCCCAGCCGTGCGTATCGACCATTCGTTTCACATCAGCGAATGCACGCTCGCTCGCGCTCGTCATGACTCTGAGCGTAGCGATGGCACCGAGCGAGCTGTCCGTCGCTGAAGCAGATCGAGTCCGGCATATTTCGTCGAACTGTCTGACATTGGTCCGCCGCTCGATGCTCGGCAAGTGGTACCATTTCTGGTACGACTCCGGGAGGACTCATGGCCATCACCACGAGCGAGGCTCGCCGCGACCTGTTCGGACTCATCGAGCGGGTCAATCTCGACCACACGGAGATCGAGATCACCTCCAAGCGCGGCTCTGCCGTGCTCATGTCGAAAGACGAGTACGACTCGCTCGTCGAGACGAGCTATCTGCTCCGCTCCCCCGAGAATGCCCGTCGCCTCTTGAGCGCTCTGGCCAGTGCTCGCGACGGCGAGATCGAAGAACACGACCTCCTCGAGCTGTGAGCCAACGCAAGCTCGCCTGGACAGCCGAGGGGTGGGACGATTACCTCTACTGGCAGACGCAGGATCGCAGGACTCTGCGCCGCATCAACCAGTTGATCGCCGATACGCTCCGCGACGATCCGTTCGAGGGAATCGGCAAGCCCGAAGCTCTCAAGCACGCCCTCGCCGGCGCCTGGTCACGCCGCATCGACGAAGCAAATCGCCTCGTCTACATCGCAAGCGACACCCACATCACGATCCTGCAGGCGCGCTACCACTACTGACTCGGGCTACAAGTGCTTCATGAGTGCTTGTCTGCTCAGGTTGGTCCGCACGCTCAACGTCGACCAGCTCACCCGTGCGACACGCATCACGCGCACGAGCTCGTCCGGCTCACGGAGCGGTGCCGCCTCCAGCCGATGCAGTCGTTCAATCCCTACTGAAGCCGACCTCAGACGATCGTGAGCTCCCCGCTCACTCCCCCACTCAGACACCAATCGGTCGATGGCATCGGCGCGTGCCGTCTGTCTCGCATGCTGCGCTGCAGCCTTCAGTGCAGCAGCGTCACGTTCGGCGGCATCCTCCGGCTCGATGTCGATCAGCTCGGACTCGATCTTGGCATCCAGGAAAGCCGCCTTGCTCCCGAACGACCTGATCACATCGTCTCGATATAACGCACAACGTCGCTGACGCGAGGCGTCAACCTCATCGTTCACTATCAGATCGCACGACTGGCCGCGTGCTCGGCGGGCGCCGAAGCGACAGGGGCAGGGTCACGGCCGCGACGACCGCACACAAGAGCATGGCAGCGAACCTCGCCCACAATGCCGAGGACAGGACGCCCTCGGCGCGCGCGACGACGACGGTCGCAGACATCGCACCCATGCAGCCCACAAAGATCGCACCCCGAGCGAAAGGGGCGGCCGATCCGAAGTGAACGGGGAGCGGAACGCCACGGCCAACAGTGCCGCCGACATGAGGACTGCGCTCACGGCGATCACGATCGCCGAATCGTCGGGAGTGATCCGAGTAGCACCTTTCCCGCCGAACGCACCTGAGCTGATTCCCGCGCACGCGGCCATGAGAAGGTACGAGGCAACGACGAAGACGGGATCGTTTCGTCGGAACGTCGTGAAGAATCCGTGCCGCCAGTGCCGGACTACCGGCTTGTGCTCCGCACGCCAGTGCCGACGTGTCAATGGCGAGGTGTCGTCGGTCACCGGGCCATTCTCGTCGACTCCGCGCGTGCCGCGCGGGCGCGCTCAGTTGTTGAAGCGGAACTCCACCACGTCGCCATCCTGCATGACGTAGTCCTTGCCCTCGAGACGGGCCTTGCCCTTCGCGCGGGCCTCGGCGACCGAGCCGAGTTCGACGAGGTCGGCGAACGAGATGACCTCGGCCTTGATGAAGCCCTTCTCGAAGTCGGTGTGGATGACCCCGGCCGCCTGCGGGGCCTTCGCCCCCTGCGGGATCGTCCACGCGCGGGCCTCCTTGGGACCGGCGGTGAGGTAGGTCTGCAGGCCGAGCGTGTCGAAGCCGATGCGGGCGAGCTGGTCGAGGCCCGACTCGTCCTGACCGGTGGAGGCCAGCAGCTCGGCGGCATCCTCAGGGTCGAGATCGATCAGCTCGGACTCGATCTTGGCATCCAGGAAGACGGCCTTCGCGGGCGCCACCAGCGCCGACAGCTCGTCCTTCTTCGCCTGGTCGGTGAGTACAGCCTCGTCGACGTTGAAGACGAAGATGAAGGGCTTGGCGGTCAGCAGACCCAGCTCACGGATGGGCGAGAGGTCGA
The DNA here is from genome assembly GCF_001476655.1 of Microbacterium testaceum. Classification (GTDB taxonomy): domain Bacteria; phylum Actinomycetota; class Actinomycetes; order Actinomycetales; family Microbacteriaceae; genus Microbacterium; species Microbacterium testaceum_C. Next base: position 6,257 of record NZ_LDRT01000138.1, on the reverse strand, counting down.
GACCGGATGCGGAGAGCAGCACGCCGCGCTGCAGGGCGTCCTGTGCGGCCTTCGCGGCATCGAGGACGGAGGGGTCGAGCTTCTTGCCCTTGACCTCCTTCTCGTAGCGCGTGATCGCCTTCTCGAGGGTCTGGAGGTCGGCGAGCTGCAACTCGGCGTTGATCGTCTCCATGTCGCTGGCGGGGTTCACCGCACCGTCGACGTGGACCACGTCGTCGTCGGCGAACCCGCGGACGACCTGGGCGATGGCATCGGCCTCACGGATGTTCGCGAGGAACTGGTTGCCGAGTCCCTCGCCCTCGCTCGCGCCGCGCACGATGCCGGCGATATCCACGAACGACACGGCAGCCGGCACGAGCCGCTCGCTGCCGAAAACATCGGCGAGCTGCTGCAGGCGCACATCGGGAAGGTTCACGACCCCGACGTTCGGCTCGATGGTCGCGAACGGGTAGTTCGCCGCGAGCACCGAGTTCTTGGTCAGGGCGTTGAAGAGGGTGGACTTTCCCACGTTGGGAAGGCCGACGATTCCGATGGTAAGAGCCACGGGAGTCCAGGTTACCCGGCCCGGAGCGCGTCCACCGCGTCAGGGTCGCCGCGCGCGGAACGCGTGGGTCACGTAGGGCAGGGCGACCGAGCCGCCGTCAGCGAGTTCGGGAACGGATGCCACCACCCCGTCGACCGCGGCATCGATGGCCGCGCGCCTCTCGGGGGTGGCCGTGATGATGTCGCTGCGCGAGACGACGAGGTCGCGCAGCTGCGGCAGGGTGATGCGACGCTCCCACGACCACTCCCGGTGTTCCAGCTCACCATAGGGTGCTGCGACGCGCGGGCCGGTCGTGGCGAGGAGCACCTCGGCATTCGAGCCGCCCATGGCTTCGGTGAGCCGCCGCACCCAGTCGACACGGTCGTCGCGGATGTTCCAGATGAGCCCGAGCACTCCCCCGCTGCGCAGCACTCGGGCGGTCTCGAGGGACGCACGCTCGACCTCGACCCAGTGCCACGCCTGGCCCATGACGAGAGCGTCGAGGCCGGAGTCGGGCAGGGGCAGGCTCTCGGCCGTCCCGACGAACGTGGGTACTCCGCGCGCGTTCTCTCGCAGGGTCGCGAGCATGTCGGCATCCGGATCCACCGCCACCACATCGGCGCCGAGCTCGACGACGGCGCGGGTGAGCTTGCCCGTTCCCGCTCCGACGTCGGCGACGCGCAGCGCGCGACCCGGCTCGCGCACGGGCTCGAGGAGCCACGCCACGGCCGCGGAGGGGTACCCCGGACGCCCGGACTCATAGGCGGAGGCCGCCTGCCCGAACGACGTCGACTTCTCTCGATCGGTCATGCTCCGACCCTACGCCCGGCCTCCCACACGGCTTCGCCCGTGCCGTCCTGCGGGTTTCGCACGCCCTCCGCGCGTGTCCCTCGCGGCGTGCGGACGTGTCGCGTACGCGCACCACTCCCACCCGCGGACGACACCGGATGCCGAGCATCTCGGCGCGCCTCGGCGGGTCCCCGTCGCGTCGGGTGAGAGTGGAGCCGTGGGACTGGACTTCACGGCGATCGACTTCGAGACGGCGAACTCCAGCGGCGCGTCGGCCTGCGCGGTCGGCTTGGCCCGGGTCCGCGACGGACGCGTCGTCGCGACCGCGGCGTGGCTCATCAAGCCTCCGCCGGGGCACGATCATTTCGCCCCGATCAACGTCGGCATCCACGGCATCCAGCCCGCCCACGTCGTGAACGCCCCCGACTGGAGCGCACAGCTCGCCCGCCTCACCGCTTTCGCGGGCGCGGACGTCCTGGTCGCGCACAACGCCGGCTTCGACATGTCGGTCCTGCGTCGCGCGTGCGCCGTGACGGGCGACGTCTGCCCGCCCTATCGCTACCTGTGCAGCGTCCAGCTGTCCCGGAAGACCTACACCCTCCCCTCCTACCGGCTCCCCCTCGTCGCCGAGGAAGCGGGATGCTCCCCCTTCGCCCACCATGACGCCCTGGCGGACGCCGTCGCCTGCGCCGAGATCACGATCGACTGCGCCCGCCGCGCCGGTGCCGACGACGTGCACGCCCTGGCCGCTCACCTGGGCGTCCGGGTGTCGCAGATCGCCGTCGACCCCCTCCCCGAGCGCGCCGTCGCCTGACCGTCGGCCCGTCATTCCGGCAATGTCGGAGGTCTGGGGCATGCTGACCCCATGGATGCCATCGCCTTCGTTCTCGTGATCCTCGCCCTGGCGCTCGGTGGCGCCGGCGGGTGGTTCCTCGGGTCGTCGCGCTCGGCGGCGCGAGCCGCCGTCGAGCGCGCGGAGCTGTCGGCGCGCGCGGCCGCGTCCGACGCCGCCCGCGCGGGTCTCCAAGCCCAGCTCGACCACCAGATGGCGCTGTACCGCGACGCCGTCGGCCAGTCCCGCAACGATCAGGCCGCGCGTGAAGAGCGGGAGCGACGAGATCAGACCGTCCTGCGCGCCCTCGACCCCGTACGCGAGACGCTCGAGGCCATGCAGCGCAAGGTCGACGGCCTGGAGCGCGATCGGGTCGAGCAGTACTCCGCGCTGGGCGAGCAGCTGCGCCAATCGCGTGAGGCCGACGAGGCGCTGCGCGCGACCACCGAGGCCCTCGCGTCCGCCATGCGCTCCGGCAGCACGCGTGGCGTGTGGGGCGAGACGCAGTTGCGTCGCGTGGTCGAAGCGGCCGGGCTCACCCGGTACGTCGACTTCGATCTCCAGGCCTCGATCTCGTCCGATGCCGGGGCGGGACGCCCCGACATGGTCGTCCGCCTCCCCGGCGGCAAAGCCCTGGCGGTCGATGCCAAGGTTCCCCTCGACGCCTACCTTCAGGCCAGTGCCATCCCCGTCACCGCTCAGGGCGACGAGGGCGCGCGTCGCGCCACGCTCCTCTCACGGCACGCGAAGGCCGTCCGTGCCCACGTCGACGCACTCGCCCGCAAGACCTATTGGGCGGGGCTCGAGAGCAGCCCGGAATTCGTCATCTGCTTCATTCCGAGCGAGTCGCTTCTCGCCTCGGCCCTCGACGAGGACCCGACGCTTCTGGACTACGCGTTCTCGCGCCGGGTGGCCCTCGCCTCGCCCGTCAACCTCTGGGCCGTCCTGAAGACCGTCGCGTTCACCTGGACGCAGCAGGACGTGTCCGATGAGGCGCGCACTCTGTTCGCCCTCGGCACCGAGCTCTACGAGCGTGTCGGCGTGCTCGCCGGTCACGCCGGTGACCTGCGGCGCGCCATCGAACGCACGGTCGACAGCTACAACAAGTTCGCCGGTTCGCTGGAGTCGCGCGTGCTGGTGACGGCACGCAAGTTCCCGGGCATCGATGAAACCAAGCTCGACGCGGTCGCGGCACCCGCGCCTCTCGAGACGGCACCGAGGCGCTGGGCCGCTCCCGAGTTCATCGACTCGTCACAGCGACCCACCGGCGCCGATGAGACCCAGAACGATCGGGCCGACGAGGCAGAAGCGGCGAGCGAGGTACGCCGACTCGCCGCGGCCGACCTCGGCGATGTGCGAGCCCGCGCAGGACTCAGCGACGAACCTCAGTGAGAAGCGGACGGGTGACCGACAGAGGCAACGTCGGGCTCAAGACCCGCCGGGCACCCAGCTCAGCAGGCTGATGACCGCCGCGGAGACACCCACGAACGCACCCACCATCCACCAGGCACTGACCTCGTGACCCTCGTCGCGGCGTACGCGCAGCAGCACGTCGGGCCGACGCGCAGGGTCGACGGCGTCGGCGATGACCGCGTGCGCCCCTGTCTGAGGTGCGGCTTGGTTCGTCGGAGCTGCCATGGACGATCCCCCTTCGGGTCTCGGAAGAACACAGCGTCGCCGTTGACACTGCACACGATTCTGCCAGACCACCCCCACGAGACCGGTCACGCTTGCGTCACGACACGCCCGGCTGTAGGTGTACGTCGCCCGCCCTTCGGCGAGCCTCGCCACCAACCGCCGGGCACCACCCCGCTACCGCGTCACAACCACTTCGAGGTCAGGTGCTCCGACGAGATCCGGCGCAGCGTGCCCGAGGCCCCGCGGAGCACGACGCTCTCCGTGTAGAGGAAGTCACCCTCCCGGCGCACCCCCTGCACCAGCTGACCATCGGTCACGCCGGTGGCGACGAAGATCGTGTTCTTGCCCTTCACGAGATCATCGGCCTCGTACACCTCGCCGTCGACCGAAAGGCCGGCCTCGCGGCCCTTCTCCTTCTCGTCGTCGTTTCGCGGAGCCAGGACTCCCTGAATGTGGCCGCCCAGGGCCTTGATCGCGCACGCGGTGACGATGCCCTCCGGGCTGCCGCCGATGCCGACGCACATGTCGGTCCGAGCGTTGTGCCGGGCCGCGTTGATGCCGCCGGCGACGTCGCCGTCGCTCATGAGGCGAGTCCCGGCACCGGCCGCGCGGATGTCGGCGATCAACTGCTCGTGGCGCGGGCGGTTCAGCACCGAGACGACGATCTCGTCGACGGGCTTTCCGAGGGCTTTCGCGAGGAGGCGGATGTTCTCGCCGATGGGGAGACGGATGTCGACGACACCGACACCGGCGGGACCGGTGACGAGCTTGTCCATGTAGAAGACGCTCGACGCGTCGAGCATCGTCCCCTGGTCCGACACCGCGATGACGGAGAGGGCGTTCTGGCGTCCCGCAGCGGTCAGCGAGGTTCCGTCGATGGGGTCGACGGCGACGTCGCACCGCGGCCCGCGACCGCTCCCGACCCGCTCGCCGTTGTAGAGCATGGGCGCGTTGTCCTTCTCGCCCTCGCCGATCACGATCGTGCCGTCGAAGTTGACCGTGCTGAAGAACGCGCGCATCGCGTCGACGGCGGCGCCGTCCGCGGCTTCCTTGTCGCCACGACCGATGAAGGGCACGGCGCGGATCGACGCGGCCTCCGTCGCCCGAACCAGCTCGAGAGCCAGGTTCCGATCGGGGTGCAACGGACTCATATCGGATGTCAGGCTCACCATGAGGCCCACTGTAGCCACGCACGTTGTGACAATCGCCCATTTTCTTCGCGCCGACGACGAAGGAATCGGCATTCTTAACGCGGGCGCATACTCCCGCACTTCCTCCGTCTTCGACCTCGGCACGATCCGGCGGCTTCGCTAGGCTGACGGTGTCCCCGCAACGACACAAGGAGCACAATGCCCGTCGCTACCCCTGAGCAGTACGCCGACATGCTGGACCGCGCGAAGGCCGGCGGCTTCGCGTACCCCGCCATCAACGTCTCGAGCTCGCAGACCATCAACTCGGTGCTCCAGGGCCTGACTGAGGCCGGCTCCGACGGCATCCTGCAGGTCACCACCGGCGGTGCCGACTACTTCGCCGGCCACACCGTCAAGGCGCGCGCGACCGGTGCGCTCGCCTTCGCGAAGTACGTCACCGAGGTCGCGAAGAACTACCCGATCACGGTCGCGCTGCACACCGACCACTGCCCCAAGGACGCGCTGCCCGGCTTCGTCCTGCCGCTGCTCGAGGCCTCCGAAGAAGAGGTCAAGGCCGGTCGCAACCCGATCTTCCAGTCGCACATGTGGGACGGCTCGGCCGTTCCCCTCGACGAGAACATCGACATCGCGGCCGAGCTGCTCCCCCGCATGAAGGCCATCAACGCCATCCTCGAGATCGAGGTCGGCGTGGTCGGCGGCGAAGAGGACGGCGTTCAGCACGAGGGCTCGAACGAGGCCCTCTACACGACGGTCGCCGACGTGACGAAGGCCGTCGAGCGCCTCGGTCTGGGCGAGAACGGTCGCTACATCTCGGCCCTCACCTTCGGCAACGTGCACGGCGTGTACAAGCCCGGTGGCGTGAAGCTCCGCCCCGAACTGCTCGGCGAGATCCAGGAGGGCATCGCCGCGAAGTTCGGCACCGGCCCCAAGCCCCTCGACCTCGTCTTCCACGGCGGCAGCGGCTCGACCGATGATGAGATCGCCCTCGCGGTCGCGAACGGCGTCGTGAAGATGAACATCGACACCGACACGCAGTACGCCTTCACGCGCTCGATCGCGGGCTACATGTTCTCGAACTACGAGGGCGTGCTCAAGCTCGACGGCGAGGTCGGCAACAAGAAGCAGTACGACCCGCGCGCGTGGGGCAAGGTCGCCGAGTCGGCCATGGCCGTCCGCGTGGTCGAGGCCACGAAGCAGCTCGGCTCGTACGGCCAGTCGAAGAGCTGACCTCACCTCTCCTCGCGAACGCCCCGGCTCCGGCCGGGGCGTTCGTCGTTCCGGGACACCCGCCCCTCACCCCTCACGAGAGACCCGGGGGCAGGGG
>NZ_LDRT01000137.1 GCF_001476655.1 Microbacterium testaceum | reverse complement strand
GGGCGAGAGCACGAGGGGACGAAAGAGCAGGTGAGCGCGGGGCGCCGACAAGACGGGCGGGCGGCTCCGGGACAGGGGGGATCGAGCGCTCGCCGGCCGCAGGAGTCGCCCGGTCAGGTCACCGCACCAACCACCCTCCATCGACCGGGATCACGGCCCCGGTGACGTACGCGGCGGCGTCGGATGCCAGGAACACGAAGGCTCCCTGCAGATCGGCGGGCGTGCCCCAGCGTCCGGCCGGGATGCGCGCGAGGATCGACGCCTCGCGGTCGGCGTCGGCGCGGATGGGCGCGGTGTTGTCGGTGGCCATGTAGCCCGGGGCGACGGCGTTCACGGTGACTCCCGAGGCCGCCCACTCGTTCGCGAGCGCCTTGGTCAGACCCGCGACCGCGTGCTTGGAGGCGGCGTAGCCGGGGACGAGGATGCCGCCCTGGAACGACAGCATCGAGGCGACGTTGACGATGCGCCCCCATCCCTGCGCGATCATGCGACGCCCCGCGGCCTGAGAGAGGTGGAACACGGCGTCGAGGTTCACGGCGAGCACGTCGTCCCAGTCCTGGGCGGGGTGCTCGGCGGCCGGGGCTCGGCGGATGGTTCCGGCGTTGTTGACGAGGATGTCGACGCGCCCGAGCACCTCGACGGCCTCGTCGATCGCGGCGGCCAGTTCGTCGCGTGAGGCCGAGACGAAGTCGCGGTGGATCGTGTGCACGCGCCGGCCGAGGCCCCGCGCGAGCTCGGCGGTGTGCGCCGCGTCGCCGCGGTCGATGAGCACGAGGTCGGCGCCCGCCTCGGCGAGAGCGAGCGCCGCGCCCTGGCCGAGACCCCGGCTGGAACCGGTGACGACGGCGACGCGGCCGTCGAGGCGGAAGGTGTCGAGGATCATGCCGAAGCTCCCGGGGGTGCGATGAACGTGGTGGTCAGCTCGCCGATGCCGGCGACGCGGACGGTGACCGCGTCACCGGGCGCGAGCGGGCGGTGCGCGTCCTGCGCGACGGCGAGCTTCTGCGGAGTGCCGGTCGAGACGACGTCTCCCGGCTGAAGAGTGAGCACCTGGCTGAGATAGTGCACGACGAAGGCGACCGAGAAGATCGTCGTCGACGTGGACTGCGACACGGTGACCTCCCCGTCGCGCACGACCTCGACGAGCAGGTCCTGCGGATCGACCTCGTCGGCGGTCACCAGCCAGGGACCCAGCGGCGCGAAGCCGTCGAAGCACTTGCCGAGCGCCCACTGGCTCTGCTTGCGCTGCCACGAGCGGTCGGACACGTCGTTGAGCAGCGTGTATCCCGCCACGTACGACAGCGCCTCGTCGAGCGCCACTCCCCGGGCGCGCCGCCCGATGACGACCGCGATCTCGCCCTCGTAGTCGACGTCGTCGGCCACCGCGGGAACGACGACGGGGTCGTTGGGTCCCCCGAAGGTGTTGACCGTCTTCACGAAGACGTCCGGGGTGGCCGGATCGTCGGCCGTCGGGTCGACGCCGTCGGGGACGTGTCCGCGGTAGTTGTACCCGAGGCAGAGCATCGAGCGCGGAACCACCGGCGCCTGCAGCGCCGCGGGATCCAGCGGCGGCAGGGTCTCGGCATCCGTCCTCTCCACCCGATCCCGGATGCCGTCGAGCTCGGCGAACAGCTCGGGAAGCGGGCGGGGGCCGAGGTCGAGCATGCGATCGCCCGCCGGTCCCGCGAGGACCGCGACCGAGCGATCGCCGACGCGCGCGAGCCTCACCACGCGGGCCGCCAATCGGGTCGGGCGGCGCGGGCGAGGGCCTCGAAGTAGAAGTAGTCGCCCCAGAGGGTTCCCTCGTCGACGCCCACGTTCTTCGGCAGGTCGTAGACGCTGTGCAGCAGCACGGTGTCGGCGTCCGCGGCGGTCGCCGGGGTGTAGTGGGCGATGAGCGAGGTGAGGATGCGATCGGCCGCGGCGCGCCAGCGCTCGGCGTTCTCGGCGTCGACCTCGGCGAGCTCGTACAGACCGCAGACCGCGATCGCGCCCGCCGAGCTGTCGCGCGGGGCGTCGGCGCCGTCGTTGTAGACGAGGTCCCAGTACGGCACGTCGTCGGAGGGCAGGTGAGCGAGGAAGTAGTCGGCGCAGATCCGGGAGGCCTCGAGCAGATCGGGGTTCCCGGTCGCGCGGTGGTTCATCGCGAAGCCGTAGATGCCCCACGCCTGTCCGCGCGCCCAGCAGGAGTCGTCGAACGCGCCCTGCTCGGTCGCCCCGCGCAGCGGCTCCCCCGTCTCGGCATCCCAGTAGAAGGTGTGGAAGGTCGATCCGTCCGGGCGCAGGATCTGCCGGCGCAGCTCGGCCGTGTGCCGCGCGACGACGTCGCTGTAGCGCTCATCGCCCGTCTGCTCGGCCGCCCACGTGAGCAGCGGCATGTTCATGAGGCTGTCGATGATCGTGCGGCCACGCTGGGCGGGGTCGGCGAGATCGCCCCAGGCCTGGATGATCCCCGCCGACGGCAGGAAGCGGGTCATCAGGTGGTCGGCCGCGGCGAGCGCGCTCGCGCGGGCGTCGTCGTCGCCGAGCAGTCGCGCGGGGGCGACGCACGACAGCGTGTAGAGGAAGCCGAGGTCGTGGGTGTCGAGGTCCTCGCCGCCGCGCACGCGGCGACCGAAGTCGGCGGCGTGGGCGAGGGCGGCATCCCGGTACACGTCGTCGCCGGTCAGCTCGTACGCGATCCACTGCATGCCGGGCCAGAAGCTCGTCGTCCAGCCGCGGTTGGCGCCCTCGGCGAAGCCGGGCGCGGCGGGCCGCAGCCCGTAGCGGTTGTCGCGGGTGGTGTCGTCGGGGTAGCGCGTGCCGAAGGCGTCGATGTTGGCGCGGATCGTCGAGAGCACCTGCGCGATCGCGCGATCGGTGTCGACGCGGGCGGTGCCCACGCCGGTGGTGGGGGGCGAGGTGGTCATGCGGGGAAAGTCCTTCGGGTCAGACGGCGGCGACGGTGGCGTCGGCCGGGAGCACGGGGCGGAGGGCGTAGCGGGCGTTCGCCCAGATCAGGTACAGCGCGGGCGCCGCGGTGAGACCGATCGCCAGTGCGGGAGAGGTGACGAACAGCGCCGCCTGACCGGCGAGGACCAGCAGGCTCACCGCGCTGAGATACCAGCGGCGAACGGCCAGCACGGCCGCCGTCGACAGCAGGACCCGCAGCGGGGTGCCCGGCGCCTCGGCCAGAGCGGTGAGCGCCACCGGGGCGGTCGCCAGGGCGAGCAGCGCGACGGTCGCGCACAGCGGCACGACGACGACGGACCAGGATGCCGCCGACACGGCGCGCACGTCCACGAGCACGATCGCGAGCACGACGGCCACGATCGCTCCCACGGCGAGGGCCTTCCCCGCGGTGCGGCGCCAGCCGGCCCAGAAGGCGCGGACGACCCGCCCCTCGCCCCGGCCGTGCGCGCGGAAGGCCGTCAGGGCCCCGGCGAGCGCCGGCCCGCTGAGAGGCGTCGCGATCAGCAGCAGCGGCCACGAAGCGGCCGGGTCGGTCGTCACCAGCAGGAACACCAGCGGTGCGCACCCGACGAGCAGCATCAGGTTGACCATCAGCCCGAGGTAGACGGTGGAGAAGATGCTCGCGTACGTGTCGTGGGAGATGCGGCGCACGGCTCAGCCCTTCATTCCACTGGTGGCGATGCCCTCGACGAAGTACTTCTGGCCGAGGAGGAAGACGACGGCGATCGGGACGACCGACATCGTCAGGCCCGCGAACAGCAGCGCGTAGTTGGCGTCGTAGAGCGTGCTCACGAAGCTCTGCAGGCCCAGCTGGATGGTCCAGAGGTCGGGGTTGCGCAGGTAGATGAGCGGGCCGAGGTAGTCGTTCCACGTGCTGACGAAGGTCAGCATCGTCAGACTCGCGATCGCGGGGACCGAAAGCGGGAGCATGATGCGCGCCCAGATGCCGTACTCGCTCAGCCCGTCGAGGCGCGCCGCCTCGGACAGGTCCTCGGGGATGGTGTCGTAGTACTGCTTCATCAGGAACACCCCGAACGCGCCGAAGGCCTGGATGAGGATGATCGCCCAGAGGGTGTTCGACACCTTGAGATTCGACAGCAGGATGAACTGCGGGATCATGTACGACTGCCACGGCACGGCGATCGTCCCGATGTAGACGAGGAAGAGCACGTCCCGACCGGGGAAGCGCATACGCGAGAACCCGTAGGCGGCGAACGAGCCCGTGAGCACCTGGAGGAACGTCACCACGACCGCGAGCACGAGGGTGTTGCGGATCCACGTGAGCATGCCGGACTGCGTCCAGATGTCGACGTAGTTGCTCCAGACCCAGGTCTCGGGGAACCACTTCACGGGGGCGCTGAAGACGTCGTTGGGTGTCTTGAGCGAGCTCATGATCATCCAGAAGAACGGCAGCAGCAGCGCCGCGGCGGCGAGGATCATCACGGCGTAGCCGATGATGCGACCCACGCGCCGGGCGGGGTGGGACCCGGCGACCGGACGGCGGCGCGGCGGCTTCGCGCCCGCGGTGACGAGCGTGCGGGTCGCGTCGGGGACGAGGAGATTGGTCATCAGGCGTCTCGCTTCTTGTTGAGGAAGAACTGCACGAGCGTCACGACGATGCACAGGAGGAACAGGACGATGGATGCCGCGGAGGCGTAGCCGAACTGGTTCTCCTGGAAGCCCTTCTGATAGATGAACTGCGAGAGCACGAGCGTCGACTGGCCCGGTCCGCCCTGGGTCATCACGAGGATCAGGTCGAAGATCTTGAACGAGTTGATGGTGAGCATGACCGTGACGAAGAACGTGGTCGGGCGCAGGCACGGCAGGGTGACGTTGACGAAGCGCTGCCACACGTTCGCCCCGTCGACGCGGGCGGCCTCGTGGAGCTCGCGCGGCACCGTCTGGAGTCCGGCGAGGAAGAGGATCATGTAGTAGCCCATGTCGCGCCAGGTGCTGATGATCACGACGGCGGGCATCGCCCACTCCGACGAGGTGAGCCACCCGGGCGGGTTCTGCAGGCCGAAGAAGCGCAGGATCTCGTTGATGGGGCCGTAGTCGGGACTGAAGAGCAGGTTCCACACCACGGCGATCGCCACGATCGAGGTGATGTAGGGGAAGAACGCGGCGGTGCGGAAGAACGCGACCCCGCGCAGCTTGTTGTTCAGCAGCAGCGCGAGCCCGAGCGCGACGACCATCGTCAACGGGATGTGCAGGGCCGCGTAGTAGAGCGTGTTGAGCAGGGCGATGCGGAAGCTGCCGTCGCCGAGGAGGCGCTGGAAGTTCGCCAGGCCGACGAACGCCGACGAGCCGAACACGTTCCAGTTCGTCATCGACATGTAGAAGAGCGTGACGACGGGCACGAGCGTCAGCGCCGCGAAGCCCAGGAAGTTGGGGAGGATGAAGCTCCACCCGATGAGGGTGCTGCGAAGCGTCAGGCGCGATCGGCGGCGCACGGGGCGGGGCCCGCGCTCTCGTCCGGTCTTCGGCGCCGTCGGGCGCGTATCGGCGATGGTCGCCATGGGGTCTCCAGATCGTGAAGGGATCTCAGGGGCGGCCGGCCCGGGGTGTTTCCCGGGCCGACCGGTGAAGGGGCGTCAGCCGACGCCGACCTCGCTCTTGACACGGTCCTCGGCGGTCTTGATCGCGTCGTCGATCGGCGTCGAGCCCGACATGACGGCCGTGTGCAGGTCGAGCAGGATGTTCTGCACGGCCGCGGTCTTGGCCGAGGTGGGGTTCTCCGGCTTGGTCTCGTGCGTCGACCAGGCGAACGACGACAGCTCGTCGGTGGGCGCGCCCTTGACGGCGAAGTACGTCTTCGCGACGGCATCGCTCGTGAGCGCCGGCGTGATGCCGAGGCCGGCGAGCACCTGCGCACCCTCTTCGCCCGAGGCGAAGGCGAGGAACTTCTTCGCGGCGGCGAGCTTGGTGGCATCCGCGGCCTTGTTGATCGCGAAGCCGGTCGGGTCGCCGAAGGTCACCGGCGTCTTCGACGTCCCGGTCGTCGAGGAGTCGTACTGCGGGATCGGCGCGAAGCCCCACGAGAATGCGTCGGCGTCGCCCTTGGCCTGCTGGGCGATGAGGGTCGCGACGTACCAGGTGCCCATCGGCATCATGGCCGCCTGCTGCTTGCCGAACTCCGCCTGGTAGGTGAGCTTGTTGGCGGTGATGGTGTTGTACTCCACCTGGGCGCCGGCGGTCTGCAGGGCGAGAGCGCGATCGTAGTACGGCTTCAGGTAGCCGTAGTCACCGCTGAGGATGTCGGCATCCGGGGACTGCGCGTTCGCGAAGCCCTGGACGGTGGACTGCCAGCTGTGCTCGTACGTGCCGAGAGCGGCGGAGCCGGCGGCGCCGAGCTTCGTGGTGAGCTGCTCGGCGGCCTTCTCGTAGTCGTCCCAGGTCCACGATCCGTCGGGCTCGGCGACGCCGGCCTTCGTGAAGAGGTCTTTGTTGTAGAAGAGCACCCAGGAGTCCTGGCGGTAGGGCACGGCCCAGGTCGACCCGTCGACCTTGTACGCGTCGGCCCCGCCGATGCCGTCGGGCAGGGTCACGTCCGACACGTCGGCGAGCTGGCCGCCGGCCTGGTACGTGATGAAGCTCTTCAGGTTCTTCTGCGTGACGATGTCGGGACCGGTGCCCGCGGCCAGGTCGGCCGTCATGAGGGTGTCGTAGTTGGCGGAGTCGTACTCCTTGACCTCGATCGTGACGTCGGGGTTCTCCTCGTGGAATTTGTCGGCCAGAGCCTGGAACTCGGGGGTCGTGCTCAGGCTCCACCCCGACATGGTCAGGGTGACGGGGCCGCTGCTGACGGCGTCGGACGATGCGCCGCTGCAGGCGGTCAGCGACAGGGCGGCGACGATGCCCACCCCGGTCGCGACGACGATCTTGCGCTTCATGCGTGCTGCTCCTTTGCGATTGCGTGCGGGACACCGGTGCGGGCCCGTGAATGCCGGTGCGCCCATCGGGAGGCTCCGGAGTCTGCGAGAGGGGTGCGCGTCGACCGGCCGTCGGGCCAGGTGATGACGGCCACGGGCTCGTCGCCCTCGATCTCGAGCGACGCGGATCCGCGGCCGGCGGTCGCGTCGCCGGTCAGGGTCACGAGAGCGGCGAACGGCACGCCGACCTCCGCATCCCACGTGAGCACGGGGACGGCCGCCGTCTCGCCCAGCGGACTCGCGTCGCGACGGACGACGACGCTCGAGATCGCCTCGGGGCGAAGGGCCCGGATGCCGGACACCCGGCCGTCGAGGCGCACCTCGGCGCTTCCCGTGTCGGTGCCGTGCTGCGGCTCGTCGCCCGCGAGCGCCCAGCCCCCGACGCGAAGGCGAAGCCCCTCGGGGTCGACGCCGACGCAGAGGTCGTCGATCGAGGTGAGACGCACCTCCCACGGGCCGCGGACGAGTGAGCGCACCGTCACGCGGGCGATGTGACGCACCGCGCCGGTGAGGCCGGCGCCGTGGCGGTGGGTGGTGGGGGCGACGTCGACGGTGTGCACGTCCGAGGTCGAGGACGCGATCCCGACGCCGTCGACGACGTCGGCGCCGAGGGGTGTCAGGGCCGTGCGGTGGGTCGTGCGCCCGCCCGCGTCGATGAGGGTCACCGCCTGCTCCAGCGGGTCGGTCCAGGCCCGGTCGTCGAGGAGCGGCGCCGTCGCCGTGGAGTAGCCGATCCGCGCGTACAGGGGAGAGTCGGCCGTGTGGGTGCCGGGGCGAGCCTTGTCGGTGCCGTGGTTGACGACGCGGACGATGCCGTCGGCGCGGGTCCCCGAGACGAGCCATCCGGCGGCCCTGACCGCGCGGAGATCGTCGGCCTCGGCGATCGGGAGCGGCTCGTCGACCGCGCTCCACACGGGATGGTCCGCGGGCAGCATGATGCCCATCAGCCCCTTGACGGCCCAGTACGGCGATCCGGGGCCGGAGTACGACTGGGCGAGCGCACGCCACTGGCCGTGCCAGCCGAGCGTGAGGATGCCGTCGGCGTTGGGGGCTCCGCGCGTGACGAAGTGGTCGACGACGGCGCCGGCGGCGTGGCGCAGACGCCCCGCTCCGGTCGACGGCACTCCGGCGATGATCCCGGCCCAGAACGGAGCCGCGGCGGCGAACCGGTAGATGAGACTGCGGCCCTGCAGGAGAGGCGAGCCGTCCGCGCCGATGAGCCGCACGGCATCCTGGAGGAAGCGGTCGAGGCGCGCCGCGTCGCCCGCGGTGCGATGACCCGCGAGATCCGCGGCACCCGTCATGCGGGGCCAGAGCACGGGATAGACGTGGAGGGCCCAGCCCACATAGTGGTCGAAGGCGCGCTCCTCGCCGTCGGACAGCCAGCCGTCGGCGCGGACGAATGAGTCGTGCCGCGCGAGATCGGCGGCGATGTCGCCGGCCGACCAGGGTCCTCCGACGGAGCGCAGGAACGTCTCGACGACGATGCGGAACCAGACCCAGTTCGTTCGCGGGTAGGTCTCGTCTCCCACGACGGGGGCGAGGTAGGCGATGAGCCGCTCCTGCGTCCGCGCGTCGAGGGTGTCCCAGATCCACGCACGGGTGAGGTCGAGGGCGAGGGCGATGGATGCCGCTTCGACCTTGGCCTGTGCGTGCTCGTCCATGCGCACCCAGCGGTCGGCGGCATCGGGGTCGACGCCCGTGCGCACGCCCTCCGCGAAGAACGCGATGAGCTCGTCCACGCCCTCGCCGCGCGCACCGGCGATGCGGAACCCGGCGAGGAGGAACACACGCGCGAAGCCCTCGAGACCGTCGACCGCCGCACCGTAGCCGCCCTCGGTGCCGGGGAACACGATGCGTCCCCGGCCGGGGGTGGCATGCCGCTGCGCCGCCGACAGGAGCGCGTCGGCGACGGCGAGCCAGTCGCTGCGCTGCCCGCCGGCGAGGCGGGGAAGGGCGGAAGTCGCCACGGATTCTCCTTCGAAGACCGTCGTTCCCCCGACGAAGACGAGTGAACGTTGGCGAGCGTATCAATCAGAAAACAACATCACAACATCTTTTCTGAATCTTAATGATCGTTTATGATCGATTCAGACGGGTCAAGCCCGCTCGAAGGAGATCGATGTCGTTCCCCACCGCGCCTTTCACAGGGCCGCTCGCCGCACACCTCGGAGACGTCGTCGTCCGCTGTTGCGGTGACGACGCGCTGCCTGTGCCCCCGGCATCCGACCGCACCGTGTGGGACCCGCACTCCGGGTCCGCCGATCGCGTCGGACTCGAGGACGTCGTCTCGCGCGCCCGGGCCGAACGGTCGACGCCCTGGCCGCATCCCCGCGCGAGCGACGCCGCACGCGTTCACCGCGACGGCGACCGCACGGGGTGGGAGGACGCGGCCTTCGAGAGGCAGCGCCGACTGAGTCGCGCGACGATCGCGGCGGCGGTCACCCTCGACGACGCCTGGATCGACGAGGTCGTCGACGGAGTCGTCTTGCTGTGCGAGCAGAGCTCGTGGTGCTGGCCCGCGCACGACGACACCCACCGCGTGCACGGGGCGGTGCTCGCGACCGTGACGGACCCCTTCGTGGACCTGGGGGCGGGAGAGGTCGTCGCGCAGCTCGCCTGGATCGACCACCTGCTCGGCGCGCAGCTCGACGCGCGCGCCCCCGGCGTCCGCGAGCGCATCCGGCACGAGGCCCGGGTGCGGGTCTTCGAGCCGTTCCAGCGCCGACGCGACTGGCACTGGATCGGCCTCGACGGCGACGTGCACAACTGGAACCCCTGGATCCACGGCAACGTCATCGTCGCCGCTCTGCGTCTGCTCGACACCGCCGACGAGACCGCAGAGCGCGACCGCGTCATCGCGCTCGCCGTCGAGGGCCTCGACCGTTACGTCGCCGCGCTCCCCGCCGACGGCGCGATCGACGAGGGCTACGCGTACTGGTGGAACGGGGCCGCGCGTGCCCTCGAGGTGCTCGACGTGCTCGCCCACGCGACGGCGGGCTCCGCCGACGCCACCGCGGTGACAGCCCTCCGCGAGACGGTCGGGTTCCCCCATCGGTCGCACCTGGGCGGCGACTGGTTCGTCAACCACGCCGACGGGCAGGCCAGACCCCCCGCCGATCAGGCCTGGCACGCCCTGCACCGGGCCGCTCGCCGCCACGGCGACACCGCGGCCGCCGCCTTCGCCGCCTCGCACCGCCACCCGGGCGCGCCCGCGGCCACTGAGCGCGAAGGCCTCGGCCGCCTGCTGCGCGCCCTCACCGACCCGGCCTGGGTCGCCGCCTCCCCCGCTCCCCCTCCCCTGCCGCGCGACGTCTGGCTGGCCTCGACCGAGGTGTTCCTCGCGCGCGAACGCGCCGGGTCGAGCGATGGACTCACGCTCGTCGCCAAGGGCGGCCACAACGGTGAGCACCACAACCACAACGACGTCGGGTCGTTCCTCGTCGCGGTCGAGGGCATCCCGGTCATCGTCGACGCCGGGCGCCCGACCTACACCGCCGCCACGTTCGGGCCCGAGCGATACGACATCTGGACCATGCAGAGCGCGTGGCACAACGTCCCCGTCGTGCGCGGTACCGGGCAGCCGGCAGGGACGGATGCCGCCGCACGCGATGCCGCGGTCGACGTCGCCGACCACGCCTCGACGTTCACCGTCGAGCTCGCGGGCGCCTACCCCGACGCGGGCCTCGCCTCCTGGCGACGGCGAGCACGGCTCGATCGCGCGGCCGGGCGCGTGGAGGTCGACGACTCGTGGACCTTCGCGGACGGTGCCCCGACCGGCGACGACACACGGCTGCACCTGCTTCTCGCGGGCGAGGTGCACCTCGAGACCGGCGGCGCGCGGGTGATCCCCCGGGGCGGCGCGCGAGCGGTGCGCCTGCGCTGGCCGAGCGACGTCGCCGCCTCAGCCGAGGTGCGCGACCTCGACGATCCGATGCTCACCGAGGTGTGGGGCGGCCGCCTGACGCGCCTCGCCCTCCCCCTGGCATCCCGCACTCAGCTCCAGGTCACGGTAGAACTGGACACACCGATCGAGGATCCCCAATGACCGACACCACCCCGCACCAACCGCTGGCCGCGGAACGCCGCGCGCACATCCTGAGCGCGCTGCACAGCGACGGCGCCGTGCGCATCTCGCAGCTCACCGAAGACCTGGGCGTCGCGACGGTGACCCTGCGGCGAGACCTCGCGCAGCTCGAGAAAGAGGGGGTTCTGCGCCGCGTCCACGGCGGCGCCGTCGCCGGCGAGAACACCCCGGCACGACCGGAGCCGCAGGTCGAGGAGACGACGGCAGGGTCGATCGCCGTCCTCGTCCCCTCCCTCGCGTACTACTGGCCCGGTGTCGTGCGCGGGATGGAGACCGCCGGGCGTCGCCTCGGGTACAAGATGCTGCTGCGCGGCGCGTCGTACGAGCTGCAGGACGAGCGGCCCGTGCTCGAACGTCTCGTCGCCACGGGAGACGTGCGCGGACTCATCGTCGCCCCGAACACCGACACCGCGCACGCCGCCGACGTGATGAGCTGGCTGGCCGACTGCCCGGTGCCGAGTGTGCTCGTCGAGCGCGACGCGGTGCCCGGGTCCGGCGGCATCCCGATGGAGTCCGTCACGACCGATCACGCGCTCGGCGCGCTGCTCGCCGCGCGGCATCTCGCGACCCTCGGACACCGCAAGGTGGGGCTGATCCTCTCGAGGCACTCGCCGACCTCGCGCAAGATCGCCGCGGGATGGCAGACCGCGTGCGAGGAGCTCGAGCTGACCCCCGCCGACCACTTCGAACAGACCCTGCCGGACCGGGCGAGCCCCGACTTCTCCGACGTCGTGAACGCCACGCTCGACTCCGCGCTGGCCACCGGGGTGACGGCGCTGCTGGTGCACTCCGACCCGGAGGCGATGGCCTTCGTGGACCTGGCGCTGACCCGGGGGATCTCGGTGCCCGACGACCTGTCGGTCATCGCGTACGACGACGAGGTGGCCCAGCTCTTCACGCCCGCGCTCACCGCGGTCAGCCCGCCACGCGCGAACGTGGGCGAGGCGGCCGTCGAACTGCTGGCGCGGCGCATCGCCGAGCCCGACCGTCCCGTCCACCGGGTGCAGCTGAGCCCCCGGCTGAACGTCCGCGCCTCGACGGCGGCCCCGCGGTCATGACGTCTGCCTCGTCGCGGGACCTCGCGCCGTGCCGGCGGCGCGGCAGGACCCCGGACGAGGGCTGACGGCGCGCCCCGTCGTGACAGGGTGCGGCCCGCCGCGACGGGCCGCACCCGATCTCACGCGCGCGACCGGCGGCGCCGCACCAGCAGGGCCCCGGCGCCGAGCGCGAGCAGCAGCAGTGCCGCGCCGACCGTGACGGCCGTGCCGGTCGTGTCCTGACCGGTGGATGCCAGGTCGTCGCGCCCGTGGGGCTGCCCGGGGCCGGAGTCTCCCCCGGACGGCGGGCCGGGCGTCCCCGGGTCACCGGGCTCGCCGGGCTCGGACGGCTCGCCCGGCTGCCCCGGCTGCCCCGGCTCCGCCAACGTCACCGCGACCGTGTAGGTGCGCGTCGACCCGTCGGGGGCCGTGACCTGGACGGTACCGGTGCCCGCGGCATCCTGAGGCTGGGTGATCTGCACGACGGCGTCCTCGTCGACCGCGAGGGCGAACAGCGGCGGCAGCGTGTCGCCCTCCACCGTGACGGCGTACTCGGTCGTCGCCGGGTCGAAGCCTGCGACCGGGGCGTCTCCCACCGTCAGCCGCGCGAGGTCGGTGACGCCCGACGGCCCGGCGGTATCGGCGAGGATCTCGACCTCCGAGACGATCATGTGCTGGTTCTCGCGGGCGGTCAGCACGACCCGTACCTCGTCGGCCCGGGCGCCCTCGATCGGCACCTCGACCCGCGGGGCGCCTTGCTCGGGCACGGGAACCGCGACCGGCTCGCCCTCGACCCACGCTCCGCCGTCGAGGCGGTGGTCGACCCGGAGGCTGTCGGCCCAGCTGGGGCCGCCGTCGCGGAAGAACTGCACGGCGACGCCGCGCACGGTCTCCTCCGCGGCGAGCGCGTAGCTGAGCGTGTCGGAGGTGTTCTTGGCATCCGATCGCCAGTTCGACCAGCCCTTGTCGGTGGTGTCGCCGTTGATCGTGCGTTCCACGCCGTAACCGCTCTCCGTGTAGGTCGCCGACGGCGTGCTCTCGGGAGCGACGTTGCGCTCGACCGCGGAGGTCACGATGACCGTGAGTCGCGCGTCGAGGCCGTCCTGCGTGGTGCCCGCGACCTCGACGGTGCCGGGCGCCGCGAAGGCGGCATCCTCCATGCCCTTCCAGTCCCAGGTGACGGGAACCGCGTAGCCGGCCCCCGAGGGGCGCAGCTCGGCGAGGACGGTGTCGTCCGCCTGCGCCTGCACCGCGGCGAGCGCCGAGCCCGCGACGACCGTGACCGAACGGGGGCGGGTCGCGGTGAACGCGCCCACCTCGACCTCGGCGCGCGCCTCGACGGAGGCTCCGAAGACGTCCGCCGCTGTGCCGGGCACGGTGACGGTGCCCGCGGTGCCGAAGTCGAGCCCGTCGGTGTTCCAGGTGACGGGAGCCGCACGGCCCACATCGCCGGTGTAGCGGACGGTCACCGTCGCAGGCAGTTCGGGAGCCCTGCCCACCGGGGTCGCGGCCGAGACCGGGTCGCTTCCCACCGCGGTCGTGCTCACGAGTCGCCAGGTCTGGTTGCCCGCACCGTTGGAGGTCCACAGGCCCACGGCCGCCCCGGCGTCGCTGCTCGCGCCGTTCACGTCGAGAACCCGCTCCGCCGCGACGTTGAGCACCGAGTACGTGGTGCCGTCGAGGGTCGAGGCCATCCACTGGGTCGCGGGATCCGCCGCGGCCGTCGCGGCGTCGGTGTCGATCAGCGCCGTGGCACCGTCGCGCGAACCGAGGAACGCCCCGTCGCCGTTCTCGAGCGTGAAACGGTGTCGGTTGGTCCCGGCACCGTCGATCGTGCGCACGATCCAGCCCTGGGCCCGCGCGGCCTCGGGGGTCGTGGCATCCGCCTCGATCGTCAGGTCGGTGTCGCCGTTCAGGGCGAGCCCGCTCTGCACGCCCACGAGCTGCACGGTCTCGCCGTCGCGGAACGCCGGAGCGTCCGCGGCGACGCCCGAGACGCCGTCGACCTCGAACGTGACGACCGACTTCGCGGGGATCGTGAGCCGGGCGATTCCGGATGCCGCGTCCACGGCGACCGCGTCACCGGCGCGCAGCGCGTTGACGGTGGGATCCTCCCCGGTCGACTGGGTGGTCACGATCGGGGTGACCGTGGCGCCCGGGGAGATCTCGCCGAAGCGGCTGAGGTCGAGCTCGACGACCTGCTCGGCGTCGTCGGCGTTGACGTGGACGATCGACGCGCCCTGCCCGTCGGCGTCGATCGCCGCGGTGGAGTTCGCATCGTTCGTCGCCATGAGCCGGTCGCCCGGCCGGATGTAGTGCGTGAAGTTGCGCACGGTGTTGAACTTCTCGTTCGTCAGCACCTGGCAGCTCGGGTCGGCCTCACCGTCAGCGATGCGGCGCTCCGAGAGACCCTCGGCGTTGCAGTCGAAGTCGATGAAGACGCTGCCCCAGTTGAGCTTCTCGACCTTCTCCATGTTGTAAAGGTCTTCGACGGGCTGCCAGAACACCCATGCCTCGGGCTCGAGCTCGCGCAGGTCGCCGACGATGTGCGAGGCCATGCCCAGGCCGTTCTCGATGTCGTTCGTGACGAACCCGCGGCTCGTGTCGGTCCAGTTGCCCTCGACCTCGCTCATCCACAGCGGCTTGTCCGACGCCTTCGCGATGTCGCGCACGACCGGACGCCCGCCCGTCCCGTACGTGTGCACGTTGAGCTGGTCGACGGCGTCCTTCGACGCGTCCGACCACGTGTCCCAGTTGCGCGCGAAGATGCCGGGGTTCGTCTCGTCCATCGCCGAGATCACGGCATCCGTCGTCGTGCCGTCGCGTCCGAGGCGGTCGGCGAGCGCCCGGATCATCTCGTCCTGGCGCTCGGGGCCGATGTGCGCGCCCTCCTGGCGGCCGCCGGTCGGCCACGTCGCCCCGTCGGGGATCTGCGTCTGCCAGTAGTTCGTGTTCGGTTCGTTGAACGGGTCGATCGTGTCGAACCGGATGCCGTGGGCCTTCTCGAGCTCGTCGACGACGGTCACCAGATACCCGGCGAACTTCTGCATGTCGGCCGAGCGGAGCTGCTCGCTGGTGGCGTCGTTGATGCCACCGGAGACGAAGCCGCTGTCGGTGAGGAAGTACGGCGGGGAGTTACTGAAGGCCTCCCAGTGGGTCACCTTGTCTTTCAGCGCGTCGAGCCACCAGCGCTGGGCGGAATCGGCGTCGAAGTCGTAGTGCGTCGGGTCGTCGGGGTTCCACGCGTCGCGGTAGCGATCGCGGTCGGCGTAGGTCGAGGTGATCTCGCCGTCGGCATCCGTCGCCGGGAGGTCGGGGTTCCAGAACCCCGGCACCGCTCCCCCCGCCCGCAGGTACGGCGGGACGTCGGTCGCGTTGCCGCCGCCGACGTTGTACCGGGCGAGATTGAGGTTCAGCCCCTCATCGCCGAACACGGCGTCGAAGAGTTTCTGCCGCACGTCGGCGGGGTAGTTTCCCGTGGCGTTGGCGAACCACACCAGGCTCGTGCCCCAGCCCTCGAAGGCCTCGGTGGCCGAGGCCGGGTTGGGGGTGATGCGCACGGCCGACGGATCGTCGGCAGCTGTCGCCGGGGGCGGCGCGGCGGCCGCTCCGGTGGTCAGGGCGCCGGCGACCAGAGCCGCGGCGCACGCGAGAGAAAGGACTCGAGACGTCATCGTCGTTTCCGTTTCCGGCCGCGTCGGTGCGACCTGTGGGGGGATGTTGACGTCAACATGTTGACGTC
>NZ_LDRT01000136.1 GCF_001476655.1 Microbacterium testaceum | reverse complement strand
GCGTAGGATCGTCGGCAGCGTCAGTGGTGTATAAGGGACAGGGCGGGGGCGAGCGGCGGGCTCGGTCACGCGGCGGACGCGGTGGTAGCGCTCGACCCACTTCTCGGCTTCGGCGTCGTCCGCCCCGAGGGCCCGGACGATGTCGCGCACCAGCACCGGATCCATGCGCGTGCGCCCGGGACGGAAGACGTCGTACACGGTGGTCCGTGCCGGGTAGGCGGCTGTTTCCGCGATTCCCCGGGCGATGCGCAGCTCACCGACCCGGCGTGCCAGCTCGCCGTACGAGACGGGTCCGCGGGCGTCTTTGAACGCGAGGAGATCGCGCGCGATGCGGTCGACGGAATCCGGTTGATCCTGCGGTGAGGCGGTGAGAACCACGACTGCCCCTTCTGTCGTTCTCGGTGGTGCGTTGCTCACCCTATCCGCGCGATCGTGCTCTGCCGGAACGCGGGGATTGCGGCTCCCCACCCTCGATACGCTGGAGAACCCGCCTCTGCGTCGACGCCCCGCGTCGCCCTCGAAAAGGAGCCCCTCATTCCTGCTTCGCAGACTCCCGACCCGTCTCCGCGGATCCGCGCGCTCCGCACCGCGTCCCTTGTCGTCGCCGGCCTGGGGGCCTCCGCGACCATGGCGACCCTCGGATCGTGGTGGACGCCGCTCATCCTTCTCGTCGCCACCGCCGGTGCGTTGCTGGTCGTGTGGCGGACGCCGGCCGGGGCCGTGGCATCGCGGGGTCTCGTCCCGGCGCTGATCGTCGTCGTCGCCCTCACGGTCGTCGGGGCGCTCGGGGCGGTGGGCATCCTGCCCGGCGGGTACGTGTGGGCCACCCTCGGCGCGTACATCGTCGCGTGGGGCGAGTACCTCGTTTCGCAGACGATCGCCCGTTCGCGGGGTGTGACGGCGCGCTGAGCGCACACTCGCCGAAAGACGACGACGGCCCCGGATGCCACGAGGTGCATCCGGGGCCGTGTCTTCGCGTCAGACGCGCGAGGCCGCCTGCGTCGGCTGCCAGCCGAGGGCCGGCGCGACGTGACGCGCGAAGTTCTCGACGAGGCGGAGGTTGAACTCCACGCCCATCTGCGACGGGATCGTCAGCATCAGGGTGTCGGCGCTCATCACCGCGGCGTCGTTCTGCAGTTGCTCGACGAGGACGTCGGGCGTCGCGGCGTACGTCTTGCCGAAGGTCGAGCGCATGCCGTCGATGACGCCGATCTGGTCGCTCCCGGCGGAGCCGCCGAAGTACATCTCGTCTTCGGCCGTGACGATCGGGAAGATGCTCCGGCTGACCGACGTGCGAGGTTCGCCCTCGTGTCCCGCCTCGCGCCACGCGGCGCGGAACGCGTCGAGCTGCTGCGCCTGCAGGATGTCGAACGGCGTGCCGTCGGCCTCGGTGAGAAGCGTCGACGACATGAGGTTCACACCGATGCGACCGGCCCACTCGGCGGTCGCCGTCGTACCGGCGCCCCACCAGATGCGCTTCTTCAGACCGGGGGAGTGCGGCTCGATGCGCTGGAGACCCGTGCCGCCGCCGAAGGGGCTCAGGGGGTCGCGCTCGGCCAGACCCTCGCCGTCGATCGCGCGGAGGAAGAGGTCGAAATGCTCTCGGGCGATGTCGCCGCCGCGCGGATCCTGCGAACCCGTGTAGCCGAACGCCTCGTACCCGCGGACCACCGTCTCGGGTGACCCGCGGCTCACACCGAGCGCGAGGCGGTTGCCGCTGATGAGGTCGACGGATGCCGCCTCCTCGGCGAGCATGAGCGGGTTCTCGTAGCGCATGTCGATGACGCCGGTGCCGACCTCGATGCGGGAGGTGCGCGCAGCGATCGCGGCGAGCAGCGGCATGGGGGCGGCCTGCTGGCGCGCGAAGTGGTGGACGCGGAACGAGACGCCGTTGACGCCGAGGTCGTCCATGCCCTGGGCGAGGTCGATCGCCTGGAGCATCGAGTCGCCGGCGGTGAGCTGGCGGCCCCCGCCGAGGGGGCCGTAGTGGCCGAAGGAGAGTGTGCCGAAAGAGCGCATACGAGGTGCAACGCGGCATCCGGTGATCTATTCCCACGCATGCATCAGACGTGGCACGATGCACAGAATGAACGCGGACGACGGCAGCGAACTCGCTCGCCTGCGTGCGCGCGCGTACGGCCCCGACGCCGATATCTCCGACGATCCCGCCGCCGTCGCCCGCTTGGCCGAACTCGAAGCGCGGGATCGAGGGTCGCGCTCGCCGGAGGAAGCTGACACGGGCGACCGCCTCGAGCCGGTGGCGGGGGTCGAGCCGGACGCACCGGATGACGACGTGAGGCCGCGGGGGCGAGGGCGCGTGCCGATCCGATCGAGACGGGCGTTCTGGGGCTGGGCGCTGACGGTCGCCGTCGTCGCCGCCGTGTCGAGCGCCCTGACCGCGGCCGGCATGCACATCGTGCCGGTATCGCGCAGCGCCGGTGTCCCTCAGATCGCGACCCTCACCCCCGACGAGGGGCGCGCGTTGCCCGGCGCTTTCGGTCCGGCGAGCTCCGACGCCCGTGCCTACCCGGATTTCTACGGCATGACCGCGTTCGTGTCGTACGCCCAGTTCGGGCCCGAGGGGGAGCGCAATGCGTGCATCTTCCTCGTGCCGACCGACACCCTGGACAAGCTCGAGCAGCAGGGGTACTCCGCCGGTTTCTCGGAATCGGGATGCGGAGCGGGAGTCTTCCCCGCGGCGGTCCAGTTCGTCGTGAACTCGCTGGAGCCCGCCGAGTTCGTGGCGCGATTCCCCCCGGGATCGAGCGTGCAGTTCGTCTTCGACGGCGAGAACCTCGGCGTCTTCAGCGACGCCGGCTGAGCCGCCGTCGTCGCTTCCGGCGCGAACGCGAGCATGACACCATGCAGAGGATGGATGCGGACGAAGCACACGAACTCGAACGCCTTCGCGCGCGGGCCTACGGTCCGCGGGCTGACATCGCGGACGATCCGGCCGCCCTCGCGCGTCTGCGCGAGCTCGAGGATCGGGAGCGGTCACGGCAGAGCGAGCCGGTGCCCGCGCCGACCACGGGTGTCGCCGCGCACACGGACGCCGAGGCGGATGCGACGGACCTGACCGTGGAGTCCGCGGCGGAGCCCGCCCTCCCGCGTCCGCCGCTGCTTCGCTCGCGGCGACGCGTGGTGATCGCCGCCCTCTCCGTGGCGGTAGCGGTCGCTGTGGCCAGCGCGGTGACGGCCGTCGCCGTCGGCTCCACCGTCGTCGACGGCACCTCCGGGATCGCACGGTCGGATTCGCTGACGCCCGACCCCGGTGCCGAACTCGGTGCGTCGGGGTACCTCGGCTTCGACCCCGAGCGGACGCGCGGATTCTCCGACTATTACGGTCTGACCGTCTTCTCGGGAGTTTCGCAGATCGACTCGGAAGGCAATGAGTCCACCTGCTTGATCGTCCTGAACACCGAGGAGGCGCGGGGCGACGGCTCATCCCCCTCCTCCTCGCCCCGGGTGCGCTTCGGGTCGTGCGGAGCCGGCCCCTTCCCGGCGGCGGTGAAGTTCGTGGTGAGCGCCTCCTTCCCCGAGCCCTTCCGCGCGCGCTACCCCGTGGGAACCGCGATCCAGTTCGTGCTCGACGAGGACGAGGTCGGGGTGTACGCGGCGACCCCCTGAGGCGGGTTCTCGAGCCTGTCGGGGGCTCGCGCGCCCGACGAATGAGAGGGTGGAGCAGTGACCCCCCTTCTCGAGCACGTGCCCGCCGGTGCCGATCCGGATGCCGTGTACCTCGGCTTCGTGGAGTGGGCGGGCTCGCGCGGCCTGACGCTCTACCCCGCGCAAGACGAGGCGGTCATCGAGATCGTGTCGGGCGCGAACGTGATTCTGTCGACGCCGACCGGTACGGGCAAGTCGCTCGTCGCGATCGCCGCGCACGCGGCATCCCTCTCCCGGGGTGGCCGCACCTACTACACGGCACCCATCAAGGCGCTCGTGAGCGAGAAGTTCTTCGCCCTCGTCGACATCTTCGGGGCCGAGAACGTCGGGATGGTCACCGGTGACTCCTCGGTCAACTCCGACGCGCCGATCGTCTGCTGCACCGCCGAGATCCTCGCGAACCTCGCCTTGCGCCAGGGGGCCGACGCGGACGTCGACCAGGTCGTCATGGACGAGTTCCACTACTACGGCGAGGCCGATCGCGGCTGGGCGTGGCAGGTGCCGTTGCTGCTGCTGAACCGGGCGCAGTTCATCCTCATGTCGGCGACCCTGGGCGACGTCGACGACATCGCCGACGACCTCTCGCGCCGCACCGGTCGGCCCACCGCGCGGGTCACCGGCGTCGAGCGCCCCGTGCCGCTGCACTTCGAGTACGCCCGCACGCCCGTGCACGAGACGGTGCAGGAGCTGCTCGACACGAAGCAGGCGCCCGTCTACGTCGTGCACTTCTCGCAGGCCGCCGCGATGGAGCGGGCGCAGGCGCTGTCGTCGATCCGCATCATCGGGCGCGAGCAGCGCGACGAGATCGCCGAGGCGATCGGCGGCTTCCGTTTCACCACCGGGTTCGGCAAGACGCTGTCGCGGTACGTGCGCGCGGGCATCGGCGTGCACCACGCCGGGATGCTGCCGCGCTACCGGCGCCTGGTCGAGACGCTCGCGCAGCGGGGACTGCTGCGCGTCATCTGCGGAACCGACACCCTCGGCGTCGGCATCAACGTGCCGATCCGCACCGTGCTCATGACGGCGCTGACCAAGTACGACGGCACACGCATGCGCCAGCTCTCGGCGCGCGAGTTCCACCAGATCGCGGGCCGCGCGGGCCGCGCGGGCTACGACACCGCGGGGACCGTGGTCGTGATGGCGCCCGACCACGAGATCGAGAACGCCGCGCAGATCGCCAAGGCCGGCGACGACCTCAAGAAGCAGAAGAAGATCGTGCGCAAGAAAGCGCCGCAGGGCTTCGTCAACTGGACGGAGCAGAGCTACGACCGCCTGGTCGCCGCCGAGCCCGAGCCGCTCGTGCCGCAGATGAAGCTGAGCGCGGCGATGCTCATCAACGTCATCGCGCGCGGCGGCGACGTCTTCGGCAACGTCCGCTCGCTCGTGTTCGACAACCACGAGCCCCGCGCCCGCCAGTACGAGCTCGCCCGCCGCGCGATAGCGATCTTCCGCACCCTGGTGCAGGCCGGAGTGGTCGAGGTCGTCCCCCCGCGTGAGTCGCCAGATCTTGTCGCTTCCGGTGGTGCCGAGGCGACAGATCCTGGCGACTCGCGCATTCGGCTCACCGTCGACCTGCAGCCGAACTTCGCGCTGAACCAGCCGCTGTCGCCGTTCGCGCTCGCCGCGATCGAGATGCTCGACCCCGAGGTCGAGCTCGGCAGGGGACCGGATGCCGCGCCCCCGGCGTCGTCGGTCGGCACGGGGCACTACGCGCTCGACGTCGTCAGCGTCATCGAGGCGACCCTCGACGACCCGCGCCCGATCCTGTCGCAGCAGCAGTTCCGCGCGCGCGGCGAGGCCGTGGCGGCGATGAAGCGCGAGGGCATCGAGTACGACGAGCGCATGGAGCTGCTCGAGGAGATCACGTGGCCCAAGCCCCTCGACGATCTGCTCGCGCAGGCCTACGAGGTGTTCGCGTCGAGTCAGCCGTGGATCCGCGACTTCGAGCTGTCTCCCAAGTCGGTCGTGCGCGACATGTTCGAGCGGGCCTGCTCGTTCGGCGAGTACGTCTCGCTGTACCAGCTCGCCCGCAGCGAGGGTCTCGTGCTGCGCTACCTCAGCGACGCGTACCGGGCGATCCGCCAGACGGTGCCGGTCGACGCGCAGACCCCCGATCTGCTCGACCTCATCGCCTGGCTCGGCGAGCTCGTGCGGCAGGTCGATTCGAGCCTCGTCGACGAGTGGGAGCAGCTGATCAACCCGGCGGAGGATCCGTCCGCCCCCGTGGTGCCGCCCGCGCCGCCGTCGATCCTGACCAACCGGCGCGCGTTCGTCGTGCTCGTGCGCAACGAGATGTTCCGGCGCGTGCAGCTGGCCGCGCTGCAGCGCGACGACGAGTTGGTCGAACTCGACGCCGAGGTCGACTGGCCGGGCGTTCTCGACAGCTACTTCGACGAGCATGACGAGATCGGCACCGGGGGAGCGGCGCGCTCCTCCGCCCTCGTCGTCATCGACGAGTCGTCCGCCTCTGACGGGGTGTGGCGCGTCGAGCAGATCATCGACGACCCCGCTGGAGACCACGACTGGCGCATCCGCGCCGAGGTCGACCTCGCCGCCTCCGAGGAGGAGGGCACGGCGATCGTGCGCGTCACCGAGGTGTTGCGACTCTAACGCGCGGTTTCCCCGGCGCGGTGCCGGCCGACGACGCGGCGGACGACCAGACCCACCACGGCCACCAGCACGGTCGTCACCAGCGGCGGCACGATGATCTCCGGCATCGTGGATGCCGAGACGAAGACCTGCCTGCCGAACTCGGCCATGCCCGGAAGGTCGCGAGCGAGAACTCGCGTTCCCGCGGCGGAGGAGATGGCCGTCGTGAGCGCGGGAACGAGCCACACCAGCACGAGTCCGACGATGCCGGTCAGCACTCGCCCGACCGTCGAGACGCCCGTCCAGACGATCGCGAGTCCGACGAGCACCGGGGCGAGGTACGGCAGCACCGGCAGCAGCGCTTCGAACGGGGAGGCATACGAGAACAGCGGGAAGAAGAACGCCGCGATCCACGACCCGCCCGCGGCGGCTCCCACCACGAGGCCGAGACCGGCACCCGCGCGCGGCGCTGCGGCGATGAGGACGCAGGCGACCCACGCCGTGACCGCGGCCAGGACGGCCACGGCCGTCAGCAGCACCAGGTAGAGCACCGACTCGTCGCGCTCCTGCAGCACCGAGCGGGTGGTCGCCGTGGTCTGCACGATGGCGACGACCTGCACGACGACGAGCCCGCCGAGTGCGGCGAACGGTCGGGCCAGGCCCGGGCGCGACCGACGTGCGCGTGCGATGATCCCGGCGAAGACGCCACCCTCGACGAGCAGCACGATGATGGTCGTGATCGCGTACTGACTGTAGGGCAGCATCACGAAGGGCCCGTCCTTCGCGGCATCCTGCCCCTCGCCGAGGTTCTGCAGCGGCAGGAACGGCCCGGTCAGAAGCCAGGGCAGAAGACCCGCCACGCCCCCCGCCACGCCCCGCAGAACGAACCAGGCCGTACCCGTTCGTCGGCGCACGTCGGTGTCATCGTCCATGAGTCCCCCGTCTCGGTCGATGCTCCGACGCTATCGGAGGGATGCGGGCGCATCCTGTCGCCGAGCCGTCGCCGCGTTCTCGCGCGCGTCACGACGGTCTTCTTCACAGTGGGTGATCGGGTGAATTTCCGCACAGTCTCGCGGCAGCTCCCCGCAGAATGTCCGCGCCACGACCTACAGTCGTGGCAGCTCTTCGGGAAAGGACCAGGGCATGGAGACGATACCCCTGCTGTCGACCGCGATCGGATTGCTCGTCACCGGTTCGGCGACCATCCTCGGGGGCACGAAGTGGATGCTCGGTCGTGTCGAACACCGCACCGACGCGCGCTTCGCCGGGGTCAGCGCACGCTTCGCCGAGGTCAGCGCACGCTTCGACAGGATGGACACGCGCTTCGATCGGATGGATGCACGCCTCGATCGGATGGACGCGCGCATGGACCGGACCGACGCCCGTTCCACGACTCTCGAAGAATCCCTCGTCGGCCTGAAGCTCGACCTCGCGCGCTTCGAAGCGCGCACGGATGAGCGCTTCATCGCGGTGGGAGAAACCCTCTCCGAGATCAAAACCTCGGTGGCTCGTCTCGAGGGCCCCCAGCCGCCGTTCCTCATCGCGCGCGGGTGAGCCGCGGAGCTGTCGCAACCCGCGTGTGAACGACGGATGCCGAGGCCCCGAGGCCCCGGCATCCGGTGTCTTCTGCGCGTGTCAGGACTTGCGCGCGACGCGGTTCTCGGCGCTGACCATCCACGAGAGCTGCTCGAGGCGCTCGAGGACGCCGTGCAGGATGTCGGCGCTCGTGGGGTCTTCGTCGTCGACGTCGTCGTGCACGTCGCGGACGGTGCCGACCACGGCGTCGAGACGCTCGGTGATGAGGTCGATGACCTCGGCCGTGTCCACCTCGCCCTGGGGGAACTCCGGGAGCGTGGTGGTCTCGGCGACCGTGTCGCTGCGGCCGTCGGGCAGCGCGTGCAGGGCCCGCATGCGCTCGGCGACCTCGTCGCCGAACTCGCGCGCGGCGTCGATGATCTCGTCGAGCTGCAGGTGGGTGTCGCGGAAGTTCTTGCCGACGACGTTCCAGTGGGCCTGCTTGCCCTGGATCGAGAGCTCGATCAGGTCGACGAGGACG
>NZ_LDRT01000135.1 GCF_001476655.1 Microbacterium testaceum | reverse complement strand
CCTCCGGAGTCCCCGATGACCGTTCTCGCCCCCTCCCGACCCGCGCTCGTCCGAGCCTTCAGCGCCCCCAGAGGGTTCGGCGACCAGACCCTGCGCGATCGCCGCCCGGACGCGATCGAGTTGCTCGGCGGCATCCCGGATCCCTCCGTCCTCCCGACCGCCGAACTGGCCGAGGCGACCGCCCGCGTCCTCGCCCGACCCGGTGCGCCGTCGCTGCAGTACTCGCGCACCGAGGGGATCCCGGCGCTGCGCGAGTGGATCGCCGCCCACGAGGGGGTGTCCGTGGACCGTGTGCTCGTCACCAACGGCGGCTTCCACGGCCTCGCCATCGCGGTGCAGACGGTGCTCGAACGCGGCGACCTCGTCGCGGTCGACAACCCGGTATTCCCGCTGTTCCTGCGCGGGCTCGAGCTCGCCGACGCCCGCGTGCTGCCGATCCGGATCGGGGCCGAGGGTCTCGACGTCGACGCGCTCGCCGCGGAGCTGCGCGCCGGAGCCCGGCCCGCCGCGGTCTACACCGTCCCCGAGTTCCACAACCCGTCGCAGTCGTCGCTGCCCACGGCCCGCCGCCGAGAGCTCGTCGACCTGGCCGAGAAGTACGGCTTCGTCGTGTTCGCCGACGACCCCTACCGCGAGCTCCGCTTCCACGGCGAGCCCGAGTCGCTCGCCCCGTTCCACGACTCCGACCACGTCATCCACGTCAACACCTTCACCAAGACCCTCGGCCCGGGCCTGCGCTTGGGCTGGGTCGTGCTGCCCGAGCGTCTGGTCCCGGATGCCGTGGCCCTGCGCAGTCGCCAGGATTCGCACTCGTCGACCCTCGTGCAGGCCGTGGTCGCCGAGCTGTTGACGGGCGATCCGGGGCTGTTCGACCGTGTCCTCGCGGGCGCGCGGGAGCTGTACCGGTCGCGGGCGCACGCCCTGGCCGAGGCGCTCTCGGCATCCGGTTCCTTCGACGTCACCGTCCCCGACGGTGGACTGTTCCTCTGGCCGCGACTCGTCGACGACCGGGTCGATGCCGACCGGCTCGCCGCCGACGCGAGCGCCGAGGGCGTGGAGTACCAGCGCGGCTCCTTCTTCCCCTCGGGGCCGGGGACGGATACCGACCGGCACCTGCGCCTGGCCTACGGCGACACGTCGGAGGAGTCGCTGCGGGAGGCGGCGGCGCGACTGGTCCGGGCGGTGGCGCGGCAGCGCTGAGCCGCGTCCCCGGCATCTCAGCCCGCCGAGTGTCCAGAGCACGCCGTTATGCGCGATGCCGTTACGGCGTGTTCTGGACACTCATCGGGTTCGTGGCGACTCTCGCGTCGCCGAGCGGCTCAGGAGTGTGAGTGTCCAGAACACCCGGACGCTTCTGAAACGCGCCCGAGTTTCTTGGACACTCAGGCTGCGTGGCTGGCGGTGACGCGTCACGCGGGCGTCCACCCGAGCAGCGGCCCCAGTCGACTTGCGATGTCGTCGAGGATCTGCGCGTAGTCGTCGGCGGCGAACGAGAACGGCAGTGCGAACGCGACCTCGTCGACCTCGGGATAGGCCAGCGACGACAGCAGGCGCTCGGCGATCTGCTCCGAGGTGCCGACGAGGTCCTCGGCGAACAGCATCCGCTGGGGACCTTGGGGGATGCCGACGCGCCCGCGCCGCGACTCGGCGTAGGCCTCGTACCGCCGACGCTGATCGGGCGTGGCCGAGTCGGTGGGGATGACCACGAGTCCCTGTGAGACCCGCGCGGCCTCCCCGTCGGGGTGCGTCTCGCGGTAGAGGCGGATCTGCGCGTGCTGCTCACGGTCGAAGTCGGTCGAGGTGGTCGAGCGGATCACGCTGCTGGTGAGCAGGTGGAAGCCGTTCTCCGCCGCCCACGTGGTCGAGGTCGGGCTCCCCGCGCCGTACCAGAGGCGGTCCGCGAGACCGGGGGAGTGCGGCTCGATCCGCTCCGAGTACTCTTCGATGCCCTCGGTCCCGGCGAACGGGCTGACCGCGTCGCCGGAGAGGAAGCGCCGGAGGCGTGCGAGGCGCTCGTAGCCGAAGTCCTCGCGATCAGCGGTGTCGGGATACAGCGCCGGGGCGATCTCGTCGAGACGCCGGGGCGGCCCCACCGAGAACCCCGGTTCGAGCCGACCGCCGCTGAGCACATCGACGGTCGCGAGGTCCTCGGCGAGGCGGAACGGGTTCTCCCACCCGAGGGGGATCACGGCGGTGCCGAGCCGGATACGGCTGGTGCGCTGGGATGCCGCGGCCAGCACCGCCACGGGGGAGGAGATGCCGTACTGCAGGTGCCGGTCCCGCAACCACGCGCTGTCGAAGCCGAGCCGCTCTCCCCGCTCGATGATCGACAGCGTCGTCTCGTGTCCGGCGCGGGGGTTCTCGCGGTCGAACAGGCCGATGGTGAGGAAGCCGAGGGAGCGGAGCGGGCGGGTCATGCGGTCACGCTAGCGGGGGCTTCCGCGGGTCGGGTCCGCAACGTCACGGATGGTCACGGGCGCTCGCTTCACCCGCTGCGCCGACGGCGAACCGCGTGAGGTGCGTTGTGGTCTACTGCGGGGGCTCGTGTGCCGGCGTCCGCGATGCGGACACCGATCTCCCGGGCATCACCACAGCCGGCGATGACATGCCTTACGACGATGTCTCGCCTCGATTCCTCGAAAGGGAACCTGCATGTCGAATCGGCCCGCCTCCCCTCGCTCCCTCCTCCGGCGCTCCGCCGCTGTCCTGGCCACCGCGGCTGTCGCCGCCTCTGTCGCTCTGGGCGGTGCCGTCCCGGCGCAGGCCGCGTCCGCGACCCTCACCGCGAACCCGACGACGGTCACCGCCGGTGGAGCGACTCTCCTGACGGCGCAGGGCTTCACCCCCTCCGACACGCTGTCGTTCGACCTCGACGGTGCCCCGCTTGCGACCTCCCCTCTGGTGGGCAGCACGGAGACCGCCAATGCGAACGGCGACTACGACGGTGACGCCTGGATGCCCGACAGCCTGTCCGTGGGAACGCACACGATCTCGGTCACCGACGCGAGCGGGTCGGCCGTCGCCTCCACGACGATCACGGTCGTGCCCCGACCGACCGCTTCGGTGACTCCGGCGTCGCAGGCGCTCTCCGGCTATCTCGCGACCGGCGTCACGGCGACCTTCTCGGGATTCACGCCGGGTGACACGGTCTCCTTCGGCATCTCGGATGCCACGTCGGGAACCCAGCTCTCGACGACCGCCGTGGCGGACGCGAACGGCCAGGCGACGCTCTCCTATGTCCCGACCTCCGGAAGCGCTTACGCGCAGGTCGGCACGTACCACCTCATCGCGGCGACGGGCGATCTCAGCATCGTCTCGGAAGAGGTGAGCTTCGAGGTGACGGCGGACCCCGCTCCGAACAGCGGGACCACCCCCATCGCCGCTCCCGCGAACACCCCGGTCGCGCCCGCAGCGACGCCGGTGAAGCGCGCAGCGACCTTCACCGGCTGAGCGCGGACGTCCACTCGTACCGGGCCGGGACGCTCGTCTCGGCCCGGTACCCCGATCACGACACCGGAGACGCCCCATGCCCTTTCGTCCGCCCGCCCGCATGCAGCTCGGAGCCGTGGCGGTCGTCTCCGTCCTCCTGCTCACCGGTTGCGTTCCCCCGGGTCCACCCGCCGCGACAGACGCAGCGACGAGCGCCCTCCCTGCCGTCGAGGAGCCGACGAGCACCCCCGCGCCCAGCGCGGCGGCGGTTCCCGCGACCTCCGCGACCGCGATCGGGGATCGTCTCGCGATCTCTCCTCAGCCCGGTGCAGACGCGGTGCAGACCCTGTCGAATCCGCAGGAGTCAGGGGCACCGTTGACGTTGCTCGTCGTCGCGCGCCACGACGACTGGCTCGAGGTCTCGCTCCCTCAGCGGCCGAACGGCAGCACGGGGTGGGTCCGCGAGGGCGACGTCGCCCTTCAC
>NZ_LDRT01000134.1 GCF_001476655.1 Microbacterium testaceum | reverse complement strand
AGGGCGACGTCGCCCTTCACGCACTCGTGTATAGCCTGGAGGTCTCGACCGGCCAGAACACTCTGACGCTCCGTGAGAACGGGCAGCAGGTGAAGACGTACCCCGTGGCCACGGGCACGGGCGGGACGCCCACGCCCCACGGCTCGTTCTTCCTCACCGAGCTCATCGAGCCGACGAACGAGGGCTACGGACCGTACGCCTTCGGGGTGTCCGCGTTCTCCGAGGTGCTGACGAGTTTCGGTGGCGGCCCGGGCCAGATCGGGCTGCACGGCACCGACGACGAGCGGAGCATCGGTCAGTCCGCCAGCCACGGCTGCATCCGCATGTCGAACGACGACATCACCGAACTCGCGGGGCTCCTTCCTCTCGGAACGCCCCTGACGATCGGTCCCTGACCGCGGCCGGTGGTGATGTCCCCGTCCGCATCGGGTGACTTCGACTCAGGCGGGCGTGCGTACCGCGGCGAAGCGGTTGCGCCGCCGCAACGCGAAGCCGAGCTTCTCGTACGCCGCGATCGCGTTCACGTTCGCCGCGGCCGCGTGCATCATCGCGCGGTCCCCGCGCTGCTGGATGTGGAAGGCGACGTCGAGCACCAGACGTGAGGCGAGGCCTTGGCGCCGGTGATCGGCATCCACGGCGACGGCGCTGATCTCGGTCCACCCCGTCGGATGCAGTCGCTCGCCCGCCATGGCGACGAGTCGACCCTCGCGACGGATGCCGATGTACCGGCCGAGCTCGTACGTGCGGGGCCGGAACGGGCCGGGCTGATTGCGCTCGACGATCGCGACCATCTCGGGTGCGTCGTCGGCGCCGAGTTCGATCGCTTCGTCGAAGGGGCGCGTCTGCAGGGCGTCGGTCTCGACGAGCTGGACGCCCTCGCCGCCGCCGAGGTACTCCCACCCCTCGGGGACCTCACCCTCGTAGCCGGACAGGCCCACCTCGGCGCCGGGGCCGACGAGCTCGCGCAGGGCGTCCCAGACGCCGGGGTCGTCCCACGAGCGGACGGCGACGAAGGGAGCGACGTCGGCCGGATAGCGGCGCACCAGGTCGCCGCCGATCGCGAACGAGGAGTGCGGGCCCGCGAGCGAGTACCAGGCGGCGTTGTCGAGGACGGTGGCGTCGGCGTGCGGGGTGTCGAGGGCGGGAGCGGTGGTCACCGAGACACTCTGCGCCGATCGCGGCCGTCGTGCAAACCAGGGGTCACCGCGCGCAACGACGGACTGTCGATGTGACGGGGAGTGACGTCGGGTGACGCCGTGTTTCCGTGTCGGCGCCCGTGCGGCGAGGTCAGCTCATGCGGGAGGGGGGCATCCGGTCCTGAGGCCGCGGCGACGAGAACAGGCTGTGCTTCCGAAACAGGGGAATCTGGGCGGAATCGCCCTGTCCCCGTCGCGGCCCTGTTCTCGTCACACCACGGTGTGCGGCTCAGACCGCAGCGCCCTCCCGCGCGCGCCGCAACGCCCCACCCAACTGCGCCGCCTGACGCAGGGTGAGCCCGGGGATGTAGCACCGGATCAGCGCGATCGCGATGGCCGGGAGCTGGGTGGCATCCGGATACACCATCCACATCGGCGAGAAGTCCGGTTGGAACTTCTTCTTGAAGTTCGCGAGCGATCGGAAACCGTAGGCCGGCTCGAGGAGGGCGCTCAGGGTGTCGAGGCCGCGGTCCAGGGGGCTGCGCTCGTGCTCGGCGACCGTCGAGTGGCGGGCGAGCGGCGATCCCGACAGGCTCATGACCGTCATCCCGTCCGCGCGGAGCTGTTCGACGGCGCGGCCGATGAGGAACTCCATCACGCCGTTCATCGCCTCGTCGCGGCGGCGCATCACGTCCAGCGCGTATCCGGCCACGGCACCCTCACGGTGGATCGGGATCCAGCTCGTGAAAGCCACGATGCGGCCGTGCGCGTCGCGGGCCAGCAGAAGGCGAACGGACGTGTCGTCGATCTGCTCCGTCGAGCCGAGGGTGAAGCCCATCTCGGGGATGGTCTTGTCGGCCACCCACGCTTCGGAGATGTCGCGGATCGCGCTGCGCTCGAGGAACGACAGCGCGCTCCAGCGGGTCCACTCCGCGGTGACACCCTCTCGCTCCGCGCGGTTGGTCGCGGTGCGCACGTCCTGGCGTTTCTTTCCCGCGGGGGTCCAGGTCGTCGGGTCGAGGAAGGCCTCCTCGGCGACTTGCAGGCGCGGCCATCCGAGCGGCTCGAGACGCGTCCGATCCGCCTCGTCGACGCTGTAGAACACCGGGGTCCAGCCGTGCCGTTCGCAGAAGTCGACGAAGTCGCGCCCCACCGTCTCGGCGTCGCGATCCGGGCCGAACGGACCGCCGAGGGTCACGGCGAAGCCTCCCCGCACGCGGTACGCCACGGCGGCTCGGACGTCTGGTGAGAACCAGTACGAGTTCCCCTCCCACAGGGCCATGTGGCCGAGGGTGTCGCCCGATCCCGTCGAGAGCAGGGTGCGCGCGCGCTCGCGATCGGGGGTGCCCGCCTCGGCGCGGGACCCCGCGATGAACCGCGCCGTCGCGATCACGACCGCGATCCAGAAGAGCAGCGGCGGGAGGTACCACGCGGCCTGCGCCGCGCCCGTCACCGGCACGAAGGCGAGCGCCTCCGCGGGCAGCAGCGACGGCGGGACGAGCCGCAGGGGCAGCGAGGCGATCAGCGTCGACAGGTCCGGCCACGGGCGGAATCCCCCCGAGAAGGCCAGGATGCCGACGAGGGCCAGGGCCGAGCAGGCGGCCGCCGCGCCGGCGATCGTCGCCACGAAACGTCTCCGCACGGCGCGTGCGGACGGGATCTGGGCGGCTGAGCGGAAACGCAGGAGGATGACGGCCGCAGCCAGGGGCAGGAGCGCGCCGACGACCATGCTGAGCACGGTCTGCCACGCGTCGGCGACGGCGAAGGCGGCGCGCGCGTCGGCGAGCTGCTCGAGGGTGTCGATCTCGCTCACCGCCACCAGCCCGACCATGGCGACGAAGGTCAGGACGTTGACGACGACGGCGAGGTGCAGCGCCCCGCGGCGCCCCCGCAGGATTCCCCACGCCGCGATCAGCAGGACCAGTTGCGGCAGGAGCGCGATCCATCCCGCCCACGGCTGGAGCTCGGCGTAGTCGGTGACGGGGGAGGGGCAGGGGGCGGCATCGGAGCCGATCGCGCAGACGACGTCGTTCACCGTCGCGAGGGGGTCGTACGACAGCCAGCCGTAGACCGAGAGGAGGCCGGCACCCGACCCCCACAGTGTCGCGATGATCGGCCCGACGGCGATGATCGCGGTCAGCGCGGCCAGCAGCACCCTCTTCTCCCGGAGGGAACTGCGCAGCACGCCGGGGGCGCTCGACCCGCCCAGCAGCAGCCCGGCGCCCGCGCCGACCGGCAGGGCGATGAGCGTGTACAGGTCGCTCGCCGAGGCGGCATAGAGGAAGAGGGTGAGGGCGAACACGACACTGCCGAGCCGGATCCGTCGACGCCAGAGGGGCGAGGCGAAGCAGCTGGCGGCCATCGCGACCGTCAGGAGACCGGCGATCGGGGGAGCACCCGAGACCGGCATGTCGTTCAGCGGGATCGCGGGGATCACCTGCGCCTCGAAGACGCCCACGGCGAGCCCGACGACGCCGACCACGATGCCTCCGCCGAAGAAGGTCATCAGCAGTCGGCGGGTGCCGAACGCCCCCTCCGCGAACCCGCAGACCACGAGGGTCACCGCGAGGACCACCGCCAACGTGGTGGGGTGGTCGACCCGCAGCAGGGCGAGGAGCATGTCGCGGAGGTCGAACGGGCCCGTTCCCACGCGTTCCACATCGGCGCGCATGGTCACGAGGCTGACGATCGTCACGGCGGCGGCGACGGACACCGTCCCGAGACGACGCCGAAGGAACGCGGCGGCCCCGCGGGGACGCGACGCGGACATCGCCCGCGAGGCCTCGGGGGTCTCGGCGGCGCGCTCGGGCAAGGTGGACACCTGGGACATCGGCTCTCCGTCTGACGGGGATGCCAGGGGCCCGGCATCCTCTCCCATGCTTGTCGTCGTGGTGTCCGGGCACATCGGCCGTTCGGACCGGTACGTCATCCGATCGGATGACGTGACCGATCCCGATCGCGTCGGGGAGTCCGCGCGCGAGCCGGCCACAGGCGCCGGACGAGCAGCGGACCCGCGACGCCGTGCAGGATCACGCTCCCGAGCACGACCATGCAGGTCGCGGCGAGCACGAGGAATCCCTCCTCGCCGGGCAGCGCGTTGGCGGCGATGAGCCCGAAGACGATGGATGCCGCGCCCCGTGGCCCCATCGCGGCCACGAACAGTCGTTCCTTCGGGGTCGCCTCGGTACCGACGAGCGAGAGGAGCACGGGCAGGAACCGCCCCACGGTGAGCGCCACGAGGGCGAGGACGATCGCGGGCCACCAGTCGTACGTCGCACTGAGCAGGACGATCGAGGCGAACCCGAAGGCCAGCCAGAGCAGCAGGTTCAGCAGCCACGAGAGGTCGTCGAGCAGGGCGATCTCAGCGGTCGCGAGCGCATCGGTCCCGCGCGTGAGGCGCACGGCCACGCCGGCGACGAACACGGCGACGAAGCCGTTGCCCTGCAGGAGGAGCGCGAGACCGAAGACGATCAGCGGCGCGGCGATGAAGGCGATGCGCATGCTCTGCGGCTCCGTCCATCCGCGGCGGTCGGCGAAGCGGATCGCCCCGCCGATCCCCGTTCCCGCGAGGGCGCCGACGACGACGGCGATGAGACCGGCCGGAGCGGCGACCGCGAAAGCGCGGCCGGCGTCCGAGGTGGTCCCGGCGGAGGCGAAGGCGACCGCGCCGAGGAGGAACGGCGAGACGAGGCCGTCGTTGTAGCCGCTCTCGATGCTCAGCCAGCGGCGTACGCGGGCGGGGACGCGTTCGTCGCGCACCAGAGACGTCTCGGGGGAGAAGTCGGCGGGAACCGAGATGCAGGCGATCGCGAGGATCACGGCGATCGACAGCCCGAGGGGGAGCACGAGCCCGACCGCGAGCACGAGGATCAACGACAGCGGCAGACCGATGCCGAGCAGGCGGGCCGGGACGCCGGTGAAGTGCGAGCGCATCGATCCGCGCACCTCGAGGGCATCCACGAAGAGCAGATAGGCGAGGACGATCTCCGCGAAGAACAGCGTCGCCTTGGACTCGAGGAAGACCTCGGCCGGGATCGGCAGCAGCGCACCGCCGAGCAGCCCGAGACCCGTCATGACGATGGGCCCGTTCACGGTGGCTTTGCGGAACACGCGACTCCACAGCGCCCAGATGAGCAGCGCGAGGCCGACGACGAGGAGGGGGACAGGCACGGGAGGGCTCCAGACGGATCAGCTCGACGGGAGCGTGAGGTCGATCTCGTCGGTGTCGGGCAGGAATCCCTGCGAGACGGTCAGGCGCACGGTGACGGAGCCGTCCCACTCGTCGTCCGCCGCGCCCTCGCGGGGTTCGACGAGGACGTCCACGCCCCGCGCGGCGTCGTGCTGGTCCAGCTCGATGCGCTCGCCCGCGCCCACCCGCGTGCCGTCGCGGAAGGCGACGAGCCGCGCGCGGGGAGCGGACTCGCCGACGAGCTCGACCGTCGCCGTGGTCGAACTGGTCGTGCGGGCCACCGGCGCCGTGCGCAGCTCGATGGGACCGGTCGGCTCGTCCCCGTCGGTCGAGACCGCGTGGGCCGGAGGCTCTGCCACGACCTCCAGGTGCGCGACCCCTCGCCCCCGGATGCCGAGCGGCACCGCGGTCACGAAGAGGACCGCCGCGACGGCGAGGGCGATGCCGCCGACGATCAGGTTGCGGCGGGCGCGTCGGGGAGTGGGGAGCGGTTCGGCGGGATACATGCGGGTCCTCGGGGTTCGGGTGCGGACTCTTCCACCCTCGGTCCGCGAGCGCGCGCCCGTCACCGGCCGACCGGCTACGCTCCCGTCCGTTCGGGTAGTCCGTGGCCGAACGCGCCTCGCACGTCGTCCGCGGTCCCTAATCTGGGCGCATGGCCCCCACCGTCGCCTCCCCGATCCGCGTCGTCGTCATCGACGACGAGGCCCTGATCCGAACCGGGTTCTCCTACATCCTCAACGCCGCGACCGACATCGACGTCGTGGCCACCGCCGACGGGGTGGGGGCGATCGACGTGCTCGAGGCGGCCCGCCCCGACGTCGTCCTCCTCGACATCCGGATGCCGGGACGCGATGGCTTGTCCGTGTTGCGCGAGATCCGCGCCCGGGGGTGGGACATGACGGTCGCGATCCTGACCACCTTCGATTCCGACGACCACATCGCCGCGGCCCTGGACGGCGGGGCGGCCGGGTTCCTCGTCAAGGACACCGACCCGCGCCAGCTCCCGCAGCTCGTGCGGACGCTGCACGGGGGCGGCGTCGTCTTCTCGCCGACCGTGAGCCGCGCGGTCGTCGCCGGTTACCTGCGTCCCGAGACGGGCGGGGACACGCGCCTCGTCGCGGGGCTCACCGAGCGCGAGAAGGAGATCCTCGTGCACCTGGGGCGCGGGTTGTCCAACGCGCAGATCGGGGCCGAGGTGTTCCTCAGCCCCGCAACCGTCAAGGCGCACATCAGCACGATCCTCAGCAAGCTCGGCGTCGAAGGACGCGTCTCCGCCGCGCTGATCGCGGAGCGCGCGGGCCTGCTGCGCGATGCCGAAGGCACGCGATGAGGGAGTGGGCGGTCAGGCACCGCGCGATCCTCGTCGATCTCGGCCTCGTCGCCGTTGCTGCGCTCGACGGGGTCCTCGGCCTCTACACCTCGGGGGTGACCGAGCTGATCCTCACCCTGGTGGGGGCGGCGGGACTGCTTCTGCGCCGACGCTTCCCTCTGGTGGCCGTCGCGCTCGCGTTGCCCGCGCTTTTCCTGACGGGCGGCCCGATCGCCTCGGTGATCGCGCTCGCGACCGTCGCGACGCGGGTGTCTTCCACGACGGCGCTGGTGGTCGCCTCCGCGGTGACCTTCCTCGGTCTCACCCTCTCGTGGGATTCGATCGAGTCGATCAACGATCTCGTGCTCGCGATCGTCTACGGGACGATGACCTCGGGCGGTGCCGTGGCGATCGGGCGCCTTCGCCGGAGTCAGACGCGCTTGGCCGCGAGCCTGGTCGACCTCGAGCGCGCCCGCGAGGAGGAGACACGCCTCGCCGCACGCGAAGCGGTCGCGGAGGAACGCGCGCACCTCGCTCGCGAGATGCACGACGTGGTGTCGCACCAGGTGAGCCTCATCACGGTCCAGGCCGGCGCCCTGATGGTTCGCTCGGAGGACCCCGAGGTCGTCGACACGGCCGACACGATCCGCACGCTCGCCGCCACCACCCTCACCGAGCTGCGACAGATGCTCCTCGTGCTGCGGGCGGACGGCCCGGAGGCGGCGCCGCTGACCCCGCAGCCGACCCTCGAGCACCTCGGGGAGTTGCTCGCCACGGAGGATCTCGACGTCACCGCGGGCATCGATCTGCCGACCGGTCTGCCGCAGGCGATCCAGCGCGCCGTGTACCGCACCGTGCAGGAGGGGCTGACGAACGTGCGCAAGCACGCGCCCGGCGCTCGGGTGACCGTGACGGCGGAGGTCGAGGCGGGCACCGCGATCCTGTTGCGGGTGAGCAACACCGCCCCGACCGAACCCGTGGCCCCGCAGGCCGCCACGGCGAGACTCGGGCACCGCGGCCTCTCCGAGCGCGCCCACCTCCTCGGGGGTTCGTTCCGTTCCCGCCCCGGAGACGACGGCTCCTACGAGATCGAACTGCGGCTGCCGCTCTCGGGGCGCGCGCGTCCCTGAGCCGCCGTCGCGGGTCTCGGGGGCGTTCGCGGACAGGGCGCCGATCCGTTCTGTCAACGCCCGCACGCGACTCGGCGACACCGACCCGCCGTGACGCCATGACGGTCTCCCCACTCCTGCTCGTCCGGCAGGGCGACGAGCACCTGCGCTCCGCGGTCGAGTCCGTGGATGCGGTCCTCGGGCCGGGTTTCGACGATCCGGATGCCACGCGCGCGGGCGGGGGGCTCACCGACCGCGTCGGTATCGGCTTTCTCGCGCGCGACCTGCTGCCCGAGCTGACCGCGGTCGTCCGCGAGAGCTGAGCCGACGCCTGTTCGGAGTTGTTCGGACTTTCCCGAACAGCCCGTTCGGCCGGAATCCGCGGCCGCGCCTTCGATACGTTTCCGAAGCCATGGACCAGTTACTCACCGTTCTCGCGGCGGTCTTCGCGGCCGTCGGAGGCATCACCCTCTTCGTCGCCCTGTTCACCCCGAAGCGATTCGTCGCGAAGAGACCCGCTCGATTCGTGGCGGGTTTCGTCCTGTTCGGACTGTCCGCGTTGCTGTATTTCTTCGCCGCGCAGGGCTGACGGTGCGCCCCCACACCCCGTGCGATCCACGCACCCCGGAACCTTCCCGTCCCGCCAGAGAGGAGACGCCGCAGATGGACGAACCCGAGACGCTCATCGACACCGCCGCGTCGGAAGACAGCAGCGGCCCCGAGCCGACGGAGGCCTCGGACGCCGAGGTCGCCGTCTCCGCGGACGATCTCGCCTCGCCCGACGCCGCCGACCCCACCGATGTCGCTGACCCGACCGACGGCACCGACCGCACCGGCGAAGCCGAGCGGGCGGAGGACGCTGACGCGCCGGCGGACCTGCCGCTCATCCTCGCCGCGCTCGACCGGCTGAACGAGCGCCTCCGCGCGAGCGAAGAGGCCAACCGCAAGCTGCAGAGCAGGGTCGAGAGCCTGCAGGACGACCAGGTGCGCGCGCTGCTGAAGCCGGTGTTCGAACGCCTCGCGAGCTTGCACTCCCAGTCGCGAGAGATGGTGTCGACCCATCGCGGCACCGCGGACGACGCGGCAGACGATTTCGACTACTTCGCGACCGCGATCGAAGGCCTTCTCGGCCTCTACGACATCGTCTCCGTCGACGCCGCCGTCGGCGCGCCGCTGGACGCACGGGTGCACTTCGCGGTCGGCAGCAAGCCCACGGACGATGTCGCCCTCGACGGCACCATCCAACGCGTTCAGAGGCAGGGCTTCACCTACGCGGGTGCGGGGCGGACCCTCCTTCCCGCGCGCGTCATCGCCTACCGGCATAACCCCCTCTCCGCCGACTGACACCCGCCGCCCTCACCCACGAAAGAGCATCATGAACGACTCCGTCTACGGCATCGACCTCGGCACGACGTACTCCGCGATCGCGCGCATCAGCGACCTCGGCGCGGCCGAGGTCGTGCCCAACTTCGAGGGAGACTCCACGACCCCGTCGGTCGTGTACTTCGAAGGGCCCGGTTCCGTGATCGTGGGGGCCGAGGCCAAGCGGACGGCGCTCTCCGACCCCGACAGCGCGTGCCTCCTCGTCAAGCGCCACATGGGGACCGAGTACCCCCAGGAGTTCCGGGGCGAGACGTACTCGCCCGAGGCGATCTCGGCGATCATCCTCAAGGAGCTCGTCAACGCCGCCAACAACACCACCGGCGCGGTCATCG
Source organism: Microbacterium testaceum (assembly GCF_001476655.1). Classification (GTDB taxonomy): domain Bacteria; phylum Actinomycetota; class Actinomycetes; order Actinomycetales; family Microbacteriaceae; genus Microbacterium; species Microbacterium testaceum_C. The sequence goes on along the minus strand of NZ_LDRT01000134.1, from coordinate 8,523 downwards.
ACAAGGTGGTCATCACGGTTCCCGCCTACTTCGGCGTCCAGGAGCGCGAGTCGACGCGACAGGCCGGGGTGATCGCGGGTCTCGACGTGGTCGGGATCGTGACCGAGCCCGTCGCCGCCGCGCTGTCGATCGGCGCCCGCAGCGACCAGGCCGAGACGATCATGGTGTACGACCTCGGCGGCGGAACCTTCGATACGACGATCATGGAGACCCGTGAGGGGGCCGTCGAGGTCATCGCCGTGGACGGGAACCGCAAGCTCGGCGGCGCTGACTGGGACGATGCCCTCGTCGACCTCATCATCGGCAAGTTCGTCGCCGCGGCCGACCTCGGCGACGAGGACCCCCGCTACGACGAGGAATTCATGCTCGACCTCCGACTGGAGGCCGAGGACGCCAAGAAGTCCCTGTCGCGGCGCGAGAGCGTCACCCTCCGTCTCTCCTTCGACGGCACCAAGGCCATGGTCGAGGTGACCCGTGAAGAGTTCGAGGCAGCGACCCGCCACCTTCTCGCGCAGACCATCGAGATCTCGCGTCGGACGGTGGAGCTCGGAACGACCAAACGTCCGCAGTTGAGCATCGACCGTGTGCTGCTCGTGGGGGGATCGTCCCGGATGCCGGCGGTCAAGGCCGCGCTGAAGAACGAACTCGGCTGGGAGGCGCAGGACACCGAGTTCGATCTCGCCGTCGCGAAGGGGGCGGCGATCTACGGGCAGGCGGCCGTCGATGAGGTCCTCCGCACCGGGGATGAGGCGGCACCCGTGGACGTGGCTGCCGACGCGCCCGGGCGCCCGTTCCTGCCCGGCGGGTCCGCGAGTCTCACGGTGAAGAACGCCCTGTCGCGCTCCGTGGGCATCAAGTTCGCCCGCGACGAGAACGACGCCGAGGGGTACATCAGCTTCTTCGCGCACTCGAACGATGCGATTCCGGCGGTGCCCGAGCCCATCACGGCGCTGACACTGTCCGAGGGACAGACCTCGGTGGAGCTCGGCCTGTACGAGCAGGCCGGCGAGCGCGAGTCCGAGGCCCTCGCCGACAACCGATTCCTCAAGGACGCCGTCCTCGCCTTGCCGAAGCCCATGCCCCGGCAGTCGCCGATCGAGATCGCCATCCGCATCTCGGGCGAGGGTCTGGTCACCGTCACCACGACCGACCCCGCGAGCGGGGCATCGGTCGACCTCGAGGCCTCCGTGAGCGTCCTCACCGAGGAGCAGGTCGAGCAGGAGACCGCGAAGGTCAGCACGCTCCTGTCGCGGTCCTGACGACATGGCGTTCGACGCCCGGGCGTACCGCGATGCCGTCCTGAAGAAGCACTCCCGCGGCGAGGACTACGAGCAGCTGCGCGACGTGATGGCGGCGCTGCAACGGGACCCGTCGAGCACCGCCTACGCGGCGCTCGACCTGAACACGTTGTTCGGCATCGATCACCCGACGACGGCCGCTCAGCTCGCGGACTGGGATGCCAGGATCGTGCCCGCGCTCAACAAGGCGGCGACGCTCCCGGCCGCCAAGTTGCTGCGGGACCTGCTCCACGCGCTGAAGAACCAGGGTGAGGACGTCACGGATCCCGCCTTCTGGGGCCGGCTCGCCGCGCGCCGCGCGGATCTGGTGATCGAGCGCCTCGAGGGCGGCATCCGGCAGCTGCGCGCGGAGTACCCGTTGGGCGTGGTGACGATCGCCGATCTGACGAGCCGTCTCTCGACCCTCGGTATCACCGGGGTCACCGAGGCGAGTCTCGTCGCGGTGGCGCAGAACGAGGGGCTCGGGGTGTTCGAGCCGCCGACTCTTCCCGGGGCGGTGCCCGCGGCGCTCCGCCCGATCTGGCAGCAGCTGCGCAAGCACGCCGCGTACCGCACGGTGCTGGACGTCATCCTGCTGCACCGTCCCGAGGACGTCCGCGACGTCGACGTGCTCGACACTCTCGCCGTCGCCGGATCCGACCTCACCGCCGACGAGGTCTCCCGCGCGCGGCGCAAGAGCGAGCAGGGGCAGGACACCGATGCCCTGCAGGACGCGCAGAAGTTCCTCGGTGCTCTCATCGACGCCTGCACGAAAGACCCGTCGGTGCTGCACGAGACGGTGTTGAGCACTCTCGCCGAGAGCGTCTCCGTGCAGCTGAGCCGGGGGAAGCCCCACCTCGCGATCCGTGACGAGCTCGTGGCGAGCGGCATCCGGGACGGCGACGCCTCGCGCCTCGTCTCTGCGCTCGCGAGGTCCGCCCAGGCCGCTCCCCCCTCCGTCGGGCTCGACGAGGTCCGCGACCTCATCCGGCGGGCACAACTGTCGGAGGCCGAGCGCACACTCGCCTCCGTCGATCCCGGCGAAGACGACCATCGACGCGAGCACGAGGCGCTTGTCGCGCAGGTGGCGCACCTGAAGGACCGGAAGCGGATCGCGATCGAGGAGTACCGGAGCGCACTCGCCGGCCGTGACTTCGCGACGGCCCTGCGGGCGGTGCAGGACGCGTTGACGCTGGACGAATCGGATCCCGCTCTGGCCGGGTTGCGCGAGGCGCTGCCCCCCGAGGTCCCGCACTCCTTCCGCGGCGTGGCGACGGCCGCCGGTGTCGAGCTGACCTGGGCACCCAGCTCGGACGACGGCGTGGCGTATGCGGTGGTGCGACGGAACGGACGTGTGCCGGCCACGCCGACGGACGGCCACGTGGTCGTCGCCCGCACCACCGACCCCTCGACGCGCGATGCGGAGGTGAGCAACGGCGAGACGTTCACCTACGCCGTGTTCGCCACCCGGGACGGCCGGGTGTACTCCGATGCCGCGGCGGTCACCCTGACGCTCCTCCCCGAGCCGGGGGACCTCACCGCCCGAACCGATCCCACCGCCGCGCACCTCAGCTGGGCGACGCCTCCGGGCGCGTCCTCGGCGGTCGTCACCCGCATCGATGCGGACGGATCCCGCACGGTCACGGAGGTGTCGCACGGATCGAGCTTCGGCGCGAGCGGTCTTGTCCCGGGGGCGACCTACCGGTTCACCGTGCAGGCCGTCTACCTGCTGGCCTCGGGACGCGAGCTCAGCACTCCCGCGTCGATCAGCGTCGTGCCGCGTGGGGTGGCGACGGCGGTCCGGGACATGATCGTCCAGCCCTCGGCCGGCAGCGACGGCGCTCTCCTCGTCGCGGCGTGGAGCCGCGTCCCCGGATTCGTCGTCGACCTGTGGTCGTTCCCGCGCGCAACGGAGCTCGCCGAGGGGACGCTCGTCGACCTCGCCGAGTTGCCCCGGCTGGGTGGGACGCGCGTGCCGCTTCTGCCCGGGAGCGCGGACGGTGAGGCGCGCTTCGCGACGCCGTCCGACATCACCAGGGTGATTCCCGTGACGGTGACGGACGCGCGCGCCGTCGTCGGGCGGTCCGTCATCGCCGGCCGCGCCCCCCTTCCGACCCAGGTCACCGCCGAACGGTTCGGCGCCGATCTGCGCGTGTCGTGGGACTGGCCCGAAGGGGACGGCCTGGTCGAGCTCTCCTGGCGCGAGGGCGGTCAGGCGCGGTCACGCCGCTTCACCCGTGCCCGCTACCGGTCGGAGGGCGGCGCGAAGCTCGGCAACGCTGCGCAGATCAGCGGTCTCACCATCGCCCCGGTCGTGCGCATCGACGACGAGGAGTGGGTCTCCGAGCCGGTGGCGGTCGACGTCGGTTCGACGGACTCCACGCCCGCGGCGCGCTACTCCGTCCGGCTGCGCAAGAGCCTGCTGGGCAAGACGACCGCCCACGTCGAGGTGCACAGCTCGCGGCCGGGCGGAACGATCACCGCCGCCGTCGTCGTGAAACAGGGCGCCGTCATGCCGTTCGGCCTCGACGACGGGGAGCGCGTCGCCCAGCTGGAGTGCGCCTTCGCCGGTGACGAGCCCGTCACGCATCAGGTCGAACTCGGCAAACGCGGCTCCCCCTTCTGGGTATGTCTTTTCCCCCTCGACGATGCCGTCGAACTCATCCCGCCTCCGACCTCCGAAATGAAGGGCTGACGATGCTCGCTTCCCTGTTCGCTCCGAAGAGCACCGCCTGCCCGTACTGCTACCAGACCCTGAATGTGGCCAAGGTCGCTTTCCGCTGCGCGGGTCGCGGCATCCCCGGGCGTCCCGTGTGCGAGGCCCAGACCGATCCGAAGCTGTACCGGACCTTCCAAGACGCCACACCCGTCATGCCCGCCATCGTCGTCATCAAGCCGGACGGCACCCGCCCCGTCGACGAGAACAACGAGTACGAGGACGTCACGGCGCGGTCGTCGGCGACGTGCGGTCAGTGCGGGGGCGAGAGCAGCATCCGGATGTGCCCGTCCTGCCACAGCGTGCTCCCGCGGAGCCTCGACAACAGCTCTCCGCTCTTCGGTCTCGTGGGCGTGCGCAACTCGGGCAAGACGGTGCTGTTGTCGGTCATGCACAAGGAGCTCGTGCGCACCGTGGCGCGGCGCTTCAACGCCTCGATCGACACCCCGGGCGGCACGAGCGGTCTCGCGCGCGACCTCGCACAGTTCGAGGCGGAGATGACGCGTGACGGCGGCCACCTCCCCCCGCAGACGGCCGCGACCGGCGGCCAGAAGAAGCAGCCCGCGGTCTACGAATGGAAGTACACCGTCAAGGGCAAGTCGGCCGCGACGATCTTCTCGTTCTACGACAGCGCGGGAGAGGACATCTCGCGTCAAGACGAAGCGATGAAGCAGCAGTATCTCGGCCAGTCGTCGGGCGTGATCCTCTTGCTGGACCCGTTCGCCTTCCCCGAGAACCTCGAGCGCGCCGCCGAGCGCGGAGCGGGTACGGGCGACGGGGCGGACACCCCCGAGACGGCGCTGGACGGCATCACGTACGTGCTGGGACACACCCTCGCTCGCAACAAGAAGATCAAGACGCCGCTGGCCGTGGTGATCTCGAAGATCGACGCCTTCTTCGACCAGGTCCCGCCGCACCACCCCCTCCGGCAGCAGGGCAGCGCGGAGGCGGTGTTCGACGAGGTGGAGTCGCGGACCATCCACGACCACGTCGCCTCGATGATCACCCGATGGGGTGGGGACGGGCTCCTCCGCAAACTCGAGCAGGAGTACACCACGTACCGGCTGTTCGGCGTCTCGGCGCTCGGTGCGGAACCCGAGTACCGCTCCGGCACGGTCAACGCGCGCGGACTCCTCCCGCATCGAGTGGCCGATCCCCTTCTGTGGCTCATGGCCGACCGCGGATTCATCCCGAAGAACAAGGCGTAGGGCACAGCGATGTTCGAAACGGCGATCTTCACCGACGTCACGCGCGAAGAGGCGATCGATGGTGCCGACGGGTTCAACTTCCAGGCGGTGTCACCGGGCCTCGACGCGCGGGACCAGCGCAACATCCGCGAGCTCCTTCTTCATCAGGTGAGCAACCGGTGGCCGGCGGACGCGGCGGAGGAGGACCACCCTCCGACCTCGGCCTACGTCCGGCGAGACGACCGTCTGTACTTCTCCCGCGGGGCGTCGATCGGCCAGACGCACAACGGGCGCCGCGGGAATCAGCTCACGCAGGCCGTCGTCACGGGGGAGAGAGACGACATCCTCCCTCATCGACCCGCCCAGATCCACGCGGCCACGATGTGGGATGTCCGCAGAGCCCCCACCCGCGTCGCCGAGCCGTGGTTCGCGCCGCTGCAGATCACCGACGACTTCGACACCGAGGCGATCCTGCGCTGGGCCCAGGACGACCCCTGGGTCTGGCAGACGCTCCCCGCCTACCTGAGCATGCTCGCCGACGCGTCGGGCCCGACCGCGCGCAAGGTCATGATCGTGCACGACGACCTCGAGACGGTCCTGCGCTGGTTCGCCCTGGGGACGCTGCTCCTGGACGAGCAGAGCGCACTCGACATGGAGTACCGCGCGTTCGCGACGGAGCCCTTCCAGACACGGGCCCCGCTGGTGGGGGTGCACCCGGCGCTCCAGCAGGGGGCGCCGCTGACCGGAGCGCACACCATCGACCTGCTGCGTCGGGAGGTCTCGCCGATCGAGGTCACCGAGGCGTCCCGCCGTGTCGTCGGCTGGGTTCGCGACCTCGACACACTCGACGCCCTGGGCGTGATCGGTGTCGCCCAGAAATGGATGCCGCGCCTCGGCGTCGAGATCGGGGCGGCCGGTGCCGAGATGGTCACCGGCATGCGTGACGTCCCGATCGGTCGGGAGGAGTGGAACCTCGGCATCGCCGTCATCCAGGGCCTGGCCGAGAACGACCTGATCGGCGATCTCGCCCTCTACGTCGACGAGCTGGGCGACGCGGTCGCCGGTTACGAGCTCAGCAGCGAGGACGACTTCGTGCGGGCCGCCCGTGCGGTGCGATTCACCTCGACCCTCGATGTTCCGGGGCTGGCGACGACGATCCTCAACGCGACTCTGGAGAGCCTGGCGAAGAACCCGGCGGCGCACACCGCGGCCTGGGTCGCCGAGGCAGGCGCCGCGGGCACCTGGGAGTGGCCCGCGGATGCCGATCGCGAACAGCTCGCGGCCTACCTCGCCGACATCATCCGCGGTGCCCCGTTCGACATGCTCGACGAGCTGCTGTCCCTCGCCCTTCCCCTCGCCCCCGAGCTCGCCGCCCACGATCTCGCGTCGGTGCGCGAGCGGGTCGTCAGCCATACCCTTCGGCATCCCGAATTCGCCCGGCCATCCGCGCGCTGGGTCTTCGGCGACGGGATTCGCGATGACGTGCGTGCACGGCTCGTCGAGGTGGCGGCGTCGACGGCGCGGACGACACCGAGCGCGCGGGACCGCGACCGCGTGCTGAGGCAGCTCGCTGCGGGCGAATGGGACTACCTGTCCGTGTCCGGCGACCCCCTGGAGCCGTGGATCGACGCGGCGCGGATCGCCCGCGTCCCCCTCGCCCGGCGCGCACGCGCCATCGGCGCGCAGCGCCCTCCCCTCTCTCCCGCGACGTGGGAGCTGGGCGTCCTGGACACGCGCCTGCCCGCGAACGGCGATGTGTGGGAAGCCTGGATCGCGAACGCGGGGATGGACCCCGACCTGCGCACGTACCTCGTCGGTCACCTGCGGCCCGTTCTCGATCAGGACCCGAAGCGGGCCCGCGCCAAGGACGTGCAGGCCTGGCGCGACCTCGTCGACGCCGTCGTCGCGGCTCGGCCGGGCGATGCCGATTTCCGCGCCGCCTCGGGCGCTCTCGGCGAGCTCATCGCGCAGATCCCCTCCCCCCTCGATCGCTTGAGGTGGAAGAAGGACCGCTCCGCTCCTCCTGAGAGAAAGAACGACTGAGCCATGCACTACGTCATCCTGTTCGGCATCCTTCTCGTCGTCGTGGTCCTGGTCGGGTGGATCGTGATCGTCGCGGCCATCCGGGTCATCGGATTCCTGCTCGGCTACGTCGTCCTCATGGCCGCGGTGGCCTTCGCCGTCGGCCTGGTGTGGGGCACGATCTCGCCGATCCGCATCCTGCGGTCGTCGTCGCGTGTGGGCGTCCGCATCGCGACCCCCGACGAAGTCCGTAACGGGAACGTCCTCGGTGCGGCACCGAAGCGACGGTCCGCTCACTTCGACTGGGACCACGCGTGGCCGCTTTACGTGCCGTACCAGCTGCGTCTCGATCAACGCGCGGTGCTCGCCGGCGCGCGGGCGCCGCTGGCCGCGATGGCGCGGACGCAGACCTTCCTGCCCACCCCTCGGGCGTGGTACTTCGCTCTCGTGCGCCACCTCGTGTGGGCGATCGTCTTCGGGATTCCGATGGTCGGTCTCGTCGCGGGCATGTGGGCCGCGACGGGGCTGTGGATGGTGATCACGACGGTGTTCCGCGGCGTGGTCTCCACCTCGCAGCGCCTCACGACGTGGTTCCTCTCGATGCGTGAGAAACGCGAGACCCGCCGGAACCACCTCGGCGCGCGCTGCACGCGGTGCTACCGCCAGTCCGAGATGCCGAGCTTCCGCTGCCCGAACCCGCAGTGCGGCGAGATCCATCGCGATGTGTCGCCCGGACCCCTCGGAATTCGGACCCGCGTCTGCCACTGCGAGGCCGTGATCCCGCTCACCGTGGCCGCCGCCTCCCGCTCCCTCACCGCGATCTGTCCCGTCTGCGACGCCGAGCTCCCCTCGGGCACGGGAAGTCGTCGCGTGGTCGCCCTGCCGGTGTTCGGCTCGGTCGGCTCCGGGAAGACGCAACTGCTCGCGTCGATCGCGGACGCGCTCCACACGAAGAGCGCCGACGCTTCCGACCCCCTCGAGGTGACCGCACTCACCGACGTGTCGGCCACCTTCCTCGCGACGGCCGTCGCCGATTCCGCGGCCGGTCGTCCTCCTCTGAAGACCCAGCGGCAGGACCGCCCCGAGGGCCTGGCCTACGTCCTCGACAGGTCCGGCTCCGCGCTGGAGCTGCAGATGATGGATGCCGCGGGCGAGAGCTTCGTCGACACCCAGGGCACGCAGTCGCTCGGGTATCTCGACATCTCCCACTCGCTCGTGTTCGTCCTCGACCCGCTCTCCATCGACGAGGTGCGCGAGCAGTACGAGCGCAGTCCGCTCGCCGGCACGGTGCCCGTCGCCCAGGGCGACGGGCACCGTGCCG
>NZ_LDRT01000133.1 GCF_001476655.1 Microbacterium testaceum | reverse complement strand
GCCCGTCGGCGCAGGGGTCGGCGTGCCCGTCGGCGCAGGGGTCGGTGAGGGCGAATCGGTCGTGAGCGCGATCACGACACCGCGGGTGACGTCGTCGCCGAGGGCGAGGATCACGACCGCCGAGGACGACGCGTCCGGCGCGATGTCCCGCGCGCGTTCCTCGGCCGCGGCGGGAACGTCGAGCGGGCGTCGGCGACGGCCGCGTCGGCCCAGCTCGCCCCCGACGCGATCGCGATCCGTCCCTCGGTGACCGCGGGCGCGAGCTCCTCGAGAGCCGCGGCGTGACGATGCTGCTCCCAGGCGTCGTTCTCGTCGCCCGCGAGCACGGTGACCTGCACGGGCCCGGACGGTGCGGTCGACGCGATAGCCGCGATCCCGGAGTTCGGATGCCACCGCGTCGCCCGCGTGCTCCCACCCGGCGTCATCCGTCGAGGGCAGCGCGACGCCGATCACCCCGACCCCGTCGCTCGAGCCGGCGCTGCGCGCGGTCGTCGACGTTCACCCCGCAAGACCGAGCGCGACGACCGCGAGGAGGGCTGCGGCACGACGGATCGGCGTGCGGGGGGTCACTTCTCCATCCTGCCCCAGCAACGACGAGACGCCCCGGCGCGCAGGGCGTCGGGGCGTCTCGGCAGAGGCATGGATCACCCGCGCGTGCGGTTCTTGTTCCACACGTCGAAGGCCACGGCCAGAAGCAGCACGAGGCCCTTGATGAACTGCTGCACGTCGGTCGAGATACCCATGAGCGACATGCCGTTGTTGAGCACACCCATGACCAGGCCACCGGCGATCGCGCCGACCACGCGGCCGACACCGCCCTGCACAGCGGCACCACCGATGAAGGAGGCGGCGATGGCATCCAGCTCGAAGAGGTTTCCGGCGCCGGGACCGGCGGAGTTCAGACGTCCCGTGAAGACGATGCCGGCGAGGGCCGCCAGGACGCCCATGTTCACGAACAGCATGAAGTCCACGCGACGGGTGTTGATGCCCGACAGCTTCGCGGCGGTGCGGTTGCCACCGATCGCGTAGATGTGGCGACCGAAGACGCTCCGGCTCATCACGGTGGAGTAGCCGATGATCAGCACGCCGAGAACGACGAGCACGATGGGCGTTCCCCGCGAACCGGGGGCGACACCGAGCAGGTAGGTGAGGTAGGCGATGAGAGCACCGCCACCGATGAGCTTCACGAGGAAGGCGACCTGCGGCTCGTTCTGGAGCTCGAGAGCGGCGCGCTTGGCACGCTGACGCACCTGCGACACGACGAACAGGACGAGGGTCAGCACACCGAGCCCGACGGTGATCCACTCGGCCGGCGAGGTCGCGGCGGGGAAGAGATCGGGGAACAGGTAGCCACCGCCGAGGGCACGGTACTCGGTGGGGAACGGGGTGATCTGCGTGTTGCCCAGGGTCATCTGCGTCAGACCGCGGAAGAGCAGCATACCCGCCAGGGTCACGATGAAGGCCGGGATGCCGATGTACGCCACCCAGAAGCCCTGCCACATGCCGACCACGGCGCCGAGAAGGAGCGAGAGCAGGATGCCGAGCCACCAGGGCAGACCCCACTGCACGATCAGCACACCCGAGACCGCGCCGACGAAAGCGGCGACCGACCCGACCGAGAGGTCGATGTGGCCGGCGATGATGATCATCACCATGCCGATCGCGAGGATGAGGATGTAGCTGTTCTGGACGATGATGTTCGACACGTTGCCCGCGGTGAGCAGACGTCCGCCGGTCAGCGCCTGGAAAAGCAGGACGATGACGATCAGGGCGATGAAGATGCCGATCTCGCGCAGTCGCGACGTGAAGAACTGCAGAATGCTCCCGGCACCGCCGCCGGTGCCGCCGCCGACGGGACCCTTCGGCGTCGCGGGCCCCTGCGGGGTCACGGTGTTGTCAAGCGCTGACATGGTCGGCTTCCTTTTCCTTCGTCATGAGCACCATGAGTGCCTCGGGAGTGGCCTGTTCGATGGGCAGCTGGCCGGTGATGTGGCCTTCGCTGAGGGTGTAGATGCGGTCGCAGATGCCGAGCAGCTCGGGCAGCTCCGAAGAGATCACCAGCACGCCCTTCCCCTGCGCCGCGAGGGAGTTGATGATCGTGTAGATCTCGTACTTCGCGCCGACGTCGATGCCGCGGGTCGGCTCGTCGAGGATGAGCACCTCGGGATCGGAGAAGAGCCACTGCGACAGCACGACCTTCTGCTGGTTGCCGCCGGAGAGCTTGCCGACGACCACGTCGACGCTCGGCGCCTTGATGTTCATCGAGGTGCGGTAGCGATTGGCGACGAGGTACTCCTCGTCGCCGTCCACGAAGCCGCCCTTGACGAGCTTGCGCATGCCGGCGATCGAGATGTTGCGCTTGATCGTGTCGATGAGATTGAGGCCGGCGCCCTTGCGGTCTTCGGTGACGTACGCCAGTCCGCTGCGGATGGCCGCGGGGACGGTCGAGGTGTCGACCTTCGCGCCGCGCACGTAGACGTTGCCGGAGATGCGTGAGCCGAAGCTCCTCCCGAAAACGCTCATCGCCAGCTCGGTGCGACCGGCACCCATGAGACCGGCGATGCCGACGACCTCTCCCGCGCGCACCGTGAGGGTGGCGTTGTGGATGACCGTGCGACTGGCATCCGTGGGGTGGCTGACGTTCCAGTCCTCGATGCGCAGGACCTCTTCGCCGATCTCGACGTCGCGATCCGGGTAGCGGTTCTCGAGCTCGCGGCCGACCATCCCGCGGATGATGCGGTCTTCGCTCGTGCCACCGGTGGCGACGTCGAGCGTCTCGATCGTGCGACCGTCACGGATGATGGTGACCTCGTCGGCGATCGCGCGGATCTCGTTGAGCTTGTGGCTGATGATGATCGAGGTGATCCCCTGCCCCTTGAGGTGGCGGATCAGATCCAGCAGGTGCTCGGAGTCGTCGTCGTTCAGGGCCGCGGTCGGCTCGTCGAGGATCAGGAGCTTGACGTCCTTCGACAGGGCCTTGGCGATCTCGACGAGCTGCTGCTTGCCGACGCCGATCTCGTTGACCGGGACATCGGGGCTGTCGCCGAGCCCCACGCGGGCGAGCAGCTTCGCGGCCTCGCGGTTCGTGGCATCCCAGTCGATGAGCCCGCGGTGGGTGATCTCGTTGCCGAGGAAGATGTTCTCGGCGATCGAGAGATAGGGGCTCAGCGCGAGCTCCTGGTGGATGATGACGATGCCGGCGGACTCGCTGTCGCGGATGTCCTTGAACTCGACGGTCTTGCCGTCGAAGACGATCTCGCCGCGGTAGTCGCCCGCGGGATACACACCGCTGAGCACCTTCATGAGAGTGGACTTGCCGGCGCCGTTCTCGCCACAGATGGCGTGGACCGTTCCGCGCTCGACGGTCAGGGACACGTCGGCGAGCGCGATGACGCCGGGGAACTCCTTGGTGATCGAGCGCATCTCGAGGATGGTGCTCACGAGGTCCTCCTTGAAAGGGCCGGCCATGGCCGGTGGGGATGAGAGACGTGGGGCGCCTCCGCCGCGACCGAACGGGTCGATCGCGGCGGAGGCGGTGGGGGCGGGACGAAGCCCGCCCGCGGGGATCACTTGAGGTCGGCCTCGGTGTAGTAACCGCTGTCGACCAGGACTTCCTTGTAGTTGTCCTTGGTGACGATCGTCGACTGCAGGAGGTAGGAGGGGACGACCTTCTTGCCGTTGTCGTACGTCGTGGTGTCGTTCGTCTCGGGGGTCTCGCCCTTGCGGATGTCGTCGACCATGGTCACGGCCTGCTTGGCGAGCTCGCGCGTGTCCTTGAAGATCGTGGAATACTGCTCACCGGCGATGATCGACTTGATCGAGCCGGCCTCGGCGTCCTGACCCGTGATGACCGGGAGGGCGTCGGCGGCGTAGCCGCCCGAGGTGAGGGCGGAGATGATGCCGATCGACAGGCCGTCGTAGGGCGACAGGACGCCGTTCAGCTTGGTGCCGCCGATGACGGTGAGGATGTTCTCCATGCGCTTCTGCGCCGTCTCCGGCAGCCAGCGCAGGATGGCCGCCTGGCCGAACTCGGTCTGACCCGAGGGGACCACGAGCACGCCCTTGTCCATGTACGGCTTGAGCGTGTCCATCGCGCCGTTCCAGAAGAACGTGGCGTTGTTGTCGTCGGGGCTTCCGGCGAACAGCTCGATGTTGAAGGGGCCGGTGGCGCCGGTCTCCTTGCCCGAGGCGTCGAGGACGCCGAGGCCCGTGAGCAGCGAGGTGGCCTGCTGCACGCCGACCTTGTAGTTGTCGAAGGTCGTGTAGTAGTCGACGTTCTCGGTGCCGTTGATGAGGCGGTCGTACGCGATGACGGGGATGTTCGCGTCCTTGGCCTGCTGCAGGACGTCCGTCAGCGTGGTGCCGTCGATCGAGGCGATGATCAGGGCCTTGGCACCCGTCGTGATCATGTTCTCGATCTGCGAGACCTGCGTGGGGATGTCGTCGTTCGCGTACTGCAGGTCGACCTGGTAACCGAGCTCCTCGAGCTGCGATTTGACGTTGTTGCCGTCGGCGATCCACCGCTCCGACTGCTGGGTCGGCATCGCGACGCCGATGGTGCCGCCCGCTTCCTGCTCACCGCCGGCGCTGTTGCCCGTACGGTCTCCCGCGCACCCGGCGAGGCCGATGCCGAGGGCGAGGACGCCCACCCCGGCGATCGTCTTGAGCATGCTGTGCTTGTTCACTCTGGTTCCCTCCATTGGGTTCATGTCGCGGTCTCTCCACCCGGAGCCCACCGCGGTCTCTGCGGACGAGATCACACCGGACGCACGAATCAACGGGGCGAAACGAAAGACGATCGAAACATCTTCGTCTCGACGGATCCGCTCCGCAGCGAGTCCCGTCGGTCGTGTGACCGGTCATGTGACCGTTCACATCGTGTGTGTGATGCTACCCCTCCGCCGGACCTCGGTGTCAAGTGCTCGTTCGCGCACCGTCCAGCCGTTGTCGAAATGTGACGATCAGCGACTCGGTGGAGCGGTGGAGGAACGCACGATGAGACGCAGGTGATCGGGCTCGGGCGCGAGCTCCTCGCCACCGGCCTCCCCCACCGCGCGGAGCAGATCCCACACGGCTCGTCGCCCGATCCCGAGGAAGTCCTGACGGACGGTCGTCAGCGGCGGCCAGAGGTGCGCCGACTCCGGGACGTCGTCGAAGCCCACCACCGCGATGTCGTCCGGCACCGAGCGACCGATGTCGCGCACGGCATGCATGAACCCGAGCGCCATATGGTCGTTGCCCGCGAACACCGCCGTCGCGTCCTCGGTGCGCAACAACTCCCGGCCCGCCTCGTAGCCGAACCGGGCCGTCCAGTCGCCGAGGACAGGCGGACGCGGCGAGAGGTCGTTGGCATCCATCTCCGCGAGGTACCCCCGCATACGGTGGTCCGCCTCGATCCAGTCGCGGGGACCGGCGATGTGCAGGATGCGGCTGTGCCCGAGCTCGATGAGGTGCCGCACGGCGGCGCGTGCCCCCGCGATCTGGTCGTTGAACGACGCTGTCGAGCCCGTCGACGAAACGATCTGCACCGGAACCGGGAGCTGCAGCTCGTCCAGGATCGGCACGACCCGGGTCTGCGGCGCGACGGCGATGAGCCCCTCGACCGACTGCTGCATGAGGTGATCGATCGAGGCCCGGACATCGTCGGGCGCGCTCGTCACGAGGCTGGTGACGGTGAGCCGATACCCGGCGGCGCGGGCCGCGGACTCGACCGCCTGGATCATCGTGGCCACACCGAACGTCGTCGCGCGCGGGCCGAGCACGCCGATCAGCCGCGACCGGCTCGTGGCGAGGGCGCGGGCGGCCTGGTTCGGCACGAACCTCAGTTCGGCGATCGCGGAACGCACCCGCGCCGCCGTCTCCGGACGCAGCTGCGGGCTGTTGTTGATGACGCGCGAGACCGTCTGGTACGACACCCCCGCGAGACGCGCGACGTCGCGGATGCTCGGGGCCCGGCCCGTGGCATCCGGAAGATCGATCTCGCTCATGCTCCGCCTCTTTGCGTCAACGGTCCCTGCGTGACCGGTCACACGAGAATAACCCGGCACCTCGCCCGGTGCGCGACGTGGCCGTCCGCGCGGTCAGGATTCGAGAAGCACGCGATAGAACCGGATGCCGCGGAGCCAGGAGTCCACGCGGATTCGCTCGTCCGGGGCGTGCAGCGCGTCCCGCTCGGACCGGGTGAGGTGGAACGGCGCGAAGCGGTACACGTGCGAAGTGAGACCGGTGTAGAAGCGGCTGTCACTCGCCCCGAGCTGCAGGTACGGCAGGGGGACCACGTCGTCGCCCAGCGTCGCCCGCACCGCGGTCGCGACCCGGCGCCACGCGTCGCCCTGCCACGGAGACACCGGAGAGGGGTCGCTGCCGCTGCGCAGTTCGATGTCGACCGACGGATCCGCGACGGCGCGACGCAGATGGACCGAGACGTCGGAGAGGGTGTCGCCGGTGAGCAGGCGGACGTTCACGGTTGCCCGTGCGGTCGTGGCGAGGACGTTCTCGCCCGCCGCGCCTTCGAGGCGGGTGACGACGGCCGTGGTGCGAACGAGGGCGTTCGTCTCGGGACCGAGGCGGGAGAACGCGGCCGTGACGAGCGGAGCGGAGACGACGGTCCGGCGGAAGAGGGTGCGGAAGGGCTCTCGACTATGGGCCGCCGCGGTGCCGAGCATCGCGCGGACGGGGTCTGCGAGCCGGAGCGGGAACGGGCGGCGGCGCAAGCGGTCGATCGCCCGCGCGAGGCGAGCCGTCGCCGGCAGCCGCGGTGGAGTCGAGGCGTGGCCGCCGGCTTCGCGGGTCACGAGGTCGAAGCTGGCGACCCCGCGCTCGGCCACCCCGATCATCGCGGTCGGGGCGGCGACGCCGGGCAGCGCGCCCTCGACCACGGCCCCGCCCTCATCGATCACGAGCGCCGGTCGGACACCGCGTTCCTCGAGCAGCGCGGCCATCGCCTGTGCGCCGGTGCCGCGCGTCTCCTCGTCGTGGCCGAACGCCAACCAGACATCGGTCCGGGGCACCACGCCGTCGCGCAGCGCCTCTTCGACCGCCTCGAGGATGGCCACGAGCGCACCCTTGTCGTCTATGGCGCCGCGGGCATAGATCGCCGTCTCGGCCCCCTCCCCCTCGACCACGGCCTCGAACGGAGGATGCTGCCACGGCTGCCCGTCGACCGGGACGACGTCCTGGTGCGCCAGAAGGACCAGCGGGGACGCGGACGTCTCGCCGGCCCACCGGTAAAGGAGGGAATGACCCGCGACGACCTCACGCTCCAGACGCGCGTGCGTGAGCGGATAGAGGCGTTCGAGCGCGGCATGGAACTCGTCGAAGCGCGCGGTGTCGACCTCGGCGGGGTCGACGCGGGAGACGGTGGGGATGCGCAGCAGCTCGCGAAAGCGCTCGACGGGCGTCATGAGACGAGCCTATGCCCGCGGCATCCGGGACTTCCCGCGCAGACGCGACCCGCCGTGTCGGATGCCGCCGATACGGTGGGACCATGACCGGACTGCACTGGGGCATCCTCGCCACGGGTGGCATCGCCCACGCCTTCACCTCCGACCTCCGCACGGCGGGCCTCCACGTCGCCGCCGTCGGCTCGCGCCGCATCGAGAGCGCGCGCGCATTCGCCGCGCAGTACGACATCCCGCACGCGCACGGCTCGTACGAAGAGCTGGTGAGCGACCCGACGGTGGACATCGTCTACATCGCCACCCCGCACCCCGGCCACGTCGACAACGCGCTGCTCGCCCTCGACCACGGCAAGCACGTCCTCGTCGAGAAACCGTTCACCCTCAGCGAGACCGAGGCGGCGATCATCCGCGACCGCGCCGCCGAGAAGGGTCTGCTCGCCATGGAGGCGATGTGGACGCGCTACCTGCCGCACATGGTGCGCATCCGCGAGATCATCGCCGCCGGAACCCTCGGCGACATCCGCGTCGTCTCGGCCGATCACACGCAGAAGATCTCCACCGACCCCGCCCACCGTCTCAACGCTCTCGAACTGGGAGGCGGCGCCCTGCTCGACCTCGGGATCTACCCGATCTCGTTCACGGTCGACGTGCTCGGCCTGCCCGAGCGCGTCAGCGCGGTCGCGCGCATCTCGGATGCCGGCAGCGACGCCGACGTCGCGACTCTCTTCGTGCACCCCGGCGGGGCCCTGTCGACCACGGTGTCGTCGTCACGGGGCGCGGGGGCGAACACCGCGCAGATCGTCGGCACCGAAGCCCGCATCGAGATCGACCGCGTCTGGTACACCCCGACCTCGTTCCGCGTGGTGACGTCCGACGGCGACGTCATCGAGGAATACACGACCTCGATCGAGGGCCGCGGGATGCAGTTCCAGGCCGAGGCCGCCGAGCGCTTCGTCACGGCCGGTGCCCTCTCGAGCGACGTGCTGCCGATCGACGAGACCGTGGCGATCATGGGTGTCCTCGACGAGGTGCGCCGGCAGATCGGCGTGGTCTACCCCGGGGAGCGCTGAGCGGGGTCTCCTTCCGCGCGGGAGGGGCACGAGGCGGGCGGACTGGCCCTGACCGGCCAGACGGGTGAGACTGGTTGCCATGCCCGATACGCAGAGCCCTCGCGTCGCCGTCTATCTCGATTTCGACAACATCGTCATGTCCTGGTACGACCGTGTGCACGGCCGCAACGCCTACTCGCGTGACCGGCAGAAGATCGCCGAGAACCCGATGGACCCCGAGATCGCCGACCGTCTCACCAAGGCCACCATCGACGTCGGCGCGGTGATCGATTATGCGGCGTCGTTCGGCACCCTCGTGCTCACGCGCGCCTACGCAGACTGGTCGGCGCCCGTGAACGCCGAGTACCGCTCGCAACTGGTCGCTCGCGCCGTCGATCTCGTTCAGCTCTTCCCCGCGGCGGCGTACGCGAAGAACGGTGCCGACATCCGACTGGCGGTGGATGCGGTGGAAGACATGTTCCGCCTCCCCGATCTGACGCACGTGGTGATCGTCGCGGGCGATAGCGACTACGTGCCTCTCGCCCAGCGCTGCAAGCGACTGGGCCGCTACGTGGTGGGGGTCGGCGTGGCCGGATCGACGGCGAAGTCGCTCGCCGCCGCGTGCGATCGCTTCGATTCCTACGACTCGCTCCCCGGCATTCCGAACCTGGCGGACACGAAGAAGGATGCCGCGCCCTCCCGCCCGCGGGCACGCAAGCGCTCCAAGGACCCCGCGGTGGACCTTCTCGAGCGGGCCATGCAACTCGAGGGCGAGCGCGCGGACGGCGAGTGGCTGCACGCCTCGGCGGTGAAGGACCTCATGAAGCGTCTCGACCCGTCGTTCAGCGAGAAAGCGCTCGGCTTCCGCAGCTTCTCGGACTTCCTCAAGGCACAGACCGACCTCGTCGACGTCGACGAGGAGTCGAATGTCGTGCAGGTGAGAGCGGTCGCGCGCGGGTGACGCCGGCGGGCCCGGCCGGAGGGTACGGGCATGCCCGGAGACGATCCCGTCAGCGGCGCACAACCCGCGTTCTGAAATGCGCGGGCGACCGGATCAGCGCCGAGCGGCACCCGGGGCGACGTGAGCCAGGACCCGGTCCCAGGCCGACGTGAGCGTGAGCTCGCCGTTCACCGAACCGATCTCGTGGTCGGGCACCACCTGCATCTCCGCGGACCGCATGCGTGCGACGTACCACTCGGCGTCGGTGATCGCCGCGGGGCCTTCGCCGCCGACGAGCACCAGCGCCTCGGCGTCGAGATGATCGAGCAGCGGGGTGCGCAGGTCGCGACTCAGCGGGTCGGACGGGCTCGTGACGCCGACGATCGCCAGTCGGTCGATCACCGGCCCCATGGCCGCGGCGAGATAGATCGCGATCGGCCCCGCGGCCCGCTCGCCGACCAGCCCGACCGTCGTTCCGGGGGCTTCGCGCTCGAGCAGCTCGCGCAGCGCGTCGACGGTCAGTCCCGCCGGTGTCTGCCCGCCGAACACCGGGGGATCCTCGAGCTCGGGGGCATCCAGACCGACGGCGATCACGCGGACGTCGTACCCGGAGGTGACGCGCGCGTCGGGATCGGTGGTCGACACGTCGCCCGTGCGCAACACGAACACCGCGCGCGGGGCACCCGGGGCGCCGAAACTGCGGTATCCGAGCTCGCCGTCGAGCCACGGAGCCAGACTCATGGTGTCGTCCTTTCGTCGAGGGGGTTCTCGGGTTCGTCGACAGAGGATCCGACTCCACCGCCCGGCAGCATCGCCCGCAGCGTCTCGATCGTGTCCGCCTCGGCCGCCGACTTGTCGGAGCGGTAGCCCTTGACGCGCGCGAACCGCAGCGCGACGCCGCCGGGGTAGCGCACCGAGCGCTGCACCCCGTCGATCGCGATCTCGACCACCGTGTCGGGGACCACGCGGATGCCGCCGGGTACCTCTCCCGTCGCCCGCTCGGCGAAGTGCGCCGTCTGCCACCGCAGCAGCTGGTCGGTCAGACCTTTGAACGTCTTCCCCACCATCACGAACCCGCCGGGCTCACCGAAGCTGCCGTCGGGATCGCGCGCGCCGAGATGGAGGTTGGAGAGCCACTCGGCCCGGCGCCCCGACCCCCGCTCGACGCCCAACACCACGAGTTCGAACGTGTGCACCGGCTTGACCTTCAGCCAGCTCTTGCCTCGTCGACCGGCGGAGTACGCCGCGTCGAGCCCCTTGACCATGACTCCCTCGTGCCCGGCGTGCAATGCCGCCTGCGCGAAGGTCTCTGCCGCCACCGGGTCGTCGGTCACGAGCGCGGGGATGCGGTACTCCCCCGCGACGCGATCGAGCTCGTCGATCCGGGCCGCGAGAGGCTCGTCGATGAGGTCGCGGCCGTCGACGTGCAGGATGTCGAAGAACCACGGCCGCAGGGCGATCTCGCGCGCGGTCTCGGCTCCGAAGCGCGCCATCGTGTCCTGGAACGGGCGCGGAGCGCCGTCGTCGTCGAGCGACAGCGTTTCGCCGTCGAGGATCACATCGTCGACCGGGAGAGAGCGGGCGACCTCGACGATCTCGGGCACGCGATGGGTGACGTCGGCGAGGGTGCGGGTGTACACGCGCACCTCGTCGCCGTGGCGATGCACTTGAACCCGCGCGCCGTCGAGCTTGTACTCGACCGAGGCGCGACCCGCGGCATCGAGGGCCTCCGAGACGGTCGCGGCCGTGGAGGCGAGCATCGGCTGCACACCGCGCCCGACCACGAGTCCGACCGCGGCGAGCTCGTCGATCGATCCCGTGAGGGCGAGGGCCGCGGTCTCGCCGAGATCGCCGGACAGCATGGCCGCCCGGCGCACCGCGGCACCGTCGCGATCGGCGGCCCGGGCGAGGGCATCCACGAGGACACCCTCGAGGGCGCCGGTCCGCAGCTCGCCCGTCATGATCCTGATCAGGAGCTGCCACTCGCTCTCGGTCGCCCGGGCGGCCAGATCGTCGAGAAGGGCCGTGCGGACCGTGGCGGATCCCGGTCCCCCGACCTCGACCAGACGGGAGAACGTCTCATCGACCTCACCGACCGTCAGCGTCGGCACCGGCGCGTGGGATCCGCCGCGCGTCGCCAGGGTCCGCCAGCCGACACCGAGACGGCCCTGCCGGGGAGCCGCGGTGAGGAATCCGACCGCGGGCTCGATCTCGCCCGGCTCGAGCTCGTGGAGGAGCGCCGCGAGCACGTCGACTTTGGCCAGGCGCGAGCGCGTGCTCGTCACCGCCGCGAGGGCCGTTTCGATGTCGCCGAAGAGCATGTCGGCATCCTGGCACCCCCCTCCGACATCGATCGGACGCTTGCGTCGCCGCCCGAGCGCGTGCGACACGACGGAGCGCCCGGGACCCCGCACGATCTTCGCGCGACCGTGCGGGGCCCAGAACGTCGTCTCGCCCGCCCTGCCTTACGCGATGCGGGCGATCGCGTGCGGTCCCGATGGCCGTGCCGGGAACACACGTCGACGCCGCTCGCAACCCCCGCTGCGATGTCGGAGGTTCAGGGTGTGCTGGGACCCTCCCCCAGGAATTGAGGAACCGTGAACGCACCCGCCACCCTCGAACAGTCCGCCCGTACCGCCCGCGAGGTGTTCGGCTGGGACGACCTGCTGCCCGGCCAGGCCGAGGCGATCGACGCGGTCGTGGGAGGACGCGACACCCTCGTGGTCTTCCCGACGGGGGCGGGGAAGTCCGCGGTGTACCAGATCGCCGGGTGCGAGCTCGGGGGCACGACCGTGGTCGTCTCACCGCTGTTGGCGTTGCAGCGCGACCAGATCGACTCGATCGACGCCGCTCCCGACGCTCCCGCCGCGGTCGCCCTCAACTCCCGCACGAGCGCCGCCGCGCGAAAGGCAGCCTGGGCGGCGATCGAGGGCGACGATGCGGTCTACGCCTTCCTCGCGCCCGAGCAGCTGGCCAATCCCGACGTCTTCGACCGGCTCGCACGCGCCGACGTCCGCCTCGTCGTCATCGATGAAGCGCACTGCGTCTCGGCGTGGGGCCACGACTTCCGGCCCGATTACGCCCGCATCGGCGACGCCGTCGAGGCCCTGGGGCATCCGCCGGTCCTCGCGCTGACGGCCACGGCATCCGCACCCGTCCGCGACGACATCGTTGCGAGCCTCGGCATGCGCGATCCCCACCTCGAGGTGCGCGGAATGGACCGCCCCGAGATCCACATGGCCGTCCGCCGTCACGAGCACGACGCCGACAAACGCCGCGCCGTCCTCGCCGATGTCCAGGATGCCGACGGCCCGGCGCTGCTGTACGTGGCCACGCGCAAGGGCACCGAGCTCTACGCCGACGAGCTGCGGGAGCTCGGGCTACGCGCCGCCGCGTACCACGGTGCCATGGCTCAGAAGCGGCGCGACGAGGTCCACTCCGCGTGGAGCGCGGGCGAGCTCGACGTGGTCGTCGCCACCTCTGCCTTCGGGATGGGCGTCGACAAGAGCGATGTCCGTGTGGTCGTGCACGCCGATGTGACCGAGTCGCTGGACGCGTACGCGCAGGAGATCGGCCGCGCCGCGCGCGACGGTCAGCCGGCCCGGGCGATCCTTCACTACCGGGCCGAGGACTTCTCGCTGCGTTCGTTCTTCGCGGGCGGACACACCACGCGCGCCGATATCGCCGGGGTCTGGGACGAACTCCGGCGGGCGAAGAAGCCGCTCCGCGCGAAGGACGTCGCCGAAAGAAGCGGCCGCACCGCCCGGGCCATCGGTCGCGTCCTGAACCAGCTGGTCGCGTGCGGCCTGGCCGTATCGGGGGCGGACGGCGTCTCGGCGCAGAAGAAGGCCTCCGCCGGAGACGCCGTCGCCGCCGTGCGTGAGCGCGATGAGGCCGAGGAGCGCATCCGCGCCTCGCGCATCGAGATCATGCGGGGCTACGCCGAGACCACCCATTGTCGCCGCCGCGCCCTGCTGGAGTACTTCGGCGTCGACAGCCCCGTGTCGTGCGGCTCCTGCGACCGGTGCGACACCGGTGCGGTCGCACCGATCGAGGTCGCGGGCGCCACCGACGACGGCGGCATCCGCATCGACTCCTCCGTCGCGCACGCCGAGTTCGGGACCGGCACCGTCATGGGCATCGAAGACGACCGGCTCACGGTCTTCTTCCCCGAGCACGGGTACAAGGTCCTCGCTCGCGCCGCGTTCG
>NZ_LDRT01000132.1 GCF_001476655.1 Microbacterium testaceum | reverse complement strand
GTCAGTACACGACGAACTTCAACCTGAGCAAGCCGTGGGCCGAGGCGGGGTCGTCCATCACTGTGACGGCTGTGACCGCGAGCGCCAACGCGACCCAGACTTTCGTCGTGCTCGGTGCCAACGTCCTCGCGTGGGGATCGGGGGCTTCCGGCGGAAACGGGGTGGGTACGGGTGCCGACGTCAATGCCCCCCGTCAGGTCGTGCAGGCGTTTCCCTCGCCCGTGGTGCAGGTAGCCCAAGGCGGCAACAACTTCACGCTATTCCGGTTGAAGAACGGCCAGGTGTGGGGCGTCGGTCAGAACGATCAGGGCCAGCTGGCCGACGGCACGAGGACGAACCGTTCCACACCCCAGCTCATTCCAAATTTGTCGAATGTGGTCGACATCGCCGCCGGCTATCAGACCGGTTACGCCGTCCTTCAAGACGGAACTGTGCGGTCGTGGGGTGTCAACTATGAGTCGGCGCTCGGCGACGGGACCACCTACAGCCAGAAGAATTACTCCCTCTCGGTGGTGACGGTTTCCGGCGTATCGAACGCCGTGAAGGTCGCGGGTGGTACGTGGTTCGGCTTGGCGCTGCTGAACGATGGCACGGTCCGGGGATGGGGGCGAAACGGCTTCGGGCAGCTCGGTGACACCACGAGCCAGAACAGGCCGGTCGCTGTGACCGTGTCGGGCGTGTCGGGTGCCACCGCCATCGCAGCCACGTCGGTGGCGGGATATGCGTTGCGCTCAGATGGTTCGATCATGGCGTGGGGCGGGAACTACAAGGGTCAGATGGGCGATGGGTCGACCCTTTCGGGTAACCGGTACACGCCCGCGCCGGTGGTGAACATCTCGACCGCCGTCTCCATCGCGGCGGCGAGTCAGACTGGGTACGCACTGCTGTCTGACGATACGGTCGCGGCGTGGGGTGACGGCGAGAACGGTGAGCTCGGCAACGGCGCGTCCGCGGCGTCGGCGTCACCCGTCGCAGTGCAGGGAATCTCCGGAGTGTCGCAGATCGGCGCGGGATATGCGTTGAAGACCGATGGGACCGTGTGGGCCTGGGGACCCAACGACCAGGGGCAGATCGGCAACGGCTACACCGGCTCGCCGACCAACGTCCCCGTTCAGACGGTGCTGCCCGCGGGCATTCCGGTGACTGCCATCGGCGGTAGCATGGGCGGCCCCGTGCGCTTCGCCGTCGCGGGCACTCTCTCGCTGGCTGTCGATGTACGAGCTGATCAGGTGTCGGCCGGTTCTTCGGCGTCCGTGGTCGCGACGGTTTCGTCCGGTTCGGCGGGGGTGGCAGGCGCAGAGGTCGCGCTGACCGCCACGGGGAATGCCGCTCTCGGCGCCTCCCTCGGGCAGACCAATGCGTCGGGCGAATTCGCGACGTCGGTCACCCCCGATCAGTGGACGATGCCCGGTACGCAGTTGCAGGTCCGTGCCTCCACGGACGCCGCCAGCGGCGCTGACTCCTACACGGTGCTCGGCGCCAACGCCCTTGCATGGGGCTCCGGCGTGTTCGGCATGAGCGGTTTGGGCACGACCGATGACGCCTCGACGCCTCGTCAAGTCATGCCGGTGTTCCCGTCACCGGTGGTGCAGATCGCACAGGGCGGGTACAACTTCACCCTGTTCCGTCTGCAGAACGGGGACGTGTGGGGCGTGGGCCGCAACGGTGACGGCGAGCTCGCAGACGGCACGACGACCGATCGCTACTGGCCTCCGCAGCAAATTCCCGGTCTGTCGAACGTCGTCGACATTGCCGCGGGGAGGTCGACGGGCTACGCGGTCTTGTCCGACGGCACCGTCCGTTCGTGGGGCGGCAATTTCGAGTCCGCTCTCGGCGACGGGTCGACATACA
>NZ_LDRT01000131.1 GCF_001476655.1 Microbacterium testaceum | reverse complement strand
GGTCTGACCGGGGCCCCCGCGCCGCGCGCGCCGGCCCCGGTCAGACCCGGCCGCGCGCCCGCAGCCCCGCGGCGATCAGGTCGAGGCCGAAAGCGAAGTCGTCGGTCGCGAGGCCCGTCGTGTCGTCCGACGCGTCGTCGCGGGCCCCCGCGCTGTCGTACTGCAGGCGCTGCTGCTCGTGCCAGACGAAGCCGAGCACGTAGTGCAGCACGGTCGTCGCGACCCGGCGGGCGGTGTCGGCGTCGAACCCGGCGGCGGTGACCGCGGCGGTCAGCCGATCGTGCGCCAGAGACGACCCGAGGCCGAGCGCGAGAGTGCTCGAGACCACCTCGGCACCGTCGCGGTAGGCCAGCAGGGCGTCGCGCAGGTCGTGCGCCTCGACGCGCAGGTCTTCGGGGACCCCGGATGCCATCCGCCCGACGATCCGGTCCGACAGCTCCGCGAGCAGGGTCTGCTTGTTCGGGAAGTGCCAGTACAACGCGCTGGGCTGCACCTCGAGAGCGGTGGCGAGGCGGCGCATCGTGAGGTCGGGGAGGCCCTGATCGTCGAGGATCCGCAGGGCGGCTCGGGCGACGTCGTCGGCGGAGTGTCCTCGGGGTGCCATGCGTCTGAGTATAGTGAACGCTGTTCGAGTGAACACCGTTCAGGAAAGGCGTGCTCATGACCCGAACCCTCGATGCCACCGACCTCGCCCGCGTCGCCGTCTTCGCCGCGCTCATCGTGGTGCTGGGCCTCCCCGGGAGCTTCCCCGTGTTCGGCGGGGTGCCCATCACCGCCCAGACGCTCGGCGTGATGCTGGCCGGAGCCGTGCTCGGCCCCTGGCTCGGTGCCCTGTCGGTGACGGTGGTGCTCGCGCTCACGGCGGCGGGCCTTCCGCTGCTCGCGGGAGGGCGCGGCGGGCTCGGCGTCTTCTTCGGCCCCTCCGCGGGCTACGCGCTCGGGTGGATCCTCGGGGCGATCGTCGTGGGTCTCGTCGTCCACGCCGGCGGACGACGACCCGTCGTGTGGCGCACCGCCCTCGCCATGATCGCGGGCGGTGTCGGGGCGATCTATGCGATCGGCATCCCCGTGCAGAGCGCCGTCACGCGCCTCCCGCTCGGCGAGACGGCGCTGACGAGCCTGGTGTTCGTGCCCGGCGACCTGCTCAAGGCCGCGCTCGCGACCGCCGTCGTCGCCGCGCTCGTGCGGGCGTACCCGCGCGGGTTCCGCCGCGCGTGGACGCGACCGGCGGCGGCGGCGCCCGCGGCCGCCACGGCGTGATCGTCGTCCTCGACGGCGATGACGAGCGGCTCGTCGAGCGCATCGCCGCGACCCGTGCCGACGGAGACGCCGTGCTCATCGCCGATCCGCGCTGGAGCGCCGAACAGCGCGAGGGCGTGGAGCGGGTGGCATCCGGGATCGACGACGCGGATGCCACGGCCTGGGCGACGCTCACCTCGGGCAGCAGCGGCGCTCCGCGCGTCGTGCGGCGGACGGCCGCATCGTGGACGGACTCGTTCGCGGCGGTGAGCGCGCTCCTGGGGGCGGGGCCGGACGACATCGTGGCCCTCCCCGCCCCGGCGTCGTCGTCGCTGACCCTGTTCTCTCTCGCGCACGCGCTCGAGGGCGGGCCGCGGCCGGTGCTGGGTCGCGATCCCGCCGCGACGCTCCTGCACGCGACGCCCGAGGGCCTGCGCGCCGTGCTCGACGACGGCTCGCTGCCGCGGCTGCGCGTCGCCCTCGTCGGCGGATCCCGCCTCGACCCGTCGCTGCGCGAGCGCGCCGCCGCCGCCGGCATGAGGGTCGTGTCGTACTACGGGGCGGCGGAGCTGTCGATCGTCGCCGTCGACACCGGCGACGGGCTGCGCGCGTTCCCGGGGGTGGAGCTCGACGTGCGGAGCGGTGAGGTGTGGGTGCGCTCTGCGTTCGTGGCATCCGGTTATCTCGGAGCGGACGGCCCGCTGCGGCGCGACGGGGCGTGGGCCACCGTCGGCGATCGCGCGGAGCTTCGACACGGACGTCTGCGCCTGCACGGCCGGGCCGACGACGCGATCCTCAGCGCCTCGGCGACCGTCATCCCGTCCGAGGTCGAGGAGGCGCTGCGCACGATCCCCGGTGTGCGCGACGCCGTCGTGTTCGGGATGCCGCGCCCCCGCGTCGGGGCGTTGATCGCCGCGTTCGTGGAGGCGCCGGATGCCGACCCGGCCGCGGTCCGATCCAAGGCCGCCGCCCTGCTCGCCCCCGCTCATCGTCCGCGGCGCTGGGCGTTCGGGGAGATCCCGCGGACGCCCTCGGGAAAGCCCGCACGTGCCGAGGTGGCGCGGCTGATGGAGAGCGAGCGCGATGGCAGACACTGACCCCGTCGTCGTCGCGGCGCGGCGAAGTCCCCTCGCGGTGCGGGGGCGCGGCCTCGCCCGCCTCGACGCGGGCGCTCTCGCCGGCGAGGTGGTCGCGGCGGTCGTGGGTGACGCTGGCTCCCCGCCGATCGCCGACGTCGTCCTCGGCAACTGCACGGGTCCGGGCGGCAACCTCGGCCGCATCGCCGCTCTCGCGGCCGGCCTCGGGATCGAAGTCCCCGGGGGCACCGTCGACCGCCAGTGCGGGAGCGGGCTCGCGGCGATCATGGATGCCGCCCTCGCGACGCGCGCCGACGGTCGGGTCCGCGTGGCGGGCGGGGTCGAAAGCGCCTCGACCGCTCCCATCCGCGTGCAGGACGGAACGCCCTTCGCACGGGCCCCGTTCGCTCCCGCAGGCTTCGCCGACCCCGACATGCTGCGCGCCGCCGACGACCTGGCCGCCCACGACGGTCTGTCGCGCGCTCGCCAGGACGCCTACGCGCAGCGCAGCCACGCGCGGGCGATGACAGCGCGAGCGGCCGGGCGCTTCGACGCCGAGATCGTGCCCGTGGCGGGGATGACCGGCGATGAGGGCATCGGCGTCTCCGCGGCGGCGTGGGCACGTCTTGCGCCGCTCGTGGACGGCGGCACCGTCACCGCCGCGACCTCCACGCGCATCGGCGACGGAGCGGCCGCGGTCGTGATCGCCCCCGCCGGATCCGCGCCGGGGCTGGCGATCCGCGCCACCGCCGTCGTCGGGTGCGACCCGGCCCTCCCCGGCATCGGGGCCGCGCCCGCGATCGAGGCCGCCCTCGCCCGGGCGGGGCGGAGCCTCGCCGACGTCGCCGCGATCGAACTCGTCGAGGCATTCGCCGCGCAGAGCATCGCCGTGCTGTCGCGCCTCGGCCTCGGCGACGACGACGCGCGCGTCTGCGCCGAGGGAGGCGCACTGGCCCTGGGGCACCCGTGGGGAGCGAGCGGAGCGGTGGCCGTCGTGCGCCTGTTCTCGCGGCTCGTCCGCGCGGGAGCCCCCGCGGGCACGGTGGGACTCGCCGCGGCATCCGTCGGCGGCGGCCTCGGCGTCGCCGCGGTGTTCGAGGTCGTCCGGTGAGGGGGCTGCGCTGTCGGGGGCTGAGCGTGCGGTTTGCTGCTCGAGGTCGTGCGGTGGTGGTGCTGCGCGGCCGGGAGCTGACCGCGCGGTTCGGCGAGAGGGAGGTCGTGCGGTGAGCGTCCTGCGCGGCGGCGGCCTCGGCGTCGCCGCGGTGTTCGAGGTCGTGCGGTGAGCGTCGTACGCTGCCGCGGGCTGAGCGCCCGCCTCGGCGACCGCGAGGTGCTGCACGATGTCGCCCTCGACCTCGGAGCCCGCACCATCGCGATCGTCGGCGACAACGGCTCGGGAAAGTCGACCTTCGCCCGGCTCGCCGCCGGACTCGCGCGGCGCGCGTCGGGAGACCTCGAGGTGCTCGGGCTCGACCCCGAGAAGGATGCCGCCGCCCTCCGCCGTCGCGTCGCCCTCGTCCTCAGCAACCCCGACGCGCAGATCGTCATGCCCACCGTCGCGGAGGACGTCGCCCTGTCTCTCCGCCCCCTCCGTCTCCCGCGCGAGGAACGCGCCCGCCGCGTCGCCGCGTCGCTCGAACGCTTCGGGCTGGACGCACTCGCCGACCGTCCCGCCCACGACCTGTCCGGGGGTCAGAAGCAGCTCCTCGCCCTGTGCGGTGCGTTCGTGCGCGCGCCCGACCTCGTCGTCGCCGACGAGCCGACGGCGTTCCTCGACGCGCGCAACGCCCGCGTCGTCGCCGACCACCTCCTCGCCGACACCGGGCACGTGCTCGTCGTCGTCACGCACGACCTCGCCCTGGCACGCCGGTGCGAGGAGGCCGTGCTCTTCGCGGACGGCCGGGTCGCGGCATCCGGTACCGCGGAAGAGGTCGTCGACGCCTACGAGAGGGCCCTGGCGTGCTGACGATGTACCGCCCCGGCGGGGGATGGATGCACCGGATGCCGCCGGGCCCGAAGCTCGCCCTCTTCGCGGTCGTGGCGGTGGTCGTCGCGGCGCTTCCGCCTGTGTGGGCCGCGGTGCCGGTCGCGGTGGGCGTTCCGCTCGTCGTGTATGCCGCGGCCGGAATGGGTGTCGGAGAGGGCTTGCGCGCCCTCGGCGGTCAGGCGTGGGCGCTGCGCTGGATGGTCGCCATCACGGCGGCGGGGCAGCTGATCTTCCTCGGACCCGAGCCGGCCGCGGCGAACACCGCGCGGGTGGCGGCCGCCGTGCTCGTCGCGGGGGTGCTTCCGCTCACGACCCCCGTCTCGGCGATGCTCGACGCCCTCGAGAGAGGGGCGAAGCCTCTGCGTCTCGTCGGCATCGACCCGGCGCGCGTCGCCCTGCTGTGGATGGTGACGCTCACGACCATCCCCGTCCTGGCCCGTCACGCTGCGGAGGTGCGCGACGCCCAGCGGGCGCGCGGGCTCCGCCCGTCGCTCCTGCGCGGAACCCTGCCGTTCCTCGTCGTCGCCCTGCGCCACGCCGACGACCTGGGCGACGCGCTCGCCGCCCGCGGCATCCGCTGACCTCAGGTACGCGGGCGCCGAGGCCGTACGCTCTCGCCGAAAACGACGTTCCGTGTCGGCCGAAGCCCGCGGGCTCAGCGCCCGGGTGCGGTCTCGGCGGGTCGACCCGCGGCGCGCCCCGCCGCGAAGCCCTCGGCGTACGCCTCGTCGGCGCCCTGGCGGAACATGTCGCGGGCGGGGTCGCGCACGATCGATCGGGCGCCGGGGAGGTCGAGGTCGCCGACCAGGTCGGAGCGGCCGCGGACGACGGCGACCGGGCGCCGAGACGCCTTGCCCTTGACGAGGTCGGTGGCCGCGGCGAGCTCGTCGGCCACGCACGGCAGGGTCACCACGAGCGGGCGGCCCTCGGCATCCGTTGTTCCGCGCAGGTCTTCGAAGACGTGGATGCCGCCGGCCCCGATCGCGTGATCGGTCTGCCCCTCGCGCCAGGCGCGGCCGAGGGTGTCGGTGATGATCACGCCCACGCGGGCGATCGCACGCAGCCCCGCGGCGAGGCGCCGCGCCGAGGCGTCGGGGTCGACGGGCAGGAGCAGGACCGTGCCCTCGGGGGTGTTGCTCGCGTCGACGCCCGCCGCGGCCGAGACGATTCCCAGGGGGTTCTCGACGATGCGGGTCACGTGCCCGGTCGGGGAGGTGCGCGATGCCACGAGACGCACGGTCTCGCGCGTAATGGCGTCCTCGCGATCGGCGGCCTCGATGATCCGCCCCTCGGCCTTCGAGACGATCTTGCTGGTGACCACCACGATGTCACCGTCTTGCAGGGGCTCGGAGAGAGCATCCCGGATCACCCGGACGAGATCGTCTCCCGGGGTGATCTCGGGGATGCCGTCGAGGGCCCAGACCTGCAGCACGTCAGCGGACGAAACGCACCTCGGTGAGCTCCTCACCGAGGAAGGGCTCCACGTGCGAGGCGCCGTCGAGGGTGAAGCCGTTGCGGGTGTAGAAGCGGTGCGCGCGCGGGTTGTCGTCGGCCACCCAGAGGTAGGCGCCTTCTTCGGCGTCGACCGCGGCGTCGAACAGCTGCTGACCGATGCCGGTGCCGTGGAAGGCGTCGAGCAGGTAGATGAAGTAGAGCTCCCGTGCGCGCGGAGCATCGTCGTCGCGGGCCGGGCCGGAGCCGACGAAGCCGACGATCTCGCCGTCGACGAGGGCGGCGTGCATGCGGTAGTCCTCGCCCTGGGAGGCCCAGTGGGTCCAGAGCTCCGCCATGCGGCGGGGGGAGACGGCCTTGAGGGCGGCCTCGCTGATCAGGTGATCGTAGGTCTCGTGCCAACAGGTGGCGTGCACGCGGCCGAGGGCCTCGGCATCCACGTCGCGCACCGGACGGACGACGATGTCGGTTCGGGGTTGGGCAGTCATGGCGCGACTCTACGCGGGGCTTTCGCCAGGCGGAAATCGACCGCCGGAGCAGGTCGCGTGCGGTATGAGCGGCACTTTGCCAGACGTGCGTGCCAGCATGGCCGCCGTGTCGGAACGCCCCGGGTTGACCTCTGTCGAAGCGCGTCTCGATGCCCTCGCGAACCGCCTCCTCGCCCGTGCCCCGGCCTCGGGTGCCCGGGCGCGACTGGTCGAGTTCGCGGTGTTCGTGCTCAAGCAGGCCTGGGCGTGCGTGTTCGGAGCCGCGTTCCTCGCCGTGGTGCTCGCGGCGAAGCTCTGGTACCCGGACGGCGCAGCGGTAGCCCGCAACGACGCCCTGACGATCGCGGCCGTCCTGATCCAGGTCGCGATGGTGGTGGGGCGTCTCGAGACCCTGCGCGAGCTGCGCGTCATCGTCACCTTCCACATCGTCGGGACGGCGATGGAGCTGTTCAAGACCGACGTCGGGTCGTGGATGTACGCGGCCGACGGGGTGCTGCGCCTCGGCGGGGTGCCGCTGTACAGCGGCTTCATGTACGCGGCGGTCGGCAGCTACATGGTGCGCGTGTACCGGCTCTTCGACCTCCGCTTCACGCGCTACCCGCGGCGCTGGCTCACGGCGGTCGTCGCCGTCCTGATCTACGCCAACTTCTTCACGCATCACTGGATCGTCGATCTGCGCGGGGTGCTGATCGTCGCCGTGCTGGTGCTCTGGGGGCGCACGATGATGCACTTCCGCTTCTTCCGCGGACGATTCCGGATGCCGATCCTCGTGGCCTTCGCGGGAGTGGCGGTGTTCATCTGGCTCGCTGAGAACATCGCCACGTACGCCGGTGCGTGGCTCTATCCCTCGCAGGTCGGGGGGTGGCATCCGGTCGACGTGTCGAAGCTCTCGTCATGGTTCCTGCTCATGATCGTCTCGGTCGTGCTCGTGACCTGGGTGTATCCGCCGCGGGAACCGGATCCCCGGGGGCAGGACGACGACCGTGTACTTGTGGGCTGAGCACAAAGGAATCGCCGATGCGTCGTGGGATGGTTACGCTCGCCCCTCGTGAACGTCCTCTGGCGGACCCTGCTGGTCCTCTTCCGCGCACGCCGTCGCCTCCGCCGAGAGGGGCCCATCGATCCGAACACGGTGACCCGCGTCCGCATCCGCGTCCTGCCCACCGACATCGACCTGCTGCGCCACCTCAACAACGGGCGATACCTGTCGCTGTTCGATCTCGGCCGGTGGGACCTGCTGACCCGCGCAGGTCTCATGGAGGCCATGACGAAACAGGGGTGGTACGCGGTCGTGTCGGCCGAGACCATCACGTTCCGCCGATCGCTCGAGCTGTGGCAACGCTTCGACCTCGAGACGCGCATGATCGGGCACGACGACCGCGCGGTGTACCTCGAACACCGGGCGCTCGTGAAGGGCGAGATCTACGCCCGCGCGATCATTCGTGCCCGCATCCTCCGTCGTCGTGGCGGGACCGTTCCGCACGACGAGCTCTTCGCGGCGGTCGGTCGTCCCGAGGGTCTGCCGGACATCGAGCAGTGGGTGCACGACTGGGCCGACGGCTCGGCGCTGCCGTCGACGAAGCGACCGGCGCCGAGCGTCTGGGACTGAGAGCTCCGGGGACGCGCGTCACTCCCGCCCGAAGCGCGCGTCGAGCCACGCCACCTGGCGGAGCCAGTGCCGGTATCCGCCCCCCTCGTGACCGTTGTACGTGTACTCCTCGATCGCCGCGTCGGTGGAGGACAGCGCATGGAATGCCGCGAACACCCCGGAGGGCAGCACGACGTCGTCCATGAGCCCGACTGAGAACAGCGCGGGGGCGTGGATGCGCGGTGCGAGGATCGCCCCGTCGACGTACGAGAGGGTCCGCAGCGCGTCGGCCGCCGCATCGCGGTGAACCGCGAGGAAGCGCGTGATCTCGGTGAAGGGCGCCGAGGGCGTGCGCACGATCGCGTGGGGGAAGTCGCACAGGAACGGCACGTCGGGCATGACCGCGGCCACCGCGTCGCCCGACAGGGCCGCCGCGGCGATCGCGAGCCCGCCGCCCTGGCTCCCGCCGGTGACCGCGATGCGCGTCGGGTCGACTCCGGGGAGGGTCCGGACCACGTCGACGAGGCGCACGGCATCCGTGTACAGACGGCGGTAGTAGTAGTCGCGGGGATCCCGGATGCCGCGGGTCATGACCCCCGGGAAGGCGGCGGCGGATCCGTGCGGGTCGGGGGTCTCGCCCACGCTCCACGTCGATCCCTGACCGCGCGTGTCCATGATCACGTGGACGTAGCCCGCGGCCGCCCACTGGTGCTTCTCGCCGGCGAGACCGCGACCGCCGCCGTAGCCGATGAACTCCACGACAGCGGGGAGCACGTCGTCGCCGAGCGGGCGCACGACCCAGCCGCGGATCGCGTCGCCGCCGAAGCCCGTGAAGGTGAGGTCCTGTACCGACAGTGCCCGCAGCGGACCGTCGACCGGGGTCAGGACGGCGGGGCGGGCGGCATCCCGAGCCTCGGCGAGCGTCTCGTCCCAGAAGGCGTCGAGGTCGTCGGGAGCGGTGAGCTGCGGGCGGTACTCGCGCAACAGCTCGAGGGGCATGTCGGTGAAGGTCTGTGCCATGCGGGAACTCCATCGGTGAGGGGGCTGCACCGACAGTAGCGAACGTCACGTGGTCCGATGCCGTCGTGACGTGAGGAGTCGCGGCAGGGGCAGGATGCCACGGCGCTCCGCGTGCAGCGCGGACAAGGACAGCGTGAGCCCGACGGCAGGAGCCCCGACCGTGTGCAGCGGTCGGGGCTCCGTGGCATCCGGCGGGGATCAGCTGGTGAGCAGCGTCAGACCGTACGTCTGCAGGATCTCGTTGACCGGCTGGAAGTAGGTGGTGCCCCCGGAGGAGCAGTCGCCCGAGCCGCCCGAGGTCACCCCCTGCGCCTGATTGCCGGCGAGCAGCGAACCGCCGGAGTCACCGGGCTCGGCGCACACGCTCGTGCGGATGAGGCCCGAGACCGATCCCTCGGCGTAGCGCACGGTGGAGTTGTACGCCTGGATCTGACCGCAGTGCCAGCCCGTCGTGGAGCCGGAGCGGCACACCGTCGACCCGACCGCCGCGGAGGTGGAGCCCTTCACCGCGACGGCCCCGCCGGCGTAGTCGGAGACCTCACCCACGGGCGTGTGGCTCGGCGTCGCCACCCAGGCGTAGTCGTTGCCGGGGAACGACGACCCCTGGAAGGTGCCGTAGGTGGTGCTGTCGCCCGCGTCGCCGCAGTGGCCGGCCGTGACGAACCCGCCCCGCACGGCGAAGCCCACGGAGCACCGGCTCTGGTTGTTGATGATGTAGGAGATGCCGCCGCGGATGGTCGCGAAGGTCTGCGGTGCCTCGACATCCGTCTGCAGGCGCACCGCGTCCGCGGGGGCGTCGAGTGTCGCGACGAAGTCGGCGGCGGCCTGGTCTCCGCCGGCGACGACGTCCACGACCACGTCGTTGTTCGCGACGTCGATCCACCACGACGCGACGGCATCCGGGGCGCCCTTCGCCTCGATGCCGGCGGTGATGGCCTCGAGAGACTCGAGCGAGTGCGCGGCGGAGACGGGCACCGCACCGGCGTCGGTCGCCGCGGCCCGCGCGGCGTCGGTCGTGACCGCGGCGTAGACGGTCCGCGTGGACTCGTCGAGCCACGTGCCCGCGAAGGCATCGCCGGTGGCATCGGCGACCTCGTCGGTCGTCACCGTGGCGTCGGCCTGAAAACGCAGCACGTCTGCGGCGCCGGCGACATCGGTGCCGAGCTCGGCAGCCATGGCGCGCAGCAGCGGGGCTCCGACGCCCTCGACGGCAGGATCGGTCTCGGCGGAGGCGGCGAATGCCGGACCCGCCGCGGTGGTGGTGAGGAACAGGCCGAGGGCGGTGATGCCGACGGCCGCTTTCGATATGCGGTTCACGGAGAGTGACCTTCCATCCAGGGGGATAAATGGTGGGTACCCACCGACATGTAAACACGGTCGGGCCGAAAAGCGAAGGACTCCGGAAGAATTCCTGTTCCGAGTGCAACAACGCCGGCCGGAGTCGATGCGGTGCCGATCCGCGGGTTGCGCGGCGGGCCGTCGGGGTGCCGCGCGCACGATCCCTAGGCTGGCCGACATGAGCAACGAAGACCCGCGGGGCACCGGTTTCACGCTCTCCTCCGCCGTCCCCATGCGGGCCGCCGCGCGGGCGGCCTCGTTCGTCACGGTCCCGCGCGAGCCGCGTCGCGGGGAGCTTCCGGCCGACCCCGCGGCCGCCGCCTTCCTCGCCGCCGCGACCGACGGCGTGCTCCGCCCCGAGAGCACGACGGCCGCCGCCGCGGCGCTCCACCTGCTCGTGGCCGACCTTCCGGCGACTCTTCCCTGGGCCGCGCGCGGAGCGCTGCAGATCGGTGGGGCGGTCGCGCCCGTGCTGCCCACCCCGGCGGTTCCCCTCGCGCGGCGTGCCCTCCGCGAACTCCTCGCCGGGCTCACGGTCGACGCGCGCCCCGAGCGACTCGGCGCCGCTCTCGCGGCACGGCGCGAGGCCGGCGGCACGGTCGATGTGCGGTCGATCGGTCCCGCGGTGCTCGGCGAGTCCGCGGCACGGCGCCGGGTCGACGGCATCCGGGCCCTGGTGTCTCGCGACGACGTCGACCGGGTCACGCTGTCGGTCGCCGATGTGGTCGCGCGTCCGTCGGCGTGGGCCTTCGACGCCTACGTCGACCACGTCGCCGAACGCCTCCTGCCCCTCTTCGTCGCCGCCTCCCAGAGCGGCACGCACCTCACGCTCGCCGTCGAGGGGCGCGACGACCTCGACCTGACCGTCGCCGCGCTCACCCGCGTGCTCGAGGAACCGCGTCTCACCACCCTGGCCGCGGGGATCGCTCTGCCGATCGCCGTCGTCGAGAGCGTCGACGCGGTGCGCGAGCTGGCCGCCTGGGGGCGCCTGCGCACCACCGACGGGGGTGCGCCGCTCACGGTACGCCTCGACGACGCCCCGCCCTCGACGTCGGAAGCCCTGTCGGCGGCCCGCCACGGGTGGAGCGCGCCCGCGCTCACCCGGCGGGACGACATCGACGCCCACGCCGTGCGCGCGCTGCGCGAAGCGCTCAGCGCCCGCGGGCGCGAAGGGCTCACGGTCGAGTTCGCCACCGGCGACCCCGAACGCGGCGCCCTCGCGCTCGCCGTCGCCGCCGACACCGACGCCGCGCTCACCCTCGTGCTCCCCGCGGGCGCCCCGTGGATGCCCGACGACCCGTTCGTCGCGAGGGTCTCCGCCGTCCACCCCGACGACCTCGATCTCGTCGCCGCCCGGCTCGCATCGGCGTACGCGGGCGTCGTCGCCGCGGCTCCCGACCTGCCGGTCGCCGGTCCCGCGACCGACGCTCCCGACAGCGCCACCGGCGAGGACACCGTCCCGCTCGACGACCTGTTCACCCCCGAGACGGCCGCCGTCGCCGCGCGCGCCCATCGTGCGGCCGTCGCCGCCGAAGGTCCCGCGCCGACCGGGCGCGTTCCGCAGCGCGGGGTGACGCCCGATCCCGCGATCCTGCGCGAACCCGCCGACGCGGACGCCGCCGAGCCCGGCCTCACGCAGGCGGTGCTGGGCATCGCGCGGGAGGCCGTGGCATCCGGAGACACCTCCGCCCTCGGCCCCGATGTGCAGCAGATGCTCTTCGGGGGACAGGCCTTCGTCGACACCGCCGTCTTCTCCGCGCGCGAGAGCGCGGAGCTCGCGGGGGGTGCGCCCGGCTTCCGGAACGTCGCCGACACCGACCCCACTCTGCCGGACGATCGCGCCTGGGCCCTGGCCGCGATCGGTCGCGCGAGTGGCTCGACGGCCGGAGATGCCATCGCGGCGGCAGGCCGGATCGACGACGAGGCCGGCCTCGATGCCGCCCTCGCGCGCGTGCGGGAGGCCGCGGAGCCGTGGGGAGCGCTCGCCGCCGCGGACCGTGCAGCCGTCCTGCAGTCCGTCGCGCGCTCTCTCGAGGATCGCCGCGCCGAACTGATCGAGGTGCTCGCGTCCGAGGGGGGCGCTCTGATCGCGGAAGCGGACGCCGAGGTCAGCCAGGCGGTCGATGCCGCCGCCTACTACGCCTCCACCGCCAAAGAACTCGACCGGGTGTCCGGCGCCGTGTTCGTCCCCGACCGCGTGACCGTCGTCGCCCCCCGGTGGAACGCGCCCGTCGGGCTCTGCGCAGCCGAGACCCTCGCGGCGCTCGCCGCCGGCTCGGGCGTGCTGCTCACCCCGTCGCCGCGCGCGCGGCGCGCCGGGGCGGTCGTCGCCGACGCATTGTGGGCCGGCGGGATCCCGCGCGATCTGCTCACCTACGCCGACCTCAACGAGGACGCGTCGGGTCGCGCGCTGATCGTGCACCCGGGCGTGGACCGCGTGCTTCTGTCCGGTGCCCGCACGACCGCCGAGCGGTTCGCCGAGTGGCGACCGACGCTGCCGCTGCAGGCGTTCACCGCCGGGCCCAACGCCGTGATCGTCGCCCCGTCCGCCGACATCGACGACGCCGTCGCCGACATCGTCGACGGGGCCTTCGCGCGAGCGGGACAGGCCGCGACGGCGGCGTCGCTGGTGATCCTGGTCGGTGCGGCCGCTCGCTCGTCGCGATTCCTCGACCAGGTGAAGGATGCCGTCACCTCGCTCCGCGTCGGCCCCGCCGACGACCCGTTGTCCGACGTGGGTCCGCTCGTCGAGGAGCCGTCGGGTGAGGTGCGGCGCGCCCTGACCGTCCTCGCGGAGGGGGAGCGCTGGCTCGTCCAGCCGCGCGAACTCGACCTCGGCCCCGAGACGTCCGGCAGATTCTGGACGCCGGGCGTGCGTACCGGAGTGAGCGCCGGGTCGCACCTGACCCGATCGGCGGTCGCGGCGCCGGTACTCGGCATCCTGCACGCTCCGACCCTGGCGCGCGCGATCGAGCTTCAGAACGCGATCGGATCCGGCTACGTCGCCGGGCTCCATACGCGCGACGCGCGCGATCTCGACCTCTGGATCGACCTCGCGGACGCGGCCGTCCTGCGCGTGAACCGACCGACCACGGGAGCGGTGGTGCAGCGCGAGCCCGTGGGCGGCTGGGGAGAGTCGACCGTGGGCGCGGGTGCGATGTCGGGCGGGCCGAACCGTCTGGTGACCCTGGGGTCGTGGCGACCCTCGTCGGGCGGCGCGTCGTCGTCGACGCTGCACCTGCGCGGACTCGACAGTCGCATCACCGCGCTCATCGAGGCGGCCCAGCCGACGCTGTCGTACGAGGCGTTCGACTGGCTGCGGCGCGGAGCGCTCTCGGACGCCGTGGCCTGGGACCGCGAGTTCGGCCGGGTCAAGGACGTCTCCCGTCTCGGCGTCGAGCGGAACCTCTGGCGCTACCGGCCCGCCGACGTCGCGGTGCGTGCGACCGCCGATGCCGCGTGGCAGGCCGTGCTCCGCGTCCTGGTCGCCGCCGTGCGCTCGGGGTCGACGTTCCGGCTGAGCTCGCCCGTCGGTCTCCCCGCGGCGGTGCGCCACCTGCTGGGCGAGGCGGACGTCGCGGTGTCGGTCGAGAGCGACGCGGAGTGGTTGCAGCGGCTCGCCGGCGGCATCCCGGATGCCGAGACCGCCGACGCCGCGGAAAAGGCCGAGGGCTCGGAGACCACCGTCGAAAACGCCTTCGCGGCACCGCGCCCGACGCGCGTGCGCCTGGTCGGACCGGCCGGGACGACCCGGCCGCTGCGCGCCGCCGTCGCCGAGACGGT
>NZ_LDRT01000130.1 GCF_001476655.1 Microbacterium testaceum | reverse complement strand
CGGCCGAGTTGTGGCCGAGGCTCGCGTTCGGACCGTTGAGGACGAAGAGGTTCGGAAAGCCCGCCACGACGGTTGACCCGAACGAGGTCATCCCCTCGGACCAGTGCTCGGCGAGGGTGCCGTCGTCGCCGCGCACGAGGTCGGCGTAGGGCTGTTCGGCCGAGGCGAAGCCGGTCGCGAGCACGAGGACGTCGGCCTCGAACTCCGCGCCGCTGGCCGCGGTGAGCGTGGACCCGTCGACCGCGGTCAGGGCCGTGGGCTCGAGGGTCACGGCATCCGAGGCCACGGCGGGGTAGAACGCGTCCGAGAGCAGCACGCGCTTGCACCCGAAGGCATAGTCCGGGGTCAGCGCGGCGCGGAGCGCGGGGTCGGACACCTGCGCGTGCAGGTGGGCGAGAGCTGCTTCGCGGGCGGTGGCGGATGCCGCGGCATCGCCGGAGCGGGACGCGAAGCGTGCTTCTCCCTCGGTGTAGAGCTCGGCGCGCAGGCGCGCGAGGTCGCCGGGGTTCTCGAGCAGGCGTTCGCGTTCGGCGAGGGGGATCTCGCTCCCTCCGCGGGGGACGATCCACGCGGGCGTGCGCTGGAAGAGCGTCACGTGCGCGGCACGTCGGGCGAGCTCGGGGACGAGCTGGACGGCGCTTGCGCCGGTGCCCACGACGGCGACGCGTTTGCCGGTGAGGTCGACGTCGTGGTCCCAGCGGGCCGAGTGGAACAGGGCGCCCTCGAACGACTCCAGACCGTCGATCGCGGGCACGTGCGGCTCGGTCAGGCGACCGCAGGCGAGGACGAGTGACCGGGCCGTGAGGGGCTCCGCGCCGGTGTCGATGCGCCACACCGCGTCGATGGCATCCCACTGCGCTCCGAGCATCGGCGTGCGCAGTCGGAGGCGGTCGCCGAGGCCCTCCCGCGCCGCGACGTCGCGCAGGTACGCCTGGATCTCGCCGCCCGGGGCGAAGGTGCGCGACCAGTGCGCGTTCGGGTGCGCGGCGAGGCTGTAGAGGTGAGCGGGCACGTCGCAGGCGACGCCGGGGTAGGTGTTGTCGCGCCAGGTGCCGCCGACGTCGTCGGCGCGTTCGAGGACGACGAGGTCGTCGCGGCCCGCCCGCCGCAGCGCGCCCGCCATGGCCAGACCGGCGAAACCGGCGCCGACGATCGCGACGTCGATGGTCCTCACCCGTGGGCTCCGTTCCGGGCCGTGGCATCCGCGGCCGTCGACATCCCGCCGGCGACCCGATAGTCGGTCGTCCGCTGCCGGAACGGGCGCATGAGGCTTCGGGCGATGCGCTCGGCGGCCGCGACCGGGAGCTCGAGGCCCTGCTCGATGCCGGTGTCGGGCAGCACGCGACCGTCGTATAGTGTGCCCCCGAGGTCGTCTCCGCCCGAGCGCAGGAGGACGGCGGCGACCTCGCGGCCTACGCGCGTCCACGGGATCTGCACGTGCGGGATGCTGCCCGACAGCAGCAGGCGCGACACGGCGACCATCGCGCGGTGCTCGTCGAGGGGGCTGCGTCCCTCGACCAGGGGGACGTCGCCGCCGGGCAGCGGGATGGGCACGAACTCCGCGAAGCCGCGGGTGTCGGCCTGGATCTCGCGCAGGCGCCGCAGGTGGGCGACGCGTTCTTCGGCCGTCTCGACGTGCCCGTAGAAGAGCACCGAGGTCGAACGGAACCCGGCGCGGTGCGCGGCGGAGATGCCCTCGACCCAGCGGTCGATGTCGAGGTCGCCCGGCGCGACGAGGGCGCGCACCCGCTCGCTGAGGATCTTCACACCCGTGCCCGGGACCGTGTCGACCCCCGCGTCGCGCATCGCGGCCAGGGCGCCGGCGAGGCCGAACCCGCCGCGGTCGGCGAGGTCGCGCACGTCGGCGGGACGGTAGGCGTGGACATGGATGCCGGGAGCCCCGCGCTTCACGGCCCGCACGAGGTCGAGGTAGGCCGAGGGGTCCTCGTCGGGGCGAAGAGAGCCCTGGATGCAGATCTCGGTGGTGCCCAGCTCGGCCGCGTCCGCGGCGATCGCCGCGGCGTCGTCGAGATCGAACTCGCCGATCGCGGCGCGCCCGGTGCGCCGGAACCCCGTGGAGGTGAGGTTGCGGTTCTGCACCAGGGTGATGGGCTCGCCGACGGTGTAGCGGCGGGCATCGTCGGCGGTCGCGGTGAGGGCGTCGAGCTCGGCGCCGGTGGCGTGGAGCAGACGCGTCCAGTCCGCGTCGTCGAGGGCGAGGGGATCGGATGCCGCGCGCTCCGCGAGGCGCTCAACTCCGGGGTCGGAGGGGATTCCGGGAGCGGAGGGCGCCAACGCGCGGGGAACGCCCTGGCCAGGGACGTTCGAGGTGCCGACGGCGCGCGGGATCACGTCGGCGGCGAGCCCCTCGGCATCCGCCAGGGCCCGAACCGGCGCGTGGAGGGCCGGGTCGAACCAGTGCGCGGCATCTTGAACGAACTCCGGGTGCGCGGTCAGACGCTCGCGCAGCGTGTAACCGTGGGCGGCCGTCTGCGCGGCGAGGTCGTCGATCTGCGGCCACGGACGCTCGGGGTTCACGTGGTCGGCGGTGAGCGGCGACACGCCACCCCAGTCGTCGATCCCTGCCGCGATCAGGGCGCCGAGCTCGCGGGGGTCGGACAGGTTCGGCGGAACCTGGATGCGCATGTCGGGGCCGAACACCAGTCGCGCCGTGGCGACCGCGGCGAGGTACTCGGCCAGATCGGCGTCGGGCGCGCCCTGCATGGCGGTGCGGGGCTTCGCGCGGAAGTTCTGCACGATGATCTCTTGCACGTGCCCGTGGCGGTCGTCGATCTCGCGCAGCGCGACGAGCGACTCGGCGCGGTCGCGCACGGTCTCGCCGATGCCGACCAGGATGCCCGTGGTGAACGGGACCCTCGTGGCTCCGGCATCGTCGATGACCCTGAGGCGCAGGTCGGGGTCCTTGTCGGGGGAGCCGAAGTGGACCTGCCCCGGCTCTTCGTACAGGCGGCGCGAGGTGGTCTCGAGCATCATGCCCATCGACGGGGAGACCGGTCGCAGCGCCTGCAGTTCGTCGGGGTGCATGACGCCGGGGTTGGCATGGACGAGCATGCCCGTCTCAGCCGTGATGAGGCGCGCGATGTGGGCGACGTAGTCGATGGTCGAGGCGAAACCGTGCTCGTCGAGCCAGGCACGGGCCTCGGGCCAGCGCTCCTCGGGGCGGTCGCCGAGGGTGAGCAGGGCCTCTTTGCAGCCGAGCGCCTGCCCTTGCCTTACGACCGTGAGCACCTGCTCGGGGCTCATGTACGTGGGCTTGCGCAGCAGGTTGAGCTGGCCCGGGGTGTCGACGAAGACGCAGTAGTGACACCGGTCTCGGCAGAGGGTGGTGAGCGGGACGAAGACCTTGCGCGAGTACGTCAGAATCCCCCGACGCCCCGCGCGGGCCAGGCCCTCGTCGCGCACCGCTCCCGCGACGCGGAAGAGCGCGTCGAGGGGAGCGCGGAGCAATCGCTCGGTCTCGTCGACGTCCGGTCGGTGTCCGCCGCTGACGCGCGCGAGAAGATCGTCGATCGATGTGCCTCGGGCCGGTGCGACTCGTGGCGCCACACTGCCCGTACTCATCGCTCCAGGCTATCCCTCGCCTCCGACCTGCGGGCCGGGTTCGCGATCGTTGCCGTCTCGTGAGGGTCCCGCCGCGGTGGCCATCGGCGAGGGCTGGCAGGATGGATGCCATGGTGACCCTGCTGCTCGACTCGACGCAGCTCGAGGTCGTGCTGTCGCCGACCGAGCGCGCGCTCTCCTTCCGCAAGAACAACATCGTCGTCCCGCGCGAGCACATCGATCGCGTCCAGTTGACGGACGATGCGTGGACCTGGCTCCGCGGCGTGCCGAACCCCGGGATCAACCTCCCCGTCGCGGTCGGCGCGGGGACGTGGAAGTCCGCGAGCGGCAACGACTTCGTCATCATCCGCGGCCGCAAGCCCAGCGTCGTGGTCGACCTGGCCG
Organism: Microbacterium testaceum; assembly: GCF_001476655.1. Classification (GTDB taxonomy): domain Bacteria; phylum Actinomycetota; class Actinomycetes; order Actinomycetales; family Microbacteriaceae; genus Microbacterium; species Microbacterium testaceum_C. The sequence goes on along the minus strand of NZ_LDRT01000130.1, from coordinate 11,029 downwards.
GTCACGACGAGTTCGAGCGGCTCGTGCTCACCACCAAACACGGTGTGGCCTTGCTCAAGGCGCTGCGTCTGGACGTGGCATCCGAACCCGAGGACGTGGCCGACATCGTCGCCTGACATCCCGCGGGCCGCCAGCGGGGTTTGAGTGTCCAAACCACCCGGACGATTTTTGAGACGTCCGGGTTTCTTGGACACTCAACGAGGGGAAGGGCCCACCGCGGGGGAACGCGCTCAGGACGTGAACTGCACCACCGTGTCCCACGCGAGCTTCACGATGAGGATCGACAGCGTCACGAGGAACACGATCCGCACGAACCCGCTCCCGCGGCGGGTCGCCATGTGCGCGCCGATGAAGCCACCGGTCACGTTCATCACGGCCATCGCGAGGCCCAGGACGACCAGGATCTCGCCGTGCACGCCGTAGACCGCGAGGGCGGCGAGGTTCGTGGTGAGGTTCGCGATCTTGGCGTTGACGCTCGCCTGCAGGAAGCCGTAGCCCAGCACGCCCACGATGAGGATCACGAAGAACGAGCCCGTCCCCGGACCCAGGATGCCGTCGTAGAAGCCGACCGCGAGACCGATCGCCCCCGCGCGCCAGGCGATCGCCCCGCCGGCGCTGTGCCGCGGCTCGTGCTCGAGGCCCATTCTGGGCTTCAGGAGCGTGTAGAGCGCCACGGCGATCACGGCCACCAGCACGATCGGCGTCAGCACCTCGCGCGCGATGTAGCGGGAGAGTGCGGCGCCGACCGTGGACCCGGCGTAGGCCCCGGCGATGAGCGGGACCAGCAGGACGAGCTGCACCTTGATCTTGCGCAGGTACACCCAACTGGCCGAGAGCGTGCCGAAGAACGAGGAGAGCTTGTTCGTACCCAGGATGAACGGGGTCGCGACGTCTCTCGGCACGGCGATGACCAGGGCCGGCAGCTGGATCAACCCGCCGCCTCCGACGACCGCGTCGACCCAGCCGGCGACGCCCGCGGCGACCAGCAGGACGACGAGAGCGGCCACCGAGACGGGGAGCCACTCGGCGATCACCGGTCCATCGAGCACGGTTGATTCTCACCGACGCGAAGGACCGAGCCAAATGCAGGGCCCGGCGCGGAGGCGACGAGGTGTCACCCAGGTGTCCCGGCGGGAGCGCGTACGGTGACGTCATGACGAGTGAGATCGAGCAGGGGTGGGAGACACTGTCTCGTCGAGAGGTCTATGCGGGTCGCGTGCGCATCGTCGAGCATGACGTGGTGCTGCCGGACGGGACGCCGTCGTCGTACGAGATCGACGAGAGCGTGCCCTTCGCGGTCGCCACCCTCGTGGTCGAGGGGGCTCACCTCGTGCTCGCTCGGCAGTACCGATACCCGCTCGACCGGTGGATCTACGATCTCCCCGGAGGGGCGGGCCACCCGACGGAGACTCCCGAGGACGCGGCTCGTCGCGAGCTCGAAGAGGAACTCGGGCTGATCGCGACGGAGCTCGTGCCGCTGCAGACCTTCTTCGTCAACCCCGGACGTGCGGCCTGGCCCGTTCACCTGTTCCTATGCGTGGCCGAGACGCGATCGGGGGTCGCCGACACGTCGGACCCGGCCGAGCAGGTCCGGCACGCGCGTCTGGGTCTCGATGACCTGGATGCCGCGATCGCGCGCGGAGAGATCGTCGATCCCGCACTGCTCATCGCACGGGCGAGTGCTGCGGCGCGGGGTTTGCTCCCGCCGCTCGCGCCGACTCCCTGAGGATCCGGCTCAGTCGACGTCGCGACGCCAGGTCGTGAAGAGACCGATCACGAGGAAGACGACCGCGTACCCCAGCAGCACGAGCCCGCCGACCCACCAGTCCAGCGATCCCGAGCCGCCGGCCGACATCGCGCCGAAGATCGTCTTCCCCACGAGGGCGTCGCTCGCGGCGCTGGGGAACCACTTCACGACGTCGCTGAAGCCCGAGACGAGCCCGCCGAGGGTGCGGACGATCGGCTCGATGAAGAGGGTGACGGCGAGCACGATGACGATCGCGGCCACCTGGTTGCGCACCACGGTGCCGACGCCGATCCCGACCACCGCCCACAGGGCGAACGCGAGCAGCATCCGTCCGATGAGCGTCCACGTGTCGGAGGAGCCGAGCTCGGGGTCGACGCCGAAGATGCTCAGCACGCCGGCGCCGGCGGCGACCGCGGCGGCGGATCCGAGGATGCCATACAGCAGACCGACCACGATGCCCACGAAGAACTTCCCGCCGAGCACGATGCCGCGGCGCGGGGTGGCGAGGAAGGTCGGCGTGAGCGTCTTGTGGCGGAACTCGGTCGTCACCATCAGCGTGCCGACCAGCAGGGGGAAGACGTAGCCGACCCCGCTCGCCGAGCTGTAGACGAGACCGGCGAGCCCCTCGGTCTGCGGCGTGGGGCCGTTGCCCGTGAGCCGACCGGAGGCGACGCCCCCGAAGACGAGGGCGAGGACGCCGGCGGTGAAGGCGACGTAGACCACGAGCACGATCGCGAGCACCCACCACCCGACGGTGGAGAACTGCTTGGTGTACTCGGAACGCGTGACGGCGACGAGGCTCATCGGGACACCTCCGTGTCATCGGTCGCGGCGTCGTGGTTCTCTGCGCCGTCTGTCGTGGCGCCGTCGGTCGGCGCGGACGCGGGTGGCACCACATCGATGACTCCCGTGGACGCCACCGAGTAGGACGGCCGTGACTGTCCCTCTTCCGCGGGGAGGGGGTGCGTCGGCGCGGAGCGCGACCCGGCGCGGGTGGCCGCGGGGACCGTGACCATGTCGGTCGAGGGGGCCGTCTCACCGACCGGAGCGCCGGCGCCGGGCGCGGGGGTGTCGACGGGGGCAGCCGCGGGCAGCGGATCGACCGCGGGCGCCGGGGTCACGGCATCCGGAACCGCGGCATCCGGAACCGCACTCGAAACCGCGGGCGCCGGGGTCGCGGCATCCGTCGCTCCGGCATCCGGCAGCGCTGTGTCCGGAGCCGGAGCCGGAGCCGGAGCCGGGGCCGGAACCGTCGTGCCGCCCGCGCTCGCGTGCACGCGAACGCCGCTGACGAGCTCGAGGAAGATGTCCTCGAGGCTGGCTCCCTTGCTCTGCAGGTTCGACAGCGCGATGCCGGCCCCGGCGGCGAGGGCGCCGACCTCGACCGGCTCGAGGTGACGGATCGTGAAGCCGTTGCGCAGCAACTGGTACGGGATGCCGCGCTCATCCAGCAGCGCGGACAGCGCCGCGCGGTCGGGCGCGTCGACGACGGTGGCGTACTCGTCGGGGTCGGCGAGGTCTTCGACGCCGCCCTGGAAGACGAGGCGGCCGTGCGAGATGATCAGCAGCGCGTCGACGGTCTGCTGCACCTCGGCGAGCAGGTGCGAGGAGATCAGGACGGTGCGTCCCTCTTCCGCGAGGTGACGCAGCAGCGAGCGCATCCACCGGATGCCCTCGGGGTCGAGCCCGTTCGTGGGCTCGTCGAGCACGAGCACGCCCGGGTCGCCGAGGAGGGCCGTGGCCAGGCCCAGGCGCTGGCGCATGCCGAGGGAGAACCCGCCGACGCGGCGTCCGGCGACGTCGGCCAGACCGACCAGGCCCAGCACCTCGTCGACGCGCGAGGTCGGGAGCTTCGCGGCGCGGGCGTACACCTTGAGGTGGTTGGCGGCGGAGCGGCCGGGGTGGAAGCTCGAGGCCTCGAGGGCCGCTCCCACCGTCTGCAGGGGCGACGCGAGGTCGGCGTATCGCTGGCCGCCGATGGTGGCCGTGCCCGAGGTCGGACGGACCAGGCCCAGCAGCATGCGCAGCGAAGTGGTCTTGCCGGCGCCGTTGGGACCGAGGAAACCGGTCACGAGGCCGGGTTCGACGCGCGCGTCGAGGGAGTCGACGGCGGAGACCGCACCGAACCGTTTGGTCAGGCCGGTGAGTTCGAGCACCTGTCCCTCGGGCATGCGGCACCTTTCGTTCGACGGGCGTTCTGCCCATCTTCCCCGATCCGGGGCGGAAAACGCACCTCCGGGCGGGCGGAGGGGCCGTCGGGCGCCTGTGTAACGTGGCAGCGTGAACGCTCAGCGAGCCGACGACGACGCCGTGCTGGTGCACGCCCTCCGCGGTGTCGGGCATCTGACCCTCAACCGACCGCGGGCGATCAACGCCCTCGGACTCGACATGATCCGCGACCTCGCCGCGGCCCTGGACCGGTGGAAGCACGACACCGACATCGAGCTCATCCTGCTCGACGGGGCGGGCGAGCGGGGATTCTGCGCGGGCGGCGACGTCCGCGCGCTGCACGGACTGGTCGTGGACGGGCGCGTCGATGACGTGCACACCTACTTCCGCGAGGAGTACGCGCTCGACCATCTCATCGCGTCGTACCCGAAGCCCGTCGTCGCGATCGCGGACGGGGTGACCATGGGCGGCGGCATCGGCCTCGCCGGCCACGCCGCGATCCGCATCGTCACCGAGGACTCGCGTCTGGCGATGCCCGAGACCCGCATCGGGTTCACCCCCGACGTGGGCGGTTCCTGGCTGCTCTCGCGCGCGCCGGGTCGGGTGGGCGAGTACCTCGGGCTGACCGGGGCGACGATGGATGCCGCGGACGCCATCTACGCGGGATTCGCCGACCACCTCGTGCCCACGGCCCATCTGCCGGCGCTGTACGACGCGTTCCAGGTGCGGGCCGACCCCGCGAGCCCCACGGAGCTGGTGCTGCTGTTCGACGAGACCGCGGGCCCGTCCCGGCTGGAGGCCGCCCGTCCGTGGATCGATGACGCTTTCGCCGCCGATGACGTGCACGGCATCCTGGAGCGTCTTCGTGGGCGCCCGGAGCCGGACGCGCACGAGACGGCGGATCTGCTGGCCGCGTCCGCCCCGATTGCGGTCGCGGTGACGCTGGCCGCTGTCCGCCGGGCGCGGACTCTTCCCGACCTGCGGGCCGCACTCGCGCAGGAGTACGGTCTCGTCATGTGGTTCGCCCAGACCCAGCCCGACCTGGTCGAGGGCATCCGCGCACAGCTCATCGACAAGGACCGGTCGCCGACGTGGTCGCCGGGGCGGCACGAGGATCTCGCGCCCGAGGTCGTGGCATCCGCTCTCGCCCACGAGCCCGCGGTGCCGCTCTGGTGAGACGCCCGTGACCCGCAGAAGACGTCGGTGGTCGATCGGGCATCTGCTCGACGGCTTCTTCTTCGTGTTCGCGGGGCTCGCGGCCATCTGGCTGGCGTACCTGAGCCTCACGCAGGCGTTCCAGGTGGGGTGGGCGGGCGTGCTGCTGGCGATCGCCTTCTGGGGGCTTCTCGCCTACCTCGTGCTGCCGCGTCTGCACCGCATCCTCACGTCGATCTACGTGCCCGACTACTTCATGGGGCGCACGCGCACCTCGGACGGGCTGCTCGGCGACCCGGTCAACCTCGCCGTCCTCGGGGAGCGGGAGCAGATCGAACAGGCGATGGCGGCGGCCGGGTGGATCGCCGCCGACCCGGTCGGGTGGGGATCGTCGTGGCGGATCATCACGTCGACGCTCCGGCGGCGGAGCTACCCGCGTGCTCCCGTGAGCCCGCTGTTCCTGTTCGGGCGCATGCAGGACCTCGCGTACCAGCAAGAGGTCGCGGGCTCGCCGGCGCAGCGCCACCATGTGCGGTTCTGGCAGTGTCCGCAGGGGTGGCTGCTGCCGGGTGGGCGCCGGGTCGACTGGCTCGCGGCCGGCACCTTCGATCGGGCCGTCGGCCTCTCGCTCTTCACGCTCCAGGTCACGCACCGCATCGACGCCGACACCGACATCGAACGCGATCACATCGTCGAGAGCCTGACGGGCGTCCCCGGGGTGAGGGTCGACGTGATCCGCGACTTCGCGACCGGCTACCACTCACGCAACGGAGGGGGAGACAGCATCACGACCGACGGTGATCTGCCGATCCTCGACGTCCGCGGGGTCCGGATCCCGGGTGCAGAGATTCCGGATGCCTCCATTCCCGGACACGCGGCCCGAGGCACCGGCGACGTGGGGGCGCCACGGTGAGCCCGCAGCGTCATCCGCGCAAGCGCGCGGCCTTCGAGCCCCTCGCGCCGCCCGTGGTGCGCAATCCGCGGATGCGGCGGCCTGCCGCCACCGTCGCGGGTGGCGTGCTCGTGCTCTTGCGTGCGATCTCCGGCGCGGTCTGGGGAGCCTCGGTCGCTTTCGGTCTGCCGCCGTGGCTGCGGTCGGTCTCCGGTTTCGCCAACGGCGACAACACGATCCCCACGGATCAGACGATCGACGACCTCGGCATCGGCATCGAGGCGTTCGTCGGGGTCATCGCCGTCATCTTCCTCGTGCAGGTGGTGTTCGGCATTCTGCTGTTGTGGGGGAGCAACTCCGCGCGGGTGATCGTGATGATCGTCTCGACGATGTCGATCGCGGCCGCGTTCGTGAGCTGGTGGGAGACGGGCGTCGAGATCACCGTCGCGACGAGCCTCGTCACGCTCGCGCTGGACATCCTGGTGCTGCTCGCGCTGTCGAGCCGGGATGCCGCGGCCTTCGCGCGCCGCAACGACAAGCGCGACGGAGCTCTCCGCGTCCCGCCGCCGGGCCCGCCCGGCGCGCGGACAGGTGCGGCGGGTTAGCCTGAGAGGCGCCGCGCACGCGCGCGGCGGAGGGGAAGACGCAGGTGTTCGACAGTCCGATGTCGGTCTCGGCCTACGAGGTGCTTCGCGTGACGGTCGACGTCGACGACGAGGCACTGCGCCGTGCGTATCGCGCCCGCCTGCGTGAGACCCATCCCGACACCGGCGGCGATGCGGCCCTGTTCGTGCAGGTGCAGCGCGCGTGGGAACTCGTCGGAACGCCCGAGGCGCGCGCCGCCTACGATCGCGGCCGCGGAACGTCCTCGGCGGAATGGGGCGCGGGGCCCGCGGCATCCGCTCCCTCCCGTCCTGCCGACACCCGTCCACGAGCGCGCTCCCACGGACAGCCCGGGGGCTGGCGGCGCGAGCGCTACCTGTCGCTGATCCGCGAGTGGGTCGGACGCGGGGTGGACCTCGCCGACCCGTACGACCCGGCACTCGTGCGCTCGGCGCCTCCCGAGATCCGGCACATCCTCGCCGACGCGCTCGCCGAGGAGGAGACGGCGCGACTGGTCTCGGAGCTCGGCATGGGCTACACGGTGTGGCACGACGTGTTCGCCGATCGAGACGGGCGGGATCCGGAGCAGAAGATCGACCACCTCGTGCTCGGCCCGAGCGGGCTCTACGCGATGCTGAGCGAGGACTTCGGGGGACCGGTGGGGATTCGGCGCGGAGAGATCTCGGGGGCGAACGTCATCGGATCTCCCGTGACGCAGCTCGTCTCCCGCGCCCGCGTCGTCGCGCGGGCGGCGGGGGTGCGCTTCAGCGGGGCGATCGTCGTGCTGCCCGACGACGCGGTGCTCGACGCGATCACCGACCTCGGGAAGGTCCGCGGGACGCCCGTGGCGCTCGTGACACGCAGTGCGTTGACGACGCTGCTGCGGCGGGGGATCCCCGGGGCGCGCGAGGTCGGGGGAACGGAGCTGTTCGACATCCGCACGCGCCTGCAGCAGCGGGTCCGGCACGTCTGAGGCTTCACGCGTGTCGGCGTCGCGCCCCGGCGTCGCCGGTCGCGGCGCGCTCGCGCGGCGGGCGGGGCATGCCTAGGGTGGGGGAATGAGTACCGACGAGACCCCGGACGCCCCCGGATCCGAGGACGCGGCGTCCGATATGAAGCGCAAGTTCCGTGAGGCGCTGGAGAAGAAGAACGGGCAGCAGCGCGCGGGTCAGGCGCACCTCGACGGCAACTCGGCGGTGCACGGGACGCATGCCGCCGTGACCAAGCGCGAGTTCCGCCGCAAGAGCGGCTGACCGGGGGTTCTCGGATCTTCCTTCAGGTCTGCTGTCGCAGTGGTGCCTCGAAGAACGCGAGTTCGAGCGCCATCGAGCGATCGTAGGCCGCGGCCATCGCGTCCCGGACGCGGGGGGATGCCGCCCGCGCGGCGGCATCCGTGATCCGGGCGGCGGTGGCCGAGGAGTCCGCGAACCGCTCGTCGCCGTACGCGGTGAGCCAGTCGGCGTAGGGGTGGCCGGCGTCGAACGTCCCGCGCCAGCGGACGCCGATGTCGGTGTAGAGCACGAAGCACGGCAGGATCGCGGCGACCAGGATCGGGTACGAGCCGGAGGCGGACGCCGCGTGCAGGTGGTCGGTGTAGTCGACGGTCGATGTCGCGGGGGCGAGTCCGGCGGGGTCGACGTGCGACTGGTGGAGTGCCGCCTCCTCCTCGAGGCAGGACACCGATGCCGCGGCCCAGAAGCGCTGTTCGTCGGCCGAAGGGGCCAGCGCCGCTGCTCGCGCGAGGACGCGCGCGTACTCGCGCAGGTAGAGCAGATCCTGGCCGAGGTACCACGCGAACGCGGCGCGATCGAGGTCTCCGGATGCCAGTCCGCGCACGAACGCGCAGGCGTCGACGTCGGCGCGGGTCGAGGCGATGGCATCCCATCGCGCGGAGCTCCATGACCGCCCGAGGTCTCCGCGGGCGACATCGATGTGCGGGCGGAGCTCGTGCAGGTGGTCGATCGGGCCGTTGCCGCGGCCGACGTGCAGGGCCTCGGCGTGCTCGAGGGCGCCGGTGAGCCAGAGCTTCGCGCGTTCCAGCGCCGCGAGCCAGGGGAGGCCGTAGGCGCCGAGAGTGGCCATGGCGGACGACAGCGAGCAGCCCGTGCCGTGGGTGTGGCGGGTGTCGACGCGGCGTCCGGGCACCGGATGCACGCCGTCGGCGTCGACGATGGCGTCGGGGCTCTGGGCGCCGTCGAGGTGGCCGCCCTTCAAGAGGACGGTGGTGTTCGCGTCTCCGGCGAGGAGGCGAGCCTGCGCGACGGCCGCGTCCCAGGTGGAGGCGACGGGTCGGTCGACGAGGACGGCGAGCTCGGGAAGGTTCGGGGTGACCAGATCGGCGCGGTGACAGAGTGCGCGGACCGCGGCCTCGGCGTCGGCATCGAGCAGGCGATCGCCGCTGGTCGCGACCATGACGGGGTCGAGGACGACGAGCGGCGGCCGCACGGCGGCGAGCCAGGCGTCGACCGTCTGGACGACGTCGGCGGAGCCGAGCATGCCGATCTTGACCGCGTCGATCTCGACGTCGTCGCTCACCGCGCGCAGCTGCGCCGCGAGGAACGCCGTCGGTGGCACGTGCACCTCGCGGACGCCGAGGGTGTTCTGGGCCACGAGAGCTGTGACGGCCGCCATGCCGTAGCCGCCGAAAGCGGCGATGGACTTCAGGTCGGCCTGGATGCCGGCGCCCCCGGTGGGGTCGGTGCCGGCGATGCTGAGGACGCGGGGGATCATGCGGACGCTCCCCAGGCTCCGCGCAGGCGACGCACGACCGCTCCGGGGTCGTCGGCCGCGCACACGGCGGACACGACGGCGACGCCCGCGGCTCCCGCCGTGCGCAGCGCGGGCGCGTCGTCGACGTCGATGCCGCCGATCGCGACACACGGAAATCCGGTGGTTGCCGCCAGTTCGGCGAACCCCTCGACCCCCAGCGGCTGCGGGTGGTCGGGCTTGGTCGCCGTGGCACGGATGACCCCCACGCCGAGGTAGTCGACGGTGCCGTCGGGCAGAGCGGCGGCCGCCGCGAGGTGCGCCGGGGTGTTCGCCGTCCATCCCACGAGGGCGTCGGGGCCGAGGAGGGCACGCGCGGCATCGACGGGAAGGTCGCTCTGTCCGAGGTGGATGCCGTCGACTCGCGCCCCGCGATCGCGCGCGGCCAGCACGATGTCGAGGCGATCGTCGACGACGAACGCGCAGCGCCCTGCGACGACGTCGGCGAGGTCGAGCGTCCGGGCGAAGAGTTCGCCGCCGGTGGCGACCTTGTCGCGCAGCTGGACGACGGTGACGCCGGCGGTCACTGCCTCGTCGACGATGTCGCGCAGGCGAGAGAACGGCACGCGGTGGTCGGTGACGAGGTGGAGGGAGAGGTCGGTCATCGCGCGACCTCCCCGCGGCCTCGGAGGTCGGCGGGCTCGACCCGGGAGAGCTCGTCGAGGAAGGCGACGGCGAACGAGCCCGGACCTCGAGCTCCGGATGCCGCCCGCTCCGACGCCACGGCCCAGACGGCGCTCGCCGCGATCGCGGCGTCGAACGGTTCCACGACAGCCCCGAACGCTGCCATCGCGGCTCCCAGGGCGCAGCCGCCCCCGGTGACCTTGGTCAGCAGGACGCTTCCGCCGGGGACGCGGGCCGTGCGGGTGGCATCCACGATCAGGTCCGTCGGGCCGGAGACGGCGACGGTTCCGCCGGTGCGCACCGCGAGGCCGCGGGCCGCGTCGAGCGCGTCGTCGGCGTCGTCGGTGGCGTCGACGCCGCGTCCGCCCGTTCCTGCCCCGGCCAGGGCGAGGATCTCGGACGCGTTGCCCCGGATGATCGCCGGTCGCGCCTCGAGCAGCTCGTGCGCGAGCGCCGTGCGCACGGGGAGGGCTCCGACCGCGACAGGATCGAGTACCCAGGGGGTGTTCGCCGCGACGGCCTCGCGCGCGGCTTCGCGTTGCTCGGCGGTGGGGGTGCCGAGGTTGACGAGCACGCCGCCCGCGATGCCGGCGAACATGCCGGCCTCGCCGGGGATGTCGCACATCGCGGGAGCTGCGCCGAGCGCGAGCAGCGCGTTCGCGGTGAAGTTGGTCACCACCGCGTTGATGATGCACTGCGTGAGCGGAGCGGCCTCGCGGAGGAGAGCCAGCGCTTCGGCGGGGGTGGACGGAGACGACGACGTGCGAACGACCATTCGCGACATCCCTTCGCTAGTACGAACTAGATCAGGTTCGACGGGTGTGTTCTCAGCCCTCGCGGGCACCCCGTGTCACTGCGGGCGACGTTAGCACAGCGGTTCACAGCGGTTCACGGGGGTTCGCGGTGGTGTCGCGGGTGGGGGGCCGTGCCGCGCGGGGTGCGCGCGGGCGAGGGACGGTCTGAGCCAGAGCGCACGGCTCACGGATCGTCTCGGCGACACCGGCCGCGCCGGTGGGCCGGGGCGTGCGGGCGCGTCGACGGTCCCAGGGCTCGCGGTGGTGTCGCGGGTGGGG
>NZ_LDRT01000013.1 GCF_001476655.1 Microbacterium testaceum | reverse complement strand
TCTGCAGGGGTCTGGGGGAAGGGCGCGGGAGTGCTCATGACGTCACTCTCCGGGCGTCCGTGCGCCCGCGCGACCCCCTTCCGCCTCGGCCGCGCGAGGTGTAACCGCACTAGGCTCGACGGGTGAGGAGCACCACAAAAGGGGGACGACATGTCCACGGCGCATGACGTCACGAGACGAGAGGCGATCGCGCAATACCGGCTCGTCGGAGCGCCGTCCGAGCCCGATCTGCAGGGGCTCGTCGAACTCGCGGCAACCGTCTGCGGGGTTCCCACCGCGGTCATCAACATCATCGACGACCGTATGCAGCATCAGGTGGCCGCGGTCGGTCTCACGGCGGCCTCCTGCTCCCGCGAGGACTCGATGTGCGCCGCCGTCATCACCACCCCGGGGCGCGTCGTCGTCCCGGACGCGCAGCTCGACCCGCGCTTCGCGACGAACGCCTTCGTGACGGGTGAGGTCGCGAACGTACGGTTCTACGCGTCCAGCCCGCTCATCACGCCCGCGGGCGTGGCGATCGGCACTCTCTGCGTCTTCGACGACGTCGTCGGAGAGCTCTCGGATGCCAGCGCCCACGCCCTCGACCTGCTCGCGCACCAGGTCATCGACGTCCTCGAGCTCCGTCGCATCCAGCGCGAGCTCGTGGAATCCAACTCTCAGCTCGAACAGTTCGCCGTGCAGGTCAGCCATGACCTGCGCAATCCGTTGACCGCTCTGGCCGGCTTCATCGAGCTGGCGGCCGACAGTCCCGAGATGGCGGAGGCACCGCGCGCTGCGCAATCCCTCGTGCGGGCCGAGGCCGCCGCGAGCCGGATGACGTCGATGGTCACCGACCTCCTCGACTTCGCCCGGATGGGTGGTACCCGACCGAGCATCACCGAGGTCGACCTCGCCGCCACGGTGGACGCGGTGCGGGAAGACCTCGACGGTGCTCTGGTGAGCACGGGGGCGGAGATCACGGTGGGGGAGTCCACCGTCGTCCGCGCCGATGACACCCTCCTGCGGGTGCTGCTGCAGAACCTCATCGCCAACGCGGTGAAGTTCACGGTCGCCGCCGAGCGGACGCCGCGTATTGACGTCGCGGTCGAGACGCTCCCCGACGGCTGGCGGATCACCGTCGACGACAACGGCGAGGCGATCGAGCCGGGACTGCGTGACCGATTGTTCGAACCGATGCAGCGCGGTCACGGCGCCGACGTGCCGGGCATCGGCATCGGTCTGGCGACGTGCCGACGCATCATCGACGCGCACCACGGCTCGATCGGCCTCGACGCCTCGCCCGAGGGCGGCACGCGCGCGTGGTTCGTCCTCCCGAACTCCGGATGACGGTTACCGGGCGAACCGCTCGAGCGCAACCGTCGCGACGACCTCCGCCGCATCCCCGTAGCGTGGACGCACATCCCGACGACCAGGAGGAGGGACTGTGGCCCGCAATGTGCGCCTGATGCGATGCGCCCCCGGGGACGTCTTCCGCGTCCTCGCGAACGGCTGGCTGTACCCCCTCTGGGTCGTCGGCGCATCGCGAATGCGCGACGTGGGCGAGGAGTGGCCCGCGCAGGGATCCACATTGCACCACTCCTTCGGGTCGTGGCCGGCGCTCGTGAACGACACGACCGTCATGCGGGTGTGGGACCCGCCGCGCCGCGCGGTCCTCGAACCCCATGGCGGCCCGATCGGCGTCGCCCGCGTGGCGATCGACGTGAAGGCCCGCGGTGACATGTGCGTCGTCCGCATCCAGGAGGAGCCGGTGACGGGCCCGACGAAGCTGCTTCCGGATGTCGTCTTCGATGCGATCACACGGTGGCGCAACGCCGAGACACTGCACCGCCTCGCGTACCTTGCCGAGGGCGGCGCGCCGGGCACGAGCGGCGGTTCCACCGCGCTCGGCCACGAGTCCACCGCCGAGCGGGAGCCGATCGACCGATGAGTGAGAGGTACGACGCGATCGTGGTGGGCTCGGGACCGAACGGTCTCGCCGCCGCGGTGACCCTCGCCCGTTCCGGGCTGTCGGTGGCGGTCTACGAACGCGCCGGCACCTTCGGGGGAGCGGCCTCCACGGCGGAGTCGACTCTGCCCGGCTTCCGTCACGATGTGGGCTCTGCCGTACACCCGCTCGCCCTGGAGTCGTGGTTCTTCCGAGAGTTCGGGCTCGATCGCCGGGTGCCGTTCGTGGTGCCCGAGATCTCCTACGCGCACCCCCTCGACGGCGGTCGCGCCGGGCTGGCCTTCCGCGACCTCGATCGCGCCTCCGACGCGCTCGGAGTCGACGGCCCCGCCTACGAGCGGATCATGCGCCCCCTGGTCGAGCACCTGCGCGGGGTCGCCGACTTCACGGGCAATGCCCTGCTGCGCGTCCCCGGCGACCCTCTCGCCGCCTTCTTCTTCGGCATCCGTTCGCTCGAACAGGGCGGACCGTGGTGGAACGCCCGCTTCCGCGAGGAGGTCGCGCCGTCTCTCATGACGGGTGTCTCGGCCCACACGATCCTGCGTCAGCCGAGCCTCGCCGCCGGGGGTGCGGGGCTCGTCCTCGCCACGTACGGCCACGGGCGCGGCTGGCCGATCCCGATCGGGGGCAGCCAGTCGATCGCCGACGCGATGATCGCCGACATCCGCGCGCACGGCGGCGTGCTGCACGCCGGTGTCGAGGTCACCTCCCTCGGCGAGCTCCCGCCCGCGCGTGCCGTGCTGCTCGACACCACGCCGCGCGCCCTCCTTCGTCTCGCGGGGGACCGGATGCCACCCGCTTACCGTCGTGCCCTCGAGCGGTTCCGCTACGGCGGAGGCGTCGCCAAGGTCGACTTCGCGTTGAGCGACCCGGTGCCGTGGGCGAACGCCGACGTCGCCCGTTCCGGCACGGTGCACATCGGCGGCACGCGCGCCGAGATCGCGGCCGCCGAGAACGCCGTCGTCCGCGGAAATCTGCCGGACGCTCCGTACGTCCTCGCCGCCCAGCCGACGCTGTTCGACGCAAGCCGCGCCCCGGAGGGCACGCACGTCCTCTGGGCGTACACGCACGTGCCGTCGGGGAGCCCGGCGGACCGCGAGGAGGCGATCGTCCGGCAGATCGAGCGCTTCGCCCCCGGCTTCCGCGACACGGTGCTGGCCTCGACCTCGCGCACGGCCGAGGACATCGCGGCGTGGAACCCCAACTTCCCGGGCGGGGACATCTCCGCAGGCGCCCCGACGCTCTCGCAGCTCGTGGGGCGCCCGATCTACAGTCCCGACCCCTGGCGCACCCCGATGAAGGGGGTGTACCTGTGCTCGTCGTCGACGAGCCCGGGACCCGGTGTCCACGGGCTCGCGGGGTGGCACGCGGCTCTCAGCGCACTCCGCCACGAGTTCGGCACGCGCCTGCGGCCCGACCTGGCCCCACGCGACGACCAGCTCGTGCCGGCACCCTGATCGTGCCGGAGGGCGACAGCGTCTACCGGCTGCGGCAGCGCCTCACCGCCGCCACCATCGGCCATCGCGTGCGCGATGGGGAGCTCCGGTCCGGCGCAGCCGCCGGCACCGCGCTCGCGGGGCTGCGCATCGAGGGCTACGACACCCACGGCAAGCACCTGCTGACCCGCTTCGACGACGGCACCACCTTGCACACCCACCTGCGCATGCAGGGCGGGTGGACGATCACCCGCGCGGGGCGCGCCCTCCCGACCGCCGCGCGCGAGAAGGCGAGGGTCCGCATGCGCCTCGACGACGGCCGCGAGGTCTGGGGACTCGACATCCCCGTGGTCGACCTCGTGCCCACCGCGCGCGAGCGCGACGTCATCGGGCATCTCGGGCCCGATCCGTTGAGGGAGGACTGGGATGCCGCGGATGCCGTCCGCCGATTGTCCTCCCGGCCCGAGCGGCCCCTGGTCGCCGCGCTCCTCGACCAGACGCGCATCGCCGGTCTCGGCAACCTGTGGGTCAACGAGTTGGCGTTCTTGCGCGGCATCCATCCTTTCGCCCCCATCGGAGCGACCGATCTCGAGGCGCTCATCGCCCTGGCAGCGCGATGTCTGCGGATCTCCGCCACCGTCCCGGGGATGTACCAGGTCACGACGGGAGATCGGCGCCGGGGCTCGTCGCACTGGGTCGCGGGACGTGCCGGCCGTCCGTGCCTGCGGTGCGGGACGCGGGTCCTCGTCCGTGAAGAGGTCCGGGACGATCCCGAGCAGCGCCGCACCTGGTGGTGTCCGCGATGTCAGCCCCACCCGGGTACTCCCGCCGGCGCCGATGTCGGAGCCCCGGAGTAGAACGGAACGATGGCCGAGCGCATCGCCGCGATCAACGACTTCGTCGAGGCCGGGTACGAGGTGCACGTGAACTTCTCGCCCGTGATCCTCACTCCGACGTGGCTGGACGACGGGGCCGAGCTGTTCGATGAGATCGACGCGACCCTTCATCCTCGCGCCAAGGCGCAACTGGCGTGCGAGGTGATCTTCCTCACGCACAACGAATCGCAGCACGAGGTCAACCTCGGTTGGCACCCCCGGGGCGAGGAACTGCTGTGGACGCCGGCGACGCAGGAGCAGAAGCACCCCCAGAACGGCGCGATCAATGTGCGCTACCGGCATCCGTCGAAGGCGCAAAGCGTGGCGGCCCTGACGGCGCTGATCGCCGAGAGGCTTCCGTACTGCCGCGTCCGCTACGCGTTCTGAGGGCGGTTACGAGATGTCGCCGGTGGGGGAGTCCGAGGTGGTCGCGGCGTTGTCGGCATCCTGCTGAGCCGCCGCGCCCTCTTCGGGTGATTCGCTCCCGGTGCCGTTCGAGTCCTGATCGGGGGCGTCGTCCGCGCGACCGTCGTGGTTCGTCATGCTGTCTCCGTTCGTCGGGGGCCTCTTCGTGGCTCGCGAGAGACGCTCGCACGGTGACCCCCGCGTGTCCAGGGGGTCGACGCGTGCACACAGGTGTCAGAGGGGAGCGACGCCGTACCGCTCCGCGAACGCGGCGGCGGCGGCGTCCTCGAAGTCGTCCGCCTCATCGCGCAGGTCGATGTCGTTCATCTCGTTCACAGAAACGGTGCCAGGGCGCCGGCGGTCAGCGCGAACCCCAGGGCGGTCACACCGACGGCGGTGGCGGCCGCGAGACGGGCACGCTCGGCCTGGACGCGTCGCGCGACGTTGAGCGGATGCGTCGTGCTCCGCAGAGACGATTTGGCCGCCTTCAGGCCGTCGTACCGGCCGATCGGGATGCCGTGGGCGTCGCGCGCGACATAGCCGCCGGCCACCTGGTCGACGCAGCCGAAGTATTCGCCGGCGCGATGCGCGACCCAGAATCCGGTGTCGACCTTTGCCCACATCGTGCGCGTGGATGTCGTCGCCACGGCGGGAGCGGGGCGGTCTGCGATCGCGACCGACTTGGGAGAGGAGGGGTCAGATGCCGGGTTCATGGGTGCTCCTTTCGCGAGTGCTTAGCTTCACTGAGAACATACTCGCTTAGTAACTAACTCGTTTAACTATTTTTCTGGGGTATAGTTCACCCAACCGAGGGGAGATCAGCCGTGACCGACGTCGATCTCGCGAACCGCGGCACGACCGCCAACCAGCCCAGCTACTGGTACGGCGACGCCGTCTCGGATCGCCGGCAGCGCCACAAGGCCGTGCTCGAAGCTCTCCGCATCTACCGCGCCGCCGAGGTGGCCATGCGTCGCCGCACCCGGGACTCGATGTCGATGGGTGAGAACGAGCTCCTCGTGCTGCGCTATCTCCTGCGCGGCACGGCCGACGGAGTGCGGCCCGGAGAACTCACGCGCTACCTCGGTCTCTCGACGGCCTCCACGACTGCTTTGCTCGACAGGTTGGAGCGCTCCGGGCACATCGTCCGCGTCGCCAACCCCCACGACCGCCGCAGTGTCTTCATCCAGTCGACTCCACGCGCCGACGAAGAGGTGCGACAGACGCTCGGCAAGATGCACAGCCGCATGCTGGCGGCCGTCATCGACATGTCACCCGAGGAGTCCGCCGTCGTGGTGGCATTCCTTCGCCGGATGAGCGATGCCGTCGACGGAGTCGCGGTCGAGGGCGCGACGGACGCGTCCTCGTGATCTACGTGCTCGTCGGCGGACCGCGCGACGGACAGCACGTGGACGACCTCCCGCGTGGCTACCGGCTCTCTCTGTCGGATCCCCCTCCGGAGCGGTTCGGTGAGTTCGAGACCGTCCGCGCCGTCTGGTTTGAGCTCGACCAAGCGGTGTTCCGTCCCGCCCGCTCTCGCGACTGAGGGCGTACCGCACCGTCCCCGTCCAAGCAACCCACCCCCCTCACCCTTTCGGGACACCTCAGGGTGAAGGAATGCGCTGCGTGACATATGCCGGGGAAACCGTGATGACAACCGATGACGTCGCGTCGTCGCTCATCGAACTGACGGCGGCGGTCGCCAAGGAAGGCCAGGCCGAGGCGGTGAGTATCCCGATCGTCACGAGCGACAGGAAGGTCGCCCAAGCCGAGCTCGTCATCGGCGTCGGGAATGACGTCCTGTCCGCGCCCGTGGAATGGGACGACGAAGAGCCCGACTTCTCGTCCGCCGCCAAAGAGCTCAAGAACCATCGCCTCTACCCCCAGACGCAGCTGCGCATGGTGGAACCCGACGCCGACGACGAGGGGGCCATCGACTGGGACTTCGATCAACCGACCGAGGCCTGAGACCCCCACCCGACGAGGTGATCGGGTGAAACGGATGCCGCGACTCTTGCGCCGAGTCGGCGGCATCCGTTATGTTCGCAAGTCCGCGCCACTCGGCGCGGGATGCCGAGGAAAGACGAGACGATGACCGCGAACCGCGATCGCCGCCTGGAGCAGCAGGGGCAGCAGGACACGTTCCTGCCGTTCCTCCTCCCGTCGTACCCTCCGGCGCCGGTCGTCTAGACACCCGTCTTCTCACGCCCCGCACCGTCAGGTCGGGGCGTTTCTCTTTCCACGCGAGTGGGGGAGTGTGCCCGCACCTGAGGCTCCCCCACCGCGCCCTCGCCTCACGCGAGCGCGCATCACCCGAAGGAAAGGATCCATGCAGAAGCTCACCGAACGACTGGTGTCGTGGGCGAGCCTGATCGATGAGAAGACCATCGAGCAGGCCCGTACCTCGTCGCGCATGCCGTTCATCCACCCCCACCTGGCCCTCATGCCCGACGCCCACCTGGGCCTGGGCGCGACGGTCGGCTCGGTCATCCCGACGCTCGGCGCCATCATGCCCGCGGCCGTCGGAGTCGACATCGGTTGCGGCATGATCGCCGTCAAGACGCAGTTCGACGCCGCAGACCTCGACGGCCGAGACCTCGCGGAACTCCGGCAGCAGATCGAGCGGGCCATCCCGCTCTCGGCCGGTCGTGACAACCGCAAGATCGTCGCGACCGCCGAGCCACGTGTCGCGGAGCTCGAGGCGCTCGCCGAGAAGGCGGAGTTCGACCCCGCGTCGTACGCCGGCCATTGGCGGCAGCAGCTCGGATCGCTGGGCAGCGGCAACCACTTCATCGAGATCTCGCTCGACGAGAACGACGACGTGTGGATGTTCCTGCACTCCGGCTCCCGCGGGGTCGGCAACCGGATCGCGCAGCACCACATCAAGGTGGCGCAGCGGCTCGCGAAGCAGTGGTGGATCGAGCTTCCGCACCCCGACCTGGCCTACCTGGTCGAAGGGACGCCCGAGTTCACCCGGTACATCCGCGAACTGCGCTGGGCTCAGCACTTCGCCCTGCTCAACCGCGAGGAGATGATGGACCGCGTCGCGAACCAGCTCGGCCGCTTCCTCGACACCCCCGTCGAGGAGCGCGAGCGGATCAACTGCCACCACAACTTCACCGAGTCCGAGAGGCACTTCGGCACGCAGGTGTGGGTGTCCCGCAAGGGGGCGATCATGGCCGACGCCGGCCGCCCGGGACTCATCCCGGGGTCGATGGGCACCGCGTCGTACGTCGTCGAGGGGCGGGGCAACGCCATGGCCCTGAACTCGTCTCCGCACGGCGCCGGCCGGGAGTACTCGCGGTCGGCCGCGCGCAAGACGTTCACGCACGAGCAGCTGCGCGAAGCCATGGCGGGGATTGAGTACCGCGACACCGAGGCCTTCATCGACGAGATCCCGCAGGCGTACAAGCCGATCGACCGGGTGATGGCGGATGCCGCCGACCTGGTGACCGTGCGCCACACGCTGCGGCAGATCGTGAACGTGAAGGGCGACTGAGACGGATGCCACGGATGCGACCCCGCGTCCGTGGCATCCGTTGTTCCCGGCCGCCCCGCATAGCCTGGGCAGATGCGCGCGAGAACGAGGACGTGGAGAACCGGGGGCATCCTGCTCGGAGTGGCGGGGTTGCTGACCCTCCTCGCGGGGCAGTACATGCTCAGTCCGACCGTCCTGCGGGTCGTGATCGATCTCGTCTGGGCAGCGGGCGTCATCTGCTTCGCTGTGGGGTTCTCCCGCGACGCGAGTGTCGTCGCGCGGCGCCCGCTCGGCATGACGGCGCTGGTCGTCGTCGCGGTCACCCCGCTCGTGTTCGACGGCATCACGATCGCTCTGCCCGAGCCGCTCTCCGCGAGCGACCCCGCCGTGGTCGCGAGCTCCGTCGTCTCCTGGGGCGGGTGGATCGTCTCGATGGCCGCCGGACTCGTCGCCGCGGTGCAGATCGCCCGTTTGGGCGCGGTGCCGCGCCGGTGGCGATGGATGCCGATGTGGGCACTCGGCCTGAGCGTCGGCGCGGCGGCCTTGCAGTACATCACGGTGTCCGTGCTCTTCGGAGCCGGCGCCGGGCAGGACGTCCTCGTGATCGCGAACATGATCGGCATCGTGGCGGTGCTCGCGCCGACTCTGGGGTTGGGGGTCATCGCGCTCGTCGCGGCGGCGTCGGAGCGCCCGGACAGCATCGACGTCTACCGTTCGGCGTAGCGAGAGCATCCCGCGTGTGGCTCCGCTGACCAAGGGGGCCACAAATACACCTTGAGGTGGATGCGCGCGTTCACCGTCGTTCGAGAACATGAACTGTCGCCGCCGCTCCGCGCGCGCGACGGATCCCCGGGAGAGACACTCATGCCTTCGACCGCCGTCATGGACTCATCGCCCCTCGCCGCCCCCTCGGCTCGCGAAGCCGCCGGGGGGTGCGCATGAGCCCCGCGAACGCGCTCGAGCGTCAGCGCGTCACCATCCGCGCGGCGCAGGCGCGGCTCGCCGCCTTCATCGCGAGCACGGCGGCCGATGTCGAAGACGCCGCGCGGGATGCCGAGGCGGCCCTGCGCACGGCGGTGTCCTCGGGTGCGGGCCTCGAGCGCGTCTCGGCCGAGCTCGAGCTGAGTCCCCGTGCCCTGCGCGCGATCCTCGAGGGGTCGGTGCGCCTCCGCAGCCTTCACCCGGACGACCGGCTCCGCCCCGTGTGACGCTCCCCGTATGGAGAAGGCCCCGACGAGCGCACTTTCGAGCTCGTCGGGGCCCCCGGGGCCGGCATCCGGGATCGTGTTCAGCGGATCCGTTCCGCGCGGTAGGTGTCGCTGCTGAAGGCGAGGATCAGATAGCCGATGATGTGCAGCAGCACCAGCAGCACGATCGAGAAGAACCAGCCGTGGCCGAAGGCGCGCCCCACGCGGATCGACACGATGATGTAGAACACGAACCCGACGATCGGGATCAGGTACAGCAGGGCGAACCATCCCGAGAACCCGGCGATCTTGGTCAGGAAGACGAGGTTGACGATGGGGATGATCGCGAGCCAGCCGGGGTACCCGGCCTTGGTGAACACGCGCCACAGTGCCACGACGAGGAGCACGTAGACGGCGAGTCCGATGAGCGAGTTGGTCGCGCTGAGCGCGAAGATCGATGTCTGGTCGGTGATGGAATACGGGCTCGAACTGTGCATGCGCTCATCGTAGGGGTCTCCCAGCCTCTTTTCAGGTTCGGATTCCGGATGCCGCGCCCCGGTGCCGGGGTTACGCTCGGGGGACGCGACGCGGGAGGTCTGATGGGCGAGCGCAGATTCGAGTGGGGCGGCCTGAGCGCCGACCGCGCCGACTACGTCACCGCCGCCGAGGCCCTGGCCATGCTCGAGGTGCTGGCGATCGCGCACACCGACCTCGACGTCGTCACGGAGCTGCGCGACGGAGCAGCCCGTGCGCGCTTCGCGCGCGGAGGACGCTGGGCGGCCGTGTCGACGCCCGGATCGCGGTGGTTCTCGGTCGAGACCGACACGGGCCATCGCACACAGCTCGTCGACACCACCTCGTCGAAAGACGAGAGCGCCCGGCTGCTGGCCGTCTACGTCGACATCGCCGAGGCGTACGTCCGCGGAGACGCGGTGCCGGCGCGCTCCGGCGTGCTCGGGGGGACCTCCGTGACCGTGGACGTGAACGGTCGGTCCGTCGTGTTGACTCCGCCGTTCGGCCGCCGCGTGAGGGCGCTGTTCGGGCGATAGGCCCGGCTGCCGCCGGGGTCAAGCCTCTGGGGCGCTCGCCCTCGCCTTGCCAGGGTGAGGGGGTAAGCGACGAGAGGAATGCCATGAGCGACCCCCAGAACTCCGCCCCCGCCGATGACGCCGCCGACCTGGGCGACGACCCCACGGTCAAGCCGAGCCAGGAGAACGACCCCGACGAGGCGTCGAAGGCGCCCACGAAGGACGACCCCACCGTCGACCACCACGCCACCGGGATCGGTGTCATCGGAGAAGAGTGATCCGGATGCCGCGCCCCCGGCGTCGTCTCGCCCGAACGGGTCCGGCGGCGTCGGGGGTGGTCGCGGTGCGGTGATAACCTTGACCGTCCGCCTCCGTAGCTCAGGGGATAGAGCGTTGGTTTCCGGTACCAAAGGTCGCAGGTTCGATTCCTGTCGGGGGCACCAGAAAGAAGGCCGCGATCGATGATCGCGGCCTTCGCCGTTCCGTGAGCGGGGGTTCGTCGCCGCCACGCGAGACCATTCACCCGAACCGCCGTCCTGTTTCACCAGCCCCTTCGGTGCCGGACCGCTCCTCGATGAGCCCCGCCGCGCACAGCGCTTCCACTGCCGACCGCACCGCGCTCGCCGCGTCGCCGTCGGCGGGGACGCCATGACGGCGCACCGCGGCCGCGACCAGCTCATCGAACGAGACGCCGTCCGCGGCCCACCAGAGTGCGGGGCCCACGCCGTCGATGATGTGGACAGCGGTCTCGTCGTTCGCGCTGCGCTGCATGAGTACCAGGCGGTCTCCGTCGATGGAGATGGCATCCAGGACCGGCGTGCGTCCGAACCCCCTCGCCGCCGCCTCACGAATCGGCGATTGCGGGGCGGTAGAGGTCAGGGGCGTCCTCGGTGGGGTGGCGAAGACGGCGCGAACCAGTGCGACGGTGTCCTCGGCCTCGCGGTATCGCAGACGAAGAGCGCCACCGACGCCCTCGATGCGGCCCACGATCGTGCGCAGGGGAGCGTCGAGCTCGGAGAGGTAGCTGCATTGCGGGGCGATCGCGCCGATGGCGTCCGCGATGTCGAGGGGCTCGAGTCGGGCGGGGGTGTCGATCTCGGCGCGGTCCAGAACGACGATCGCGTGCAACCTCAGCGGCGCGTCGGGGAGTTCGCGCAGACCCAGACCGGCGGGAGAGGCCTGACGCTTCGCCCGCGCGGCGTCGTCGATGATCGACAGCGGCTTGCGGTACGGCAGCACCCCGCCTCCCGCGTCGATGCCGACGCTCTCGTCGGTGACGTACGCGAACTCGCGCGCGAGCCTCGACATCAGCGTGGTCTTGCCCATGCCGGATCGACCCGAGAACATCACCACCCGTCCGTGCTCGTCGGCGACGGCGCCGGCGTGCACCATCCAGATCTCCCCGCGCCGCGCGGCCAGGGCGGCGAGGGTGACCTGCGTCGTGACGTCGGCGACCGTGTCGTCGAAGTGGAAACGGGGCCGCGGCGTGACCGTGGCGACGGGCGGCAGCTCGCTGCTCGATCGAGCGCCCGACCATGCTTCGGTGAGCTGCCCGAGATCCCGAGAGGGCAGGCCGCTCCCGTCGATGCGGATCGAGACGCCGAGAGCATCGACGTCGAGATGGTGATCGCCGGTGAACGTCGTCATGTGGCCTTCCTCGTGCCGCTCCGGGGGCCGGCACGGCCGACAGTCTGACCGAGACGCGAGGTCGCGTGTCCTCGAGGATCCCCTTCGCGATGGGGGTGAAGCGCACGTCTGACGGCCTTGTCAAGACCATCCGACGTATTCGCACGTCGTTGGGATGCTGGAACATCTCTCGAAAGGGGTCTCCCATGAGTATCGGAGCCGGTATCGCGCTCTTCGTCATCGGCGCCATCCTCGCCTTCGCCGTGAACCTGCCGAATGATTTCGTGAACCTGAGCATGATCGGGTACATCATGATGGGTGCGGGCGTCGTCGTCTTCCTCATCGGAATCGTTCTGCTCGTGCGGCGTCGCCAAACCGACACCGTCACCCGTACCGAAGGAGTCGGGGGAGCGCAGGTCACCCGTTCGACGACGCGCTCTTCGAACGACGACCTCGTCTGAATGCTCTCGGGGTCACCGCCCCCGAGAAAGCGATCATGACCGATTCGAATCCCACCGTGCCGTACGACGCGTCCGTCGACGACCTGTTCGACGGACGTTACCGCCTGGGCAGGCTGTTGGGTCGGGGCGGTTACGCCCGGGTCTATGAGGCGATGGATACCTCGCTCGGGCGGACGGTCGCACTCAAGGTGATCGATGGAGAAGGAGCGGATCCGGCGGACGCAGCGCGCGTACGTTCCGAGATCCGTCTCCTCGCCTCTCTCTCGCATCCCTCGTTGGTCACGCTGTACGACGCACGCCTGGCGTCCACCCCCGCGTATCTGTCGATGGAGCTCATCGCCGGTCCCACTCTCGCCGACCTCATCGCCCGCGGCCCGATCGCGGAGCCGGAGGTCGCGCGCATCGGTGCCGAGATCGCCGAGGCCTTCGCGGTGATCCACTCCCGCGGAATCGTCCACCGTGACGTCAAGCCCTCCAACATCCTCATCCGTCCGGGCGGCCATCCCGGCGAGACGCCGCGCGCGACGCTCGCCGATTTCGGCATCGCGTCGCTCGTCGGCTCCACCCGCCTCACCAAAGCCGAGACGGTCGTCGGTACCGCCGCCTACCTGAGCCCGGAGCAAGCTCGGGGGATGCCGGCGGCTCCCGCGAGCGACATCTATTCGCTCGGGTTGGTCCTCCTCGAGGCGCTGACGGGCACCCGGCCGTTCTCGGGCCGCACCCCGCACGAGGCGCTCGCCGCGCGTCTCGTGGCCGCGCCGGAGATCCCCGCCGACCTCGCGGCACCGTGGCGGGAGGTTCTCGAAGGCATGACCGCCACGAATCCTGCGGAGCGACCGGATGCCGCGGGCCTCATCGCTGCGCTCCGCTCCCTGTCCGTCGGTGCCGGGACCGGAACTCCCGTCGTCTCCGAGGCCGCGGCGACGCAAACCCGGGTTCTTCGGGGGGACACCGCCCCCACGCGCGTCCTGGCGGAAGAACGCCCTCGACGCCCCCGCCGGTGGCTGCTCGTGGCATCCGTCATTGTCGTTCTGCTCGCGGGAGGCGGGATCGCCACGGTAGCGGCGTTGAGCGGTTCGCCGGCGGGCGCTGCGCCGGATCTCCCCGCACTGCCGTCGCCGTTGGACCAGCACCTCGGCGAACTCTGGACCGAGGTCGGGCCGTGAGACGACGCTTCCTGCCCTGTGCCGGTCTGCTGCTCGCCGCCGCGATCGCACTCACCGGCTGCACGCCCCCGGCGGCCGAACCCACCGCGTGGCAGAGCACCGTGCAGACGGTCGCGAACCAGGCTTCGGCGGGGGACTACGCGTCGGCCCTCGCCACCCTTGATGCGCTCGAAGCCGAGGTGGTCTCCCGTCGCGACGCGGGCACTCTCTCGACGGGCGAGGCCGAGGCCATCCTGGGGCGGATCGCCGCGGTCCGCGCCGACCTGACCTCGCTGACACCCACGCCCACCCCGACTTCCACCCCGACCGCGGAGCCGGCTCCAGACGAGCAGCCGACGATCTCCGACGACGACGGAGCCGACGACGAGCAGCCGGCGGACCCCGGCCAGCAAGGCCCGGGCGGGAACGACAAGGGCAAAGGTCCGGGCAAGGACGACAAGGGCCCGGGCTCGGGAGGCCCCGGCAAGAAGGACGGCTAGGAGGTCTTCTCGCGCGGCGGGCCGAACCGCCCTCGGGACATGCGAGGATTACCCGGTGCCGCGCCGGGTGACCGCTGAACTCGACCTCGATCTGGGGGCGTCCGTCGACCTCATCTTCCAGATCACCGCCGCCCAGGGCGTCCCCCTGGCGAGCGAGAGTCTGACCTTCTCGCAGGGCGGTCGTCTGTACACGCCGACCGAGATCGTCGATCAGTCGGGAAGCCGCCTGCACCGCCTCACGGCCGAGCAGGGTCCACTCGCCGTGCGGTACGACGCCGTCGTCCAGGGGCCGTCGCAGACGCCGCACACGAGTGATCTCGAGACCATCACGTACCTGCGACCGAGTCGCTACTGTCAGTCCGACGAGGTCTTTGCGCAGGCGCGCCGCCAGTTCCGCGGCCTCGCGGGGGCAGACCTGCTGGCCGCGGTGTCGAGCTTCGTGGCATCCACGGTCACCTACACGCCCGGCCTCAGTCTCGGCACCGACAGCGCGGTCACGACCCTCATGACCGGGCAAGGCGTTTGCCGGGACTACGCGCACGTCGTCATCGCCCTGCTGCGCGCGATGGACATGCCGGCCCGCTACGCCGCGTGCTTCGCCCCGGGCCTCGAGCCGATGGACTTCCACGCCGTGGCCGAGGCCTACCTCGACGGCGCCTGGTACGTCGTCGATGCGACCCGCCTCGCTGATCGCCGCTCGCTGGTGCGCATCGCGACGGGTCGCGACGCCGCCGATTGCGCCTTCCTCAGCTATCACGGCGGGTACGTCGGCCTCGAGCGGATGCACGTCGACGCGGTTCTGGAGAACGAGATTCCGGATGCCACGACCCCCGACGACCACGAAGCCCTGGTGCAGATCGCCTGACGCGGCCTCCCAGGTGACGCGCCCTAGAATTGCAGGGCTATGGATCCCGCTGCCCTCTCCGCTGCCCTGCTCGCCGTCATCGCCCCGCTCGCGGAGGCGCGACGAGAGGGCTCTTCGGCGGGGCTGAGCGCCGCCGACCTGCCCCTCGAGCGGCCGAAGAACCGCGACCACGGCGACTGGGCCTCCAACGCCGCGATGAAGCTCGCCAAGGTCGTCGGCGCGAACCCGCGGGAGTTCGCCGCCGAGATCGCCGCGGGCCTCACCTCCGTCGATGGCATCGCGAGCGTCGAGGTCGCCGGGCCCGGCTTCATCAACATCCGCCTGGATGCCGCGGCCGCCGGAGCCTTGGCGAAGACGATCGTCGACCAGGGTGCGGCGTTCGGGACGAACGACTCCCGCGCCGACGAGGTCATCAACCTCGAGTTCGTCAGCGCCAACCCCACCGGCCCGATCCACCTCGGTGGCACGCGCTGGGCGGCACTCGGCGACGCCCTCGCGCGCATCCTCTCGTCGCAGGGCGCCCAGGTGACCCGCGAGTACTACTTCAACGACCACGGCGCGCAGATCGACCGCTTCGCCCGCAGCCTCGTCGCCGCCCACCAGGGCGACCCGACTCCCGACGACGGATACGGCGGCGCGTACATCCACGACATCGCCCAGCGCGTGACCGAGGCCTACGACGGCGACATCGACGCGCTCGACGCGGCGGCGAAGCAGGAGGCCTTCCGCGAGCTCGGCGTGAATTTCATGTTCGACGAGATCAAGCAGTCGCTCCACGAGTTCGGCGTCGACTTCGACGTGTACTTCCACGAGAACGACCTGCACAACTCGGGCGCGGTCGAGCGCGCCGTCGCGCGGCTTCGCGAACTCGGCCACATCTTCGAGGCCGACGGGGCGACCTGGCTGCGCTCGACCGAGTTCGGCGACGACAAAGACCGTGTCATCATCAAGTCCGACGGGCAGCCCGCCTACATCTCGGGCGACCTGGCGTACTACCTCGACAAGCGCGAGCGCGGCTTCAACCGCTGCATCATCATGCTCGGCGCCGACCACCACGGGTACGTCCAGCGCCTCATGGCGATGTGCGCCGCCTTCGGCGACGAGCCGAACGTCAACCTGCAGGTGCTCATCGGCCAGATGGTCAACCTCGTGCGCGACGGCCAGCCGATGCGCATGTCGAAGCGCGCCGGAACCGTGGTGACCCTCGAGGACCTCGTCGAGATCGTCGGGGTGGATGCCGCCCGCTACGCCCTCACGCGCAGCTCCGCCGACTCGAACCTCGACATCGACCTCGACGTGCTGCAGAAGCGCACGAACGACAACCCGGTGTTCTACGTGCAGTACGCCCACGCGCGCACGCACAACGTGGCGCGCAACGCCACGGCATCCGGAGTCGACCGCTCCGAGTTCGCGCCCGAGCTCCTCGACCACGAGTCGGAGTCGGCGCTGCTCGGTGCCCTGCAGGAGTACCCGCGGATCGTCGCTCACGCCGCCGACGTCCGCGAGCCGCACCGCGTCGCCCGTTACCTCGAGGAGCTCGCGGGCCTCTACCACCGCTGGTACGACAACTGCCGTGTCATTCCGCTCAGCGACGCTCCCGTCGAGACGGTGCACCGCACCCGACTGTGGCTGAACGACGCGACGGGTCAGGTGCTCCGCAACGGTCTGACCCTGCTGGGCGTCTCCGCTCCGGAGCGGATGTAAGCGGATGACGGATGCCGCGGCCCCGCGCCCGCGTAACAGCCGCCGATGGATCGCGATCCTCATCGTGGTCGTCGTGCTGGTGACGGGTGCGGTGGTCGCCGCGGAGTTCATCGCGCGTTCCGTCGTGACCAGCACGGTGCGCTCGCTCGTCGTGAAGAACGTCGGCCTGCCGGACGATCAGAACGTCGATGTGGCGGTCGCCGGGATCGTGCTCCCGCAGGTGCTCGGCGGGCGTCTCGACGACGTGACGATCACGTCGAACGACGTCACCCTCGGCCCCATCACGGGCGACGTCGTGGTGGACATGCGGGGTGTTCCGGTCTCGGGTGGCGCGGCCGCCGAGGGGGGAACGGCGTCGGTGGCGCTCGACGAGGATCAGCTGCGCACCCTCTTGGCGCAGATCCCGGGCTTCCCGTCCGGAACGGTCCAGATGGCGGCGCCTGACCTCGCGTTCGTCAACGAGCTCTCCGTCTTCGGTGTGGGGATTCCCGTCGGCGTCTCCGTCACCCCGGGTGCGGCGAACGGCGATCTGACGCTCACCCCCGCCGGGTTCGAGCTCGGTGGCAACAGCATCGACGCCGAGACTCTCCGTTCCCAGTTCGGGGGAGTGGCTGACTCGATCCTCGGCACGCGGAGCCTGTGTATAGCCGACCGGCTCCCCGCGGCCCTCAGGCTGACGTCAGCCACCGTCCAGGGACAGAATCTGCTGGCCGGTTTCGACATCGACGGAGGCCTGCTGAACGATCCCGCACTTCAGCGCGACGGGTTCTGCGACTGATGGCGCAGCACCGATAACGTCTCTCCGCTGACGGGTCGGCCGTCGGCTGGCTGAAGGCCAGGGTCATGGAGGCAAGCTTCTCCGCCCCGGGAGACTTCTTCACCGGTCCGCCGCGAGGCGCGTACCCGACGCTCGCTCAGCGCGCTTGAAAGCGCGCGACGAAGAGAACCCGGCGCGGGTCGCGCGCGTTTCACCCGAGACATCCGCGGACGCCCCCGCGGCGAGTTCAAGGCGCACGGCGCGGATTCGCTCGCTGGGAGTCGTGTCTGTCCCGACGTAGGCTCTGGCCAGGTAGCTGCGCGACACGCCGAGCTTGTCAGCGAGCACGGCGACCGTGAACTCGGGCGAGTTCGCGTGCCTGTGGATGACGTGCTCGCTTCGAAGGCGCAGTCGGGTGAACGCCGTCGTCGTGGTGTCCCTTTCTGCGGGCGGCACCACGGGCGCGATCTCCGAAGCCACCGCCGACGCCAGGTACTCGATCGCGGACTGCACGGCCGTGAAGCTGTCGGCATCCGTATCAACCTCGCCGTTGAGAAGGGCGTTCACGGTGTTCGCCAGCAGGCGCCAGCTCGACGTCAGGGTGTCGACCGCGAGTACCCCCTGCACCTCGCGCGCGGTGGCGAGCCGCGATCGCGATCGAACCTCGATACGCGCCGTCGACTGCGGGGCTCGGTAAGCGGGCAGGATGCCTGGTCCGATGCGAGCGGATCCGCCGGCTGAGAGGCGCACCGGATCCGAGACGAACGAATCGACGGTGAGGTCGCCCTCGACCTGGAGGAGTATGCCGGGCTGCGGTTCTGCGGCGAGACGAGGCGCGATCGGTGTGAGCACGGCTGCGGTGTGCCACACGCGGCGGACCATGAACGAGTCCACGCTGACCTCATCGGCGAAGACGCGGAGAGGATCTGATCCGGCAAGAGGCTCCGCGTGCCACCCGCGAGTGGTGAACCAGCGCTGAGCAGCGGCTCCGAGAAGCGCAACGCGGGGTGGCTGAACCGGGGACATCGGGCCTTTGAGCTCGGTGGCCGATTCCTCCTGCGTCATGACTTCGAGGTCTCCCTTCTTAGATGGCGGATGAGGGCGCGTCGAGCAGCGACAGTTACTCGGGACGTGGGTACACGTTGACAACTGCCGCGCATCGGACTCCTGAAACGACGACTGCTTTCACCTGAATCTGCGACTGATATCACTCGTCGAAGCGGCGAGCTCGGCGACCGCCTGTCGCGACCTGACGGGGCATGTGAACCGAAGCGAACCAATATGTGACGCGGCAAGAGGGCGAGGTGGACCGAACGGCTCGTCGTCGATGACTCTGTTGAGCGTCGCGATGCAACGGATCGATTCACGCATCCCTATCCCTCGCCGACGTTCGCCCGTGCCCATTGCTAAGGAGCCACCACTGTGACTGATCGCACGTCCGAGTCTCTGTCCCGATTCGTCGACGGCGAGAGTGGTTCGCCCGCTGTCGCCCGCCGCCACATCATCCAGGGAGCAGCCTGGAGCGTGCCGGTCATCATGTTCGCGACGACGACACCCGCCTTCGCCGCATCGACCACGCCGGTCGACCTTTCGTTCGATAAGTCGAGCTACTCGGCTAGCGGCTGCTCCAGCATCTCCGGGGTCAAGATCACCGCGATGTCCAACAAGGTGGCAAAAGCGGGCGTCTCCGTCTCTGTCTCCCTCCCCCAGGGGTACGCGTTCAGTACGGGGTCGACCACCTACTCCGGGGTCAGCGATACGAATGGTGTTGTCGCTCTCCCGGCCATCTCCACTCCCGGCGCAGGGGGAACGGTCGTGCTCACCGCCGTGGCCGCGGCAACGGCGAGCACCTCGTCTGCGCAGGCGAGTGCGAATGCTGCGGTGACCCCGAACGTCGTCGCCGCGGTCGCGAACTCGTCATCCTCGGGAAGCGCCGTGTCCGGCGTCGCGTCCGACTCTCAACCACTCGGTGGCGGATACTTCCTCGCGTCGGACGGGTCTCTCTACAACCAGAGCACTGTCGTCGCCTCGGGCGTCCTAAGCGCCAAGGTCTACACCTCCCCGTCAGCGACGTTCGTGAGCTACAACACGAATTCGGGTGGCAGCCGTCTGTCGGGCAGCACCGTGGCCGAGAGCTATTCGGGAGTTCCGACGAATGCGACGTCGGTGGGGGCCGACTACTACCTGACGACGGGCGGCGACCTGTACTACAAGGGCTCGAAGGTGGCGAGCGGAGTGCAATCGGCTGCCGGTTCTTATCGCAACTCGCACTACGCAGCCGACTACATCGACGGCAATGGGCAGCTGTTCATCCTTTACGAGGGAGTGCAGCAGGGATCCGCGATCTCGTTCCCCTCCGAGTCGAACGTCGCCGTGAAGCCGCTCGGATCCGGGTTCTTCCTGACGGGCTCGGGGGCCTCTATTACCAGAACACCAAGCTCGCCGCGGGTGTGTACAGCGCCTTCGTTCAGGGCCGGTACTACGAAAACGAAGTGTGCTACTTCAACGACGCTTCGGGTATGAAGGTAGCCAACGTTTCGGGGATCATCGAATCCTACGCGGGCGTTCCCTCAGATTCTGTGGCTGTTGGTGCGGCCTACTTTCTGCGTCCCTCCGGCCAGCTCTATTTCCGTAACACTGTCGTCGCCACGGGCGTCGCGAAGGCCGCGGGAGACTGGGACAACAACTACTACTTCGTCACGTACGTGACGTCGGCCGGAGCGGTCTATCGGTACGGCGCCGGAGACGCAAGCCAGGCCGGCAAGACTTGGGGGCCGATTCAGTACTCGGGTATCCCATCTCTGAGCTATCCGACTCCGCTGGGTTCCGGTTTCTCTCTGACCGGTTCTGGTGAACTTTTCAGTGCCAATACCAAGATTGCTTCCGGTGTCTTCAGCGCGTTTGTGCAGGGTCGTTTTTACGAGAATGAAGTCTGCTACTTCAACGACGCGTCGGGGGCGAAAGTGGCGAACATCGGAGGCGTCATCGAAGCGTATGCCGGTCTTCCGGCCGACGCGGTCGCGGTCGGTGCAGCATACTTCTTGCGTCCGTCCGGTCAGCTCTACTTCCGCAACAACGTCATCGCCACGGGTGTCGCGAAGGCGATGGGGGATTGGGACAACAATTACTACTTCGTCACGTACGTGACATCGGCCGGTGCGGTGTATCGGTACGGTGTCGGCGACAGAAGCGACGCCGGGAAGACCTGGGGTCCGATCCAGTGGACCGCTGTACCCGGGAGTTCGACACCGGTCGGTCATGCGTTTGTCCTGGCCCCCTCGGGTGATCTGTACTACGGCAATGACAAGATCGCCTCGAACATTTCGTCGGCGAGTGGGTGGGCGCTGAACACCTGGAAGGGTCAGGCGTCGCTGATCGCGAAGGACGGCACGACACGGATGTTCCTCGATGATGGGTCGCGCTCCTTCACGAACCTCACCACGAACTTCGCAGGCGCGACAGCACTCGTCGCAGGTTACTTCCTCAAGGCCGACGGAACGCTCTTCTACCAGGACAGTCAGGTGGCAACCGGCGTTCAGGCTGCCCAGGGAAACATCAAGGACGCCGCCAAGGCATCCATCGTCCTGAAGAACGGAGTCGTGGAACAAGCTACGGGCACATCACTCAGCGCGCCGTATCCGGCTGTTCCTGTGAAGCCGAGTCCTGTCGGTCATGCGTTCGTGCTCGCCCCCTCCGGTGATCTGTACTACGCCAATGACAAGATCGCCTCGAACATCTCGTCGGCGAGTGGGTGGACCCTGAACACCTGGAAGGGTCAGGCGTCGATGATCGCGAAGGACGGCACTGCACGGATGTTCCTCGATGATGGGTCGCGCACCTTCACGAACCTCACCACGAACTTCGCGGGCGCAACGGCTCTCGTGGGGGGCTACTTCTTCACGTCCGACGGGAAGGTCTTCTACCAGGACACCCAGGTCGCAACGGGCGTCCAGGCTGCCCAGGGAAACATCAAGGACGCCGCCAAAGCATCCATCGTCCTGAGCAACGGGCTGGCCGAGCAGGCGAACGGATCGAGCGTCGTCGCAACCTTCGCGGTGATCGCCAACCGCCCCAAGGCTGTGGGAGGGGGCTTCTGCCTGACCCCGGGGGGAAACCTCTACTACGGCAGTTCTCAAGTCCTTTCGAGCGTCGCCAGTGCGGTGGGGTGGGGCGCAGCCGGCACACCGATCTGCTCGGCTCTGGGCACCGACGGAAAGGTGCGAAAGATCCAGTGGTCGAATGGTTCGGCGTCCACGACCACTCTGTCGACCGACTTCTCCGGGGCGCTCGTTCTCGGCGGGGGATACATTCTCGCGGCCTCCGGCGCTTTGTATCTCGGGGACACGGCCGTTGAGACGCAGGCGATCACCGCCCAGGGTACGCAGGGCTCGACAAGCATCGCGTCCTACACGAAGTACGCGTGCTAAGGCCTGATGCGAGTGCCGCAGGGGGATTGCGTCGAGGCCGGGCGCCCGGTCGGCGATCCCTCATGCTGAGCAACGCAGGCATCCTCGTCTGCATCGCATCGTGATTCGATGAGCCGTGTCGGCGGGAGTCGTTATGACCGCCGACACGGCCCTCGTCATGTCGGCGACGGCAAGCTCAGTAGCGAGACGACGACCGAACCGGGCCGTATACTCGCCCATTCATTCGGAGTGCCGGGGATCTTGTCCGGGTCCCACCATGAGGCCATGATTTTCCGACCGGCGATCGGTCCTCTGAGCCCCTCGAGCGGTTGACTTCACCCGGCTCAGTGCTACACGTCCAGGGGGTCGGTTCGCGATTCCGACGTACCGTTCAACGTCGGACACGCCCGATGATCTCCATCGGACGCGCCGATCGAAGGGGGGACAGAGCAATGACCGTGGATGCCACACGTCGGGCCATTCTTGCCGGCGGGGTCTGGGCCGTGCCGGTGCTTACTGCGGCCGTGCACGCGCCCCTGGTTGCGGCGAGTTCGCCGGGGCGCATCGCGGTTGCGACATCACGTTCCTCGCTCTACCCCGACGAGGTGACCACGGTGCGGGCGACTAGCGTCGATGACTCGGGTCGCCCCCGTAGTGGCGAGCCGATGACCCTGGCGCTGAGCGACCCCGCGCAGGGCGTGATCGATCAGCCGTCAGGTGTCACCAATGGCTCGGGCGTCTATGAGACGACCATGCGTATACGAAGCGGGGCAGTTGCGGCGACGGGCATGCTCACGGTCAGTTCGGCCTCGGGCAACGCGAGCACGGCATTCGAGATCAGGCCATTGTCCGTCGTGATGCACGACTCCACGGGCACCACGACGCGCATCATCGCCCTGCCTCACGGAGGCCAGGACGAGACCGCCGCTCTCGAGAACCGCGGCTTCACTCACAGCGACCTGCAGCCCACCGGGCGCCACGTCGTCGCGGGCGACGTGCTGGACGTCGTGGTCGATGCGGATGCGCCGCCCACACTCTCGCTGGCAATCGGTGTGCGGGGCCCGTGGCGCGACTTCAACGGCGGCCAGGGCAGGGAGCTGACCACCGTCGCTCTCACTCCCGGTCGCCAGAGCATCACGGCCGCTCAGGACGGCATCGTCTTCGTCACGAACTCGTCGACCGAGCGTGCGGCCGGCGTCACGCTCTCGGGGGGAAGCCCCCACCCCGTCTGGGTGAAAGACCGGACCAAGCCGGAGGAGTTTTCCGCGCAGCTCTCTTCCTGGTCGGCGTCGCCGGTCGTCAGCCTCATCGGCGACCGAGCGTTCGCCGATTTCCAACGGCGGCTGGTCGATGACATGCGAAGCAGGAGTGTCAGCTGGGACGCAGCCGATGTGGTGCGGCGACTGGACCGGATCCTCTCCTTTACCTGCGATGTGTATGGGCTCTCATATGCCGCCGTGGGCATAGCCCGCAAGCGACCGGGTCGGGTCTACTTCTCCGGGGCGGATTCCGGTGCGGGGTGGGCCTTCGCCACCAATCAGTGGTTGTGCTTCCAAATCGACACCGGCGCGAGCGAGACGTTGCTCACCACACCGGACACATGGGGCGTCTGGCATGAGGTCGGACACACGTTCCAGACGCCGTCGTACACGTGGGGCGGTCTGGGCGAGGTCACCGTGAACATCTCCTCCCTTGCGCTGCAGCAGCGGCTCACCGGCGAGCACCGTCTGGATCAGTGGCCCGAGGCGAAGGACCGCATCGCGAGATTCTTCGCGCAGCCGGTCGCTGATCGCAGCTTCTCACGGCTCACGGACGAAGACCCCTTCTACCCCTTGTTCCTCTTCGACCAGTTGCGCCAGTCCTTCGGCGAGGGGTTCTACCCCGCGGTGAGCCAGGCTTACCGCGTGCGTCGAATCCGGGGCCTGGCGATGCCATCCACCGATCAAGAGAAGAAGGACCTCTTCGCCCAGGTCGCCTCTCAGGTCGCGGATCGCAACCTGGGGCCGTTCTTCACCGCCTGGGGCGTTCCGATCTCGGCCTCCGTGCTGTCGGCGCTCCAGTCCTACCCCGCCTTGCAGAACCAGATCTGGACCGCCATCGACTCGCGGGACGCGCACCGCGAGCGCACCGTGGGATACAACCTTCCCGTCGGGACTTTCGCGGCATCGAATGCGGCGCTGTATCTGGGTGATCGTGACTCGTCGATCGGGAACGTATCGGAGACGTCCTCGCTCGACGGATCTCCGAGTTCCGTGGTCGGCAGGGAATCGTCCGCCATCAATGTCGGACCGACCGAGGGGCGCGTCGTCGCCATCCTGCAGGCGACAGATGGCACGCAAGAGGTTCTGTGGCGAGCGGTACCGGTCACGGTGACCTCAGCATTGTTGTTCGTCGGGTGGTACGACAAGCTCGTGGGCTGGATCGGCATGAGCGCGGACGGCAGCAGGCTCGTCGTGACCTCGACAGGGGCGACGCCGCACGAGTACTACTTCCAGGGGAAGCTCTACTATCAGGTGACTCTGCAGAACGCATCGCGTCAGACCGTGGCGACGGTCACTGTGAACGGCGACGAGACTCACGACAAGGTCGTCGCGGCCCTGAACGGGGTGGCGGTTTCGTCGGGCTATCGCTTGCGGGTGAACGCGGCGGAGCCTTCGCGGGTTCGCGTGTATCAGGACAGTGCGCAGGTGGGAACCCTGTCAACCACTCCGCAGACTATCGTCATCCGCAACGGGCGGTTCGTCGTGTGACACCGCCGAAGCGGTCGCTGAGCCTGACCGGGCTGACGAACACTCTCTCGAGCGCCTGGGAATCATGCCGGTTCACCCGAGCACCCCTGGAGGGGCTCTCCGCTTCCTCCTTCTTCGTCTTTCCGCACACTGGCTGAGTGGACACGCTGATATCGGGCCTGGGCTTCCTGCTCGTGCTGGTTCTCGCATTCAGCGGGACCGCCAAGCTCCATGCGTCGGCCGCCGCCGAGCGGTCGGTCACCGCTCTCCGGCTGGAACGATGGATCTCGCGGCCGCGCCTCGCGATCACGAGCCTCGCACTGATCGAGCTCGCCTGCGCCGTCTGTATGGTCACGGGGACCGGCGCGGTCTATCTGGCGGCGGTGGTCGTTGCGTGGGCGATGACAGTCGGGTTTCTCGTCGTGGCCGTGCGAGCCTCGCGGCTCGGCTCTTCGGAAGACTGCGGCTGCTTCGGAGAGATGGTCGCGTCGCCCGTGGGCGCGGTGACGACCCGTCGCAATCTCGCTCTCGCGACTGTGGCCTCGCTTTCCGCGGTTAGCGCTTTCCTGTGCTTCGTCGCCGGGCGGACTCCGTCCCTCTTCGGCGGAGGCGTCGAGTCCGCGGGGGCCGCGTTGGTCGCGGTCCTGGCGTGCATCGTCGGTGCACTCGGATTCGCCGGGTCCCGTCACTCGGCCATACCTGTGGCGAGGGAACAGGTGAATCCACGCGGGGCGCCTGCACTGGTGGCGGCGTTGGACGGTGAAGTAGTCGACCCGCTACAGAGGGCACTGCGTGGCCGGGCGCAGCTGCTCGTCTTCGTTCGACCCGGGTGTTCTTCGTGCGATGACGTCACGGACGCTGCGCAGTCGTCGCCATTGGGTGAGGTTGAGCCGCGGATCGTCATGGCGGTGGGGGACGGCGGCCACGTCCCTCGAGATCGAAGTGAGCGCGCGGCGCTCGCACATGCGGACCTGTCGGGTACGCTCGCCGAGCACCTCGGTCTCCCCGCTGGACGTCCGGCAGCTGCGTTGGTCACGACCGAAGGCAGGATCTTGATGCCGTTCGCCGAAGGGCGGGAACAGGTCCTCGACCTCATCTCCACGGTCGTCGCAGCTCAGGCGTCGCGCTGAGCGGGAAGCGGCCCGATGCCGGTGGACGGCTTCGCGCCGCTGTGTTCGATGAGACCAGGCGTCGCCGCCTCCATGATCGCGCGACGATGTCGGGTGAG
The DNA here is from genome assembly GCF_001476655.1 of Microbacterium testaceum. Taxonomy (GTDB): domain Bacteria; phylum Actinomycetota; class Actinomycetes; order Actinomycetales; family Microbacteriaceae; genus Microbacterium; species Microbacterium testaceum_C. The sequence continues at coordinate 568 of NZ_LDRT01000013.1, read as the reverse complement.
ATTTCGACGAGGCCAGGTGAACTGACCTGCCGCCCGCCGCGGCAGCGATGAAGCGGATGGACGACTTCCACGGAGACCGGTGATCGCACGTGAACCTTCGGTTCGTCTGCGGGGCGGCGTCTGCCTGTGCGGCTGGGGTCATTTCACCCTGAAGGGCGCGGACAGGGGTGGTTTCGAAAGACGTTCGATGCGCGGTCTACTTTCGTCGTCTGCCGGCAGCCGTGCCGGTCATTCGCGTCAGCTTGAGGAGCTTCTTGTGACCCTGGACCAGACTTCGTCGCCCGTTTCGCCGTCATACGCCGCCCCCCTGCCGGGGGGGGGGGGGGGGTATGCCCCCGCTCCCGCTTCCCTGGGTTGCACGGGGGGGCCATTTCTTGCCGGACCAGCTTGGAGCATTCCGATTTTTTCGATGCCTTGGGCAACGGCGTCTTGCCGGAACACCACCCGGGCGTTAAACCTACCGCTCGCGGCTCCCCTTTCGGGATGTCTTTTATAACCATCTACCCCTGCCCACGATCTTACCCGTACCGCTCTCTTCGTACGCAGCCCCCTCATAAGCACGACTACA
>NZ_LDRT01000129.1 GCF_001476655.1 Microbacterium testaceum | reverse complement strand
TTGGCTCTGCCTCTTCGGCGAGAGTTGTGGTGAGCACGGTGTCGTCGTTGTCGATGTCTGCTTATTATATCTCCCTGCCTTCCTCTCTCTTCAGTCGTGTCTCCTGTTTCGTTGCCCTTTTAATGTTCCGCCGACCATCTAGCTTGACACGCGTAAGATCGTCGGCAGCGTCATATTTGTATAAGAGACAGGCCCCGGACGGCGCCGCGCCGGCGGAGTTGGATGCGGCGGAGTCGGATGTCGCGGTGGCCCCGGACGGCGCCGCGCCGGCGGAGTCGGATGCGGCGGAGCCGGACGCTGCGGAGTCGGATGCGGCGGAGCCGGACGCTGCGGAGTCGGATGCCGCGGAGCCGGACGCGGTGGAGTCGGTAACCGCGGAGTCTGGAGTCGCGGAGCCGGATGTCGCGGGGCCGGATGCCGCGGAGTCGGAGACCGCGGAGTCGGAGACCGTGCAGGGGCAGGCAGGAGAGGGCGCCGACAAGACGGCCGCGCCCGCGGACGCCTCGCTCGTTCACCCGGTCGAGGATCCCACGCCGGCGGATTCCGCGGCGGAAGAGCCTGTGGTCGTCCTCGACGCCGATGAGCCCTCAGGGGCGGTCGGCGAGCCAGAAGCGAAACCGGCGGAATCCTCGTCGACCGAAGACACCGTCGACGAAGCGATCGTCTCCGCGGAGACGTCCGACGACGCTCCGGCGCCCGATACGGACGACGCCGACATGGCGGACGCCGACGCTCCCCGCGGCGACGCCACCCAGGTCGAGGATCCCACGCCGGCCGACGCGCCGGTCGAAGAGCCTCCGGCCGATGCCGATGCCGATGCCGATGCCGATGCCGACGCAGACGCCGATGCCGACGCAGACGCCGAAGCCGACGTCGAGGCCGACGACCCGACCAAGGCGAGCGCCGCGACCACCGCGGGAGCCGCCATCGGCGTCGCAGCGACGGAGACCCCGACGGCTCCGCAGGCCGATGACGCGACTCCCGCGCTGACCCTGCGCAACGTCACCAAGACCTTCGGTGAGCTGCGCGCCGTCGACGGCATCGACCTGACCATTCCCGCCGGATCCTTCTACGGCCTCGTCGGGCCGAACGGCGCAGGAAAGACGACGACCCTGTCGATCATCGCGGGGCTTCTCCGTGCGGACGGCGGGACCGTCTCGATCAACGGTGTGGACGCGGCCAAGAACGCGCGGGCCGCGAAGAAGATGATCGGCGTGCTCCCGGATCGGCTGCGGACTTTCGACCGCCTCACCGGTCGACAGCTCCTGTCGTACTACGGTGCCCTGCGCGGTCTCCCCGCGGCCCTCGTCGAGAGTCGCTCCGCCGATCTCGCGCGTGCCTTCGACCTCGTCGACGCGCTCGCGCGCCCGGTCTCGGACTACTCCGCCGGTATGACGAAGAAGGTCATGCTCGCCGGGGCGATGATCCACTCGCCGCGGCTGCTCGTCCTCGACGAGCCGTTCGAGGCGGTCGACCCCGTGTCGAGCGCGGTGATCCTCGACATCCTCGGCGCGTACGTCTCGCACGGGGGGACCGTCATCCTGTCCAGCCACGGCATGGAACTCGTCGAGCGCGTGTGCTCGCGCGTCGCCGTCATCGTGTCGGGCCAGGTTCTCGCCGAGGGGACGGTCGACGAAGTGCGCGGGGAGGCGAGCCTCGAGCAGAGGTTCCTCGAGCTCGCGGGCGGTCTCGGCGACGTGGAGGGCCTGGAGTGGTTGCACACGTTCTCCGGCTGAGGCTGGCCATGATGCTCGGCGCCCTCCGCGGCGACCGGGACGATGTCCTCCGGCGGGTGGTCGGTCTTTTCGTGCTCGTCGCCGGGACGATCTTCGCCGCCGTCAACGCGAGCGGCCTCGGTGACGTCGATCGCCTCACCGCGGCGGTCGTGACGGTCCTCGCGGGTTCGGCGATCACGCTCGGCTTCGCGGTCGGCCCACCGGTGACGGCCTCCGTGGACCCGCTCGACCCGCGCCGCTTCGCCGTCGTCGGCCCCGAGCCGCGGCCGCTCGCCGGTGCGCTCCTGCTCGCCGGATTCCTGAGCGTCCCCGTCTTCGCCGTTCTCGTCCTCGCGATCAGCGTCGCGATCGCCTGGAGCGAGCAGGGCGTGAGTGCGTTCGCGAGCGCTGTCTCGATCATCCTCGGACTCACGACCTGCGTCCTGCTGGCGCGCGTCAGCATGGCCCTCGGCACGCTGGTCAAGCGTCCCCGGCAGTCGCGTGAGCTCGCGGGGGTCTATCTCGTCGCCGTGCTGGTCGTCGTGGTCCCCGTGGCCGTCTTCCTCGGTTCGCTCGAGTGGCGGGGCACCGTGCCCACGCAGCTCGTGTCCGCCGCCGAGGTGCTCGCCTGGACGCCCGTGGGCGCGGCATGGGGGATCGCGCTCGCGCCGACGCCGGGAGCGGCGGCGGGCAGCGCGATCGTCGCCGTCGCCACGGTCGTGGTCCTCGCGGCGTTGTGGTTCGTCCTCGTGCGAATCCTCCTCACCACCACTCCGCGACCGGTCGCCGTGCGCGAGCGCGGCGGTCTGGGATGGTTCGCCCTGCTTCCCGGGACGCCCGGTGGTGCCGTCGCCGCCCGCAGCCTCTCGTACTGGCTGCGCGATCGCCGCTACCTCGTGAACATCGTCGTCGTGCCGATCGCGGCAGTCCTGTCGATGGTTCCCCTCGTCGTCGCCGGCGTGCCGATCGAGGTCGCGGCGCTGTTGCCGGTTCCGATCATGGCGCTGTTCTTCGGGTGGCTCCCGCACAACGACCTCGCGTACGACTCCACCGCCCTGTGGATGCACATCGCCAGTGGGGTGCGTGGGCTGTCCGACCGTATCGGGCGCCTCGTTCCCGTGCTCCTGATCGGTCTGCCGATCCTCGCCGTCTCGATTCCCCTCGCGACCGTCGCGCACGGACGTTGGGCGTTCCTCCCCGCCCTGATCGGCGTGTGCGCGGCGCTGTTCCTCTCGGGTCTCGGCCTGTCCAGTGTCTCGTCGGTCGTGGCACCGTACGCGGTCTCGCGTCCGGGAGACAGCCCGTTCCAGCAACCGCAGCGCACCGGCTCCGGCGGCGTTCTGGCCCAGGGACTCGTGATGCTGGGGTCGCTGCTGGCCGCGTCGCCCGCGCTGTGGTTCGCGGGTCGTGCCCTCGCCTCCGACACCGAGGACGCCGTCGTGGCCCTGTGGGTCGGCCTCGGGGCCGGTGTGATCGTCCTCGTCGTCGGAGTCGTCGCCGGTGCGATGCTGTTCGAGCGCCGCGGAACGCGTCTGATGGAGTTCGCCGAGGCGACCTGAGCGGCGGGGTTCGCGCAGAACCGGTCCGCCGCCTGCGCGCCGCGGCTACACTGGCACACCATGAGCACGCCTCTCGACAGTCCTGACAGCGGGGGCCTCGCGACCCTGGATCGTGAGCTCGAGGAGCTCATCCGCGAAGAGAACATCGAGCCGGGTGACCACGAGCGTTTCTCGCATTACGTCAAGAAAGACAAGATCCTCGAGTCGGCCCTGACCGGCAAGCCGGTGCGCGCGTTGTGCGGCAAGAAGTGGACGCCGGGACGCGACCCCGAGAAGTTCCCCGTGTGCCCGCAGTGCAAAGAGATCTACGAGTCCCTGACCAAATAGTCGTCGCGGCGACGCACGCAGCGCGTCTGATGCGGTGACGCGGCCCGTCGAGGCGACGTCCCCGCCGCAACGCGCGGTCAGCGCGAGGGAGTGGCCTCGCGGTACTCCGTCGCCAACGCCGGGTCCGCCTTGCTGAGCGCGAGGGCACGTACCGGGAGTTCCTCGCGCACCCGCGCGTGGTGGGCCCGCGCGGCCTCGACGCCGACGGGGCCCAGGGCCGCGGCATCCGCTTCCCCCTCCACCATCAGCGTGGTCTGGAGGGCGCGCGCGTCGGGGTGCTCGGCGGCGGTCGACAGCTCCTCGAAGCCGTCGCTCACGATGATCAGCTCCGAGGTCGCTGTGCCCTGATCGAGGGTGCGGAAGGCGGCTTTGCGGCCCCCGTGGGAGGCCTTCTGCGCGGACGCTTTCGCCACGGCCACCCAAGAGCCGTCGGTGGCTTCTCGGGCGACCAGCTTGAAGACCAGCCCGGCGGTGGGGACGCCCGAACCGGTCGAGACCGACGTACCCACGCCGTAGGCGTCGACGGGGGATGCCGCCAGCGCGGCGAGGGCGTACTCGTCGAGGTCGCTCGTCACGGTGATGCGGGTCTTCGTCGCGCCGAGCTCGTCGAGCAGGGCGCGTACCTCCCCGGCGACGATCGGCAGGTCGCCGGAGTCGATGCGGACGCCGCCGAGCTCGGAGCCGGCGACGCGGACGGCGGTGCGGACCCCCTCGGCGATGTCGTACGTGTCGATGAGGAGAGTGGTCCCGGCCCCCAGGGCGTCGATCTGCGACCGGAACGCCTCCTCCTCGCTGTCGTGCAGCAGGGTCCAGGCGTGCGCGGCGGTTCCCATCGTGGGCACGCCCCAGCGGCGTCCGGCCTCGAGGTTGCTCGTGGCCGAGAACCCTGCGATGTAGGCGGCCCGGGCGGCGGCGACGGCGGCTCCCTCGCTCGCGCGCCGCGAACCCATCTCCGCGAGCGGCCGGTCCCCGGCGGCGACGCTCATGCGGGCGGCAGCGGTCGCGACGGCCGAGTCGTAGTTCAGGATGCTCAACGCCAGCGTCTCGAGCACGACCGCGTCGGCGAATGTGCCCTCGATGGTCAGCAGCGGGGACCCGGGGAAGTACACCTCGCCCTCCCGGTACCCGGTGACCGAGCCGGTGAAGCGGTAGTCGGCGAGGTGGTCGAGGGTGGTGGCATCCACGATCCGGTTGTCACGCAGGTAGCGCAGCTCGTCGTCGCCGAAGCGGAAGTCCTGAATGGCTTCGAGCAGACGGCCCGTGCCCGCGACGACGCCGAACCGGCGGCCGCCTGAGAGGCGGCGTCCGAACACCTCGAACACGCAGCGGCGTCCCGCGGTGCCGTCGCGGAGCGCCGCGTCGAGCATCGTCAGTTCGTAGCGGTCGGTGTACAGGGCGGTGCTACGCGTCATGTCGCCAGCCTATTGCGACCCCGCGCTCGCGCCGGGCCCACGCCCCGCCGTGCGAAACTCCTGAGTTTCGGGCCGCGAGGCCCACGGGCGGCCACTGAAGTCGGCCCCACGCCCGAATTCTCAGGAGTTCGGTACGCCTCCGCACCGAGACCTGCCCGCCCGACCCCGCCCGGTAGGCTGGGGATCTATGGATGACGCGCCGATCGGGATCTTCGACTCGGGGGTCGGCGGTCTCACCGTCGCCCGGGCGGTCTCTCAGCAGCTCCCGCGCGAGTCGATCCTCTACATCGGCGACACCGCCCGTTCGCCCTACGGACCCCAGCCCATCGCCGACGTCCGGCGCTACGCGCTCGAGGTGCTCGACACCCTGGTCGAGCAGGGCGTGAAGATGCTCGTGATCGCCTGCAACACCGCATCCGCCGCCATGCTGCGAGATGCACGCGAGCGTTACGAGATCCCCGTCGTCGAGGTCATCGGGCCCGCCGTGCGCACCGCGATGTCGACCACGCGCAACGGTCGCATCGGCGTCATCGGCACGGTCGGCACGATCGGCTCGCGCGCCTACCAGGACATGCTCGAGGTCAACGAACGCCTCACCGTGTTCGCCGAGGCCTGCCCGCGTTTCGTCGAGTTCGTCGAGGCGGGCGTCACCGACTCGCCCGAGGTGCTCGCGACCGCCGAGCAGTACCTCGCCCCGCTCCGCCACGCCGGCGTCGACACCGTCGTGCTCGGGTGCACGCACTACCCGTTCCTCGAGGGGGCCATCAGCTACGTGATGGGTCCCGACGTCAGCCTGGTCTCCAGCGACAGCGAGACCGCGAAGGACGTCTACCGCCAGCTCGTCTCGCGCGACCTTCTCGCGGGACCGGATGCCGTTCCCCGACACCGCTACGAAGCCACCGGTTCGTCGGCCGAAGATTTCGTGAACCTCGCCAACCGCCTCATGGGCCGTGAGGTGCGCGAGGTGCAGCTCGTGCAGACCGGCGCCATCGACCTGCCGCGCTGACAGCCCGGCATCCACTCGTCCGAGGAGGACCCATGACCCGCAAAGACGGCCGCACCAACGACCAGCTCCGTCCCGTGACCATCGAGCGCGGGTGGTCGGCGCACGCCGAGGGCTCGGCGCTCATCACCTTCGGGGGCACGAAGGTGCTGTGCACGGCCTCGTTCACCAACGGCGTGCCGCGCTGGCTCACCGGCAAGGGCAAGGGCTGGGTCACGGCGGAGTACGCGATGCTCCCGCGCGCGACGAACAGCCGCAACGACCGCGAGAGCATCAAGGGCAAGGTCGGCGGGCGCACGCACGAGATCTCGCGTCTGATCGGCCGGTCCCTGCGGGCCGTGGTCGACACCAAGGCGCTCGGCGAGAACACCATCGTGATCGACTGCGACGTGCTGCAGGCCGACGGCGGCACGCGCACCGCCGCGATCACGGGGGCGTACGTCGCCCTGGCGGATGCCATCGCCTGGGGCCGCGAGAAGAAGTTCATCGCCCAGCGCTCCGAGGTGCTCATCGACTCGGTGTCGGCGGTGTCGGTCGGCATCATCGACGGTGAGCCGATGCTCGACCTCGCCTACGTCGAGGACGTGCGCGCCGAGACCGACATGAACGTCGTCGTCACGGGCCGGGGGCTGTTCGTCGAGGTGCAGGGCACCGCCGAGGGCGCGCCGTTCGACAAGGCTGAGCTCGACCGCCTTCTCGAGCTCAGCGTGGACGGGTGCGCCGAGCTGCGCGGCATCCAGACCGCGGCGCTCGAGGGCTGAGATGGCCCGCGTCGTCCTCGCCACGCACAACGCGCACAAGGTCGAGGAGTTCCAGGCGATCGTCGCCGCCGTCCGCCCCGATCTCGAGGTCGTCGGCTACGACGGGCCCGAGCCCGTCGAAGACGGCGTCACCTTCGCCGCCAACGCGCTGATCAAGGCGCGCGCGGCCGCGGCGTACACCGGACTACCCGCCCTGGCGGACGACTCGGGCGTGGCCGTCGACGTGCTGGGCGGCTCGCCCGGGGTGTTCTCGGCCTATTGGGCAGGACACAAGAAGGACGCCACGGCCAACCTCGAACTGCTGCTCGATCAGCTGTCCGACGTGGCCGATCCCCACCGGACGGCGCAGTTCGTGTCGGTGATCGCGCTGGTCGTTCCGGACGGTCGCGAGGACACCGTAGAGGGTCGCTGGCCCGGTCGGCTCGCGACGGCCCCCGGCGGTACCGGCGGCTTCGGCTACGACCCGATCTTCATCCCGGAGGGTCAAACGCCGGGTGAGGAACGCACGGTGGGCGAGTGGTCGGCGGAGGAAAAGAACGCGGAATCGCACCGCGCACGGGCGTTCCGTCATCTCGTGCCCCTTCTCCGGAAACTTTGAGCGTGTAGGAAGGAAGGCGTGAAGCCCCTTCCTTCGGTGTCGATCATCGTGCCCGCCTTCAACGAGGAGGCCGTGATCGCGCAGTGCCTCGAGGCAGTCGTCCGCCAGACGGTGCCGGCTCGGGAGGTGCTCGTCGTCGACAACCGATCGACGGACGGCACTCGGGCCGTGGTCGAGCGTTTCGTCTCGGAGCACCCGGGTGCCGGCATCCGCCTCCTCCGCCAGGATGAGCGACAGGGCCTTGTCCCGACGCGGAACCTCGGGATGGATGCCGCCGTCGGCGATGTCCTGGGGCGCATCGACGCCGACACGGCCATCAAGCCCGACTGGGTCGCGCAGGTGTCGCGCGTGTTCGCCTCGGGGGAGGTCGACGCGGCCTCGGGGCCGGTCGAGTACTACGACCTGCCGCTGAGGACGATCGGCCACCAGATCGATGACGCGCTCCGCCGGCTGCAGGTGCGTCTGGCCGGCGACTTCGTGTTCCTCTTCGGCAGCAATATGGCCGTGCGGGCCGACGCGTGGCGCGACGTGCGCGAGTACCTCTGCGAAGACGAAGAGGACATCATGCACGAAGACCTCGACATCGCGGTGCACCTCGCTCTCGCCGGTCGGCGCATCGGCTACTTCTCGAACATGGTGGCCGGGATCGGCGCGCGCCGCCTCGACGACCGTCCGCGCGATTTCCGTCGCTACATCGATCGTTTCGAGAACACCTACGCGGCGCACGGCATCCGCGACATGCGTCTGCGCGCGCCGATGGCGGTCTTCCTCGGGGTGTATCCGCCGCTGCACGCGCACCGGCGGATCCAGGCGCAGCTGGCGGGCCTGCGGCGCTGATCCGGCGAGAGCGACACCCGTTCTCATTCCCGACTACCCCGGAAACACGCGGGTGATCGTGTGTCCCGCCTAGCCTGGAGCTATGCACGATCACGCCCCCGCCGGTGGCATCCGCGATGCCAACAATCGGCGTCTGCTCGCCACCGCCCTGACGCTCACCGCGTCGGTGATGGTCGTGCAGATCGTGGGGGCGATCCTGTCGGGCTCCCTCGCCCTGCTCGCGGATGCGGCGCACATGTTCACGGATGCCGCCGCTCTCGTCGTGGCACTGATCGCCACGGCCATCGCCTCGCGCCCCGCCGACGACCGCCGGACCTTCGGCTACCAGCGCGCCGAGGTGCTGGGGGCGCTCGCGAACGGCGTCATTCTCATCGTCCTGTGTGGGTGGGTGGGGATCGAGGCGGTGCAGCGGCTCCTCGCCCCCGCCGAGGCGGAGGTGCAGGGCGGCCTGATGCTCGTCGTCGCCGCGGCCGGCATGGTCGCCAACGCGATCTCGATGTGGGTGCTCGGTCGCGCGCAGAAGCGGAGCATCAACGTCCGCGGCGCATACCTCGAGGTGCTCGGCGACCTCTTCGGATCGATCGCCGTGATCATCGCGGCGATCGTGATCGTCACGACCGGATTCACGCAGGCGGATGCCATCGCCTCCCTGCTCATCGCCGTCCTCATCGTCCCGCGGGCCGTCGGCCTGCTGCGCGAGGTCGTCGTCGTGCTGACGGAGTCGGCTCCGGTCGACGTGCACGTGGCCGAGATCCGTCAGCACCTGCGCGACACGGACGGCGTGGTCGACGTGCACGACGTGCACGTGTGGCAGCTCACGCGCGGCGCGCCCGTCTTCAGCGCGCACGTCATCGTGGAAGACGCGGCGCTGACCGACGGGCGTGCGGCCCGCATCCTCGAGTCCCTGCAGGGGTGCCTGGCCGACCACTTCGACGTCGAGCACTCGACCTTCCAGCTCGAGCCCGCGGGTCACGTCGAGCACGACACGCGTCACGCGTAGTGGCCGGGGGCACCCCGGGCCGCCCACCGACGCGCTCGACCGATCAGAAGGGCCCAGGAGCGCGGTAGAGGGTCGCGTACTCGGCGTCGCAGGAGGCCAGCACGAATCCCTTGGCCCACCCGTAGCCGAGGATCAGCTTCCCGTCCGGGTAGAGGCGCGTGATCCTGCCCCCGGCCTCGATGTGCACGAAGCCGTCCGCGTCCATCCACCACCGCCCCGCGCTCGTGACCGCCGCGGTGTCTCCGGACACGCACTGCCGTCCGGCGGCGTTCTTCTGGATGTCGTCCCCGGCTACCACGCCAACGAGCTCCGCGCTGCCGTCCGTTCGAAGGGTGAGCGACGAGCCTCCGGCCGTATATGTGACCGGGAGATGCACTTGGTGCTCCAGGGTGGCGAGGGCATCCGCCGTCTTGACCGACACATCGATCTGTCCGAGAGCGAGGAAACTCATGACCACCACCGTGAGGGTGGCCACCCAGGGCAGCCATCGCCGGAGACGACGAAGGCGCCGTGTCAGCAGGAACGTCAGCGGTGCCGCGAGGGCGATGACGCCGAGACCGACGATCCAGATCACCAGCAGCTGGAGGTCGAGATCGCTGATGAACACGCGATCAGGCTAGCGGTCGTGACGTGCGCCGCATCGTCGGAATCGCCACCCCCTCAGCCCTCCCGCACCACCTCGCTCGGATCCTTGTCCGGCCGCAACCCCCGCCACCGCGCCTGTCGCAGGATGCCGTCGGGGGTGAACTCGGCGAACTCGACCTCCGCGACGAGCTCGGGGCGCACCCAGATCGCGTCCCGCGCATCGGCTGCCGGAACGCCCACGAACGGATCCGTGTCGCTCCCGAGCGGCCCGAGCAGCTCGCTCAACCGCGCGAGCGTCTGCTCCGAGAAGCCCGATCCGACCCGTCCGGCGTACCGCAGCCCGTCCGGACCGGGTACGCCCACGAGCAGTGAGCCGATCGTGCCCGCGCGGTTGCCCTTGCCGGGTCGAACGCCGCCGATCACGACCTCCTGCGTCCGGGTGTGTTTGACCTTGAGCCACAGCTCCGATCGTTCGCCGTGGCGGTACGTCGACTGCGGATTCTTCACGACGACCCCCTCCAGCCCGAACCGGCCGCTCGTCGCGAAGGCGGCATCCACGTCGTCGAAGACCGGCGGGACGACGACCGGAGGTCGCGCGTTCCGCGCGAGGGATTCCAGGATGCCGCGGCGCTCGACGAGCGGGAGAGGGGAGACATCGCGTGCCCCCACGGCGAGCACATCGAACAGGTAGAACTGGACGGGAGTGCGCCGCGCCTCCCTCTCGATCTCGCGCGGCTGGGCGAGGTTCATCCGCTTCTGCAGGAGCGGGAAGCTCGGCCGCCCCTGGGCGTCGAGGGCGACGATCTCGCCGTCGACGATCGCCGGCTCGGAGCCGAGCCCGAGGTCGAGCGTCGTGAGTTCGGGGTAGGTCGCGCTGAGGTCGTTGCCATTGCGCGAACGCAGGCGCAGACGTCGGCCGTCCCACAGCCCGACACCGCGGATGCCGTCCCACTTCATCTCCACCCAGGCCCGATTCCACCGCTCGGCGGCCGCCCGGGCGAGGCCGGGCGTGGCGGCTACGGCGAGCATCGGGCGCAGATAGTCGGTGGAGGAGGCCTCGGCGGGGGAGCCCGTCGACGCGGCCGTATCGAGCCCCGCAGGCCGAGAAGCAGCGGCGGTGCCGGATTTCGGATCGGACCCGTTCCGCCCGTGATCGAGAGCCACGACCGGCCGACCGTCGCCCTGCGGGCGGCCCTCGGCATCCGTCTTCATCCGGTGCAGCAGCCACTGCGACTTCTCTCCGCGCCCCTCGGTGCGGATCAGCGCGATGCGCACGCGACCGAGCGGACCGTCGGCTCGTCCCTGGAGCGTGGCGATCACCTCGTCGTCGCGCCACTTCTCGAGCTCGAACGTGCCGGTGTCCCAGATCGTCATGATGCCCGCGCCGTACTCGCCGCGCGGGATCTCCCCGGCGAAGTCGAGGTACATCATCGGGTGGTCTTCGGTCATGACCGCCAGACTGTTCTTGGCTGTCGTCGAGGGGATGCCTTTGGGCACCGCCCAGCTGACGAGCACGCCCCCGTGCTCGAGGCGCAGATCCCAGTGCACGCGTGAGGCGTGGTGCTCCTGAATCACGAAGCGGGGGAGACCCTCGGGCGCTGGCGCGGCGTGGGCCTCGTCCGGTACGGGTTCGGGCGTGCGTCCGGCGCTGCGTTTGGAGATGTACGCCCGAAGCGGAGCGGTGTCACGCTCGACCGCGGCGAGGGGGTCTCCTGTGCGCTCGAGAACCTCGGTGAAGAGCAGGTGGCGGAGGTCGGGGTCGTCGAGCTCCTCCCACGTGCGGGGGGCCGCGACCGTCGGCTGCGCACGCCCGCGCAGCGAGTAGGGCGCGATCGTGGTCTTCGACCCGTTGTTCTGGCTCCAGTCGATGAACACTTTGCCCGGGCGTGCGGCTTTCGCCATCTGACTGACGACGAGGTCAGGGTGATCGGCCTCGATCGCGCGCGCGAGTTCCTTCGCGAGCGCGCTGGCGGCGTCGCTCGTCGCACGACCGTCGAGATGCGCATAGAGGTGAATCCCCTTGCTACCGCTGGTGACCGGGAGGGGGTTCAGGCCCATGTCGCGCAGGATCGCCCGCGCCCACCGGGCGACCTCGGCGCACTCGGCGAGGCCGACCCCCGGACCGGGATCCAGATCGAGCACCAGGCGGTCGGGGTTCTGGCGCTCACCCTCGGGGGAGAACCGCCACTGCGGGACGTGCAACTCGAGGCTCGCGGACTGCGCGAGGAAGACCAGCGTCGGCAGATCGTCGACGAGGGGGTAGTCCTTGGCCCCCGACGAGTGGTCGATCGGGAAGCGCCGCACCCACGCCGGAGCGCCCGGCTCGAGGGCTTTGGCGAAGAAGGGGTCCCCGGGTTCGGTCGCGGTGCCGACGCCATCGGGCCAGCGTTTGCGTGTGACGGGGCGGTCCGCGACGTGCGGGAGCAGACGCGGGGCGACGCGCGAGTAGTAGTCGATCACCTCGCCCTTGGTGGTCCCGGTCTCGGGGTACAGGACCTTGTCGAGGTTGGACAGCCGCAGCCGACGCCCGCCGATGCGCACCGTCTGCTCCGTCATCGCCCCAGCGTAGAGCGGGGGAGGCCCGGCACGCCGAGGGGGTTGCGGGGCGCGGTGCCGGGCCTCCCCCGCTCTACGC
>NZ_LDRT01000128.1 GCF_001476655.1 Microbacterium testaceum | reverse complement strand
GCGGCGGGGACCGCGGGAGCCGCGGCTTCGGGCCGTTCCACCGGAGGTGCGGGACGCGTCTCCGGCGAGGTCGCTGTGGCCGCTCGGGCGGAGGGTGCGGGCTCAGCCCCGGCGGCTTCCGGCGATCCAGCTGCGACCGCCCCGAGTGGCCCGGCTGGCGCGATCCCCCAGGCGGCGGCATCCGCTGAGCCCGCCCCGGTCACGACGACCGGTCGCGGCCTCAGCGACGAGCCGGAGGGCACCACGATGCCGGCGACCCCGCGATCCGCGACGACGGACACCGGGAGCGGCGAGATCCCGCTGACGCGACGTCGGCGCGCAAACCGCCCGGAGTAGCAGGGCGCGCCTCCCGCTCGGAGGTGTCCCGCCATCTCGCAGATTTCGGCGTGAATTCTGCGAGGTTCGCGCGGTTCCGCGAGGTTCGCGCGGTTCCGCGAGGTTCGCGCGGTTCGCGCGGTTCGCGCGGTTCGCGCGCGTCAGCGCAGCGCGCGGATGGCGAGGGCCACAGCCTTCACCTCGCGGATGCGACGCTCGTACGTCGCCGCGACCACGATGAGAAGGACGCCGACGATCGCGAGCCAGAGCCACCACAGCCCCGAGACGCTCTCGTAGATCGACGCGATCCAGGGCCAGAGCTGAGCGACGGCGTGCACGATCAGGACGACGCCGCCGAGGAGCACCGGAGCCTGCAGCCGGAACCGCACGCCTGCCAAGAGCACTGCGAGAGCGGCGACTCCGAGAGCGATCACGCGCCACAGCACGTTGTCGAGAGCGAAGTCGAAGACGAGTGAGGGCAGGAGCAGCAGCGCCAATCCCACGCCGACGGCGGGCCAGCTGCGCAGCTCGGGGCGAGCGCGAAGCGATCGGATACCGTGCAGCACCAGAACGGCGGCGATCGGCACCGTGACGAGCTCGACCGGGTCGGCGGAGCCGGCACCGAGCGCAACCGCCGCGACCGCACCCGCGAGACCCACGCCCACCCAGAACACGACCACGCTGCGCGTACCGCGCCACAGCACGGCGACGACGAGGATCGCCACGATCGTCACCGCGGCGCGGAGGCTCTCGTCCCCGACGGTCGCGATGCGCACGGTGGACAGGATCGCGGTGAACCCGAGGCCCGCGACGACCGCCGTGAGGGGCGCGAATGACGGAACGGCTCCGCCCCGACGCTGCAGGAGCACCGCGGCGGCGACGAGTGGCACGGCCACCGCGAGCACCCAGACGTCGAAGAGAGGACGCTCGAGGTCGACGACTCCGCGCACCCCGCCGACGACGAGGAGCGCCAGCGCGGCCACGCCCAGCGTCGGAAGAACCAGGGGACGGAAGGCCTCCCGCGAGACGAGGGATGCCAGCACGAGGAGGACGATCGCCGCGACCAGCACGGTGATGGCCCGAGGGATCTCGTCGGTGACGAGAGCGGCGGAGGGAAGCAGACCCACGCCCAACCCGAGCGTCACTCCTCCCACCGCCACCGGGGGCAGGGGGCGCACGCGTGAGGCCGCCGCGGCACCGATGAGCGAGAGGGCCAGGGGCAGCGTCATCCATTCGAGGGGACGGATGCCGACACCCAGGCCCGTCACGGCGACCAGCGCCGCGCCGCCGAGCAGGACGGAGGCCAGCGCGATTCCGGCCAGCGCGTGCCGCGCGCGCGAGGCGGCCGCGCCGGCGGCGCCGAGGGCGAGCACCGCGAGAACGGCCCGTACGAGAGGACCACCGTCCACCGCGACCAGCACGGTCTCGCCGACCGCGAGCACGACGGCAGCCGCGATGACCGTCGACCGCCCGACGAGCAGGGCCCACGCCGCGACACCACGGCTGCATCCCGCGGCCGCTCCGGCGAGGGCTGCGGCAACGAGGAGGACGAGCGCGTCGCGGAGCGGGCCTCCGGTGTCCCCTCGTTCGACAGCGTGGAAAAGTTGCGCCCCCCACACCAACACCAACGAGAGCGCGCCGCCGGCGGCGACGGCGAGAGGGAGAAGCTCCGGGGTTCGGGGCGGACGCACCCACGCGCCCGCGACGACGAGGGCCACGCCAAGCACCGCCGCGATGACCACGCGGACGGTGTCCTCGGCATCCGCGACCGCCGTGGGAATCAAGGCGAGCGCCGTGCCCGCGAACGCGATGACGGCGGGAGGCACCACCGCGCGACCTTCGACACGTCGGCGGGCGCGCTCACTGAGCACGGCCAGCAGCAGGAGGGCGGCGGCGAGGGGGAGCGTGTACAGCTCGACGGTCTCGACGCGCTCGGCGAAGAGCTGTAGCCAGAGCGCCCCGGTCGCGAGAGCGAGCGCGAGCCACACCAGGTGCCGGCGGGGCGAGCGCGACACGAAGAGCCCGTCCGCATCGACAGCCCAGATCAGCGCGGTGATCGCGACGAGGAGCAGGGGAAGCCACACGCTCCCGCGCGGAGCGAGCGCGGTGACCGACACGAGCGCGACCACGGCGGCGCCGACGTCGGTGAGCACGCGCAGCAGGACCTCACGGCGCAGGACCAGCAGAGCGAGCGCGGCGGCGAGCAACGCCACCGTGGCAACCGCGACGCTCGAGATCAGCGCGACCTCTGTGAGCGGGCGGATGATCGCCAGAGCCGTCATCGCGCCCAGCAACGGCCAGACGACCGCCGCAGCGGGGCGGAGAACACCCCACTCGCGATACACGGGCGCGAGCGCGACCCCCGCGGCCGCGGCCGTGCCCAGGAGGCCGATCACGGTCCACCACGTCGCCGCAGCCGCGTCCACGTTGCCGAGGACGGCGAAGACCGAGGACGTCAGGAAGGCGATCGCCAGGGCCGCGAGAGCGGCCGCCTCGCGCTGCTTCGCGTCCAGCCCGCGCGGTGCAGCCAGCGGCCCACGCCAGGGGACGAGGGCCAAGATCAGGCAGACCGTCGCGGCCGCGGCCACCGCCTCGAGCGGGCCGAGACCGACGATGTCGACATCGAGGCCTTCGAGTGCGGCTGCGGGCACCAGCCACGCGCTGCACGAGGCGAAGACGACGAGGGCCACGGCCGCCGGCACGCGGGCTGCGGGCGTGAGGGATGCCAGCATCCAGAGCACCGCGAGGACACCGAGCGTCGCGACCGTCCACGCCAGGGGTGACGAGAACGACAGCGTCCACGCGGTGAGGAGCGCGAGGCTCCCGACGACGGCGGACACCGCGGCCGTGCCACGTCGACGTCGTAGCAGGATCACGCCGGCGATCGCCATCGCGAGGTACCAGAGCACGATCACGACGGTGACCCGCAGCTGCGGACCGACGAGCAGCATCACGCCCCCACCGACCCACCAGACGACCAGACGCCGGCTCGCTCCGCGGCCGGTGAGACGCCACACGAGAGCGGCCAGCACCACCGCGGCGACGAGGGTGACCACGGCCGCGGTGCTCGTGGCATCCACGTCGTTCACCGCCAGCGACGACTCACCGAAGAGCGGGAACAATCGCCGCAACGGCGCGCCCAGGGCAGCGAGCGCCCACAGGACGGGGGCCACCGCGGCGAGCCCCGCTCCGATCGCGGCGGCGAGGGCTCCGGCGAGCACGGTCGTCCGGGCGGCACCGCCCGCCATGCGCCCGGCGACGGCTTCGAGGGCGAGGGCGATGACCACCGCGACCAGGACCGGCACGGTGGCGGTGACCGTGGCATCCGCGAGCCGGACGACGGTCGCGGTGACTCCGGCGCCGAGGGCGAGAACCGCGAACGGTGACGCGATGGGCGCGACCTGGGCGACCCCGGTGCGCACGAGCACCCCGGCGTGGACCGCGAGCAGCACCGCGATCGGGATGCTCGCGGCCAGCGGCGTCCCTGCCGTGTCGGGATCGAGCACGAGCGCGGCGGCCAGGGCGAGCAACGCGCCCAGCCCCGCGAGAACCCGCAGCGAGACGATCTCGACGGCGAGGGATCCGGCGTCCGCCCGGGCCAGCCGCGACACGAGAGGGGCGGCGAGGGTGAGGACGAGGATCGTCAGGCCCGAGGCGTAACAGCCGAGGATCGCGTCATGGACGAAGAGACCGGCGACGACGAGTGGCGGGCCCACGGCGAGCGCCGCGATCCCCGTGGACAGCGGGGCACGAAGACCCGCGAGGCGTGACCAGGCCGCGAAACCGACCCCGGCGGCTATCGCCGCCCACCCCCAGTAGACCCGCGCATCGACGCCGGAGGCGCCCGCGAGGTCGTTCGCGCGCACGGCCCAGACGTCGAGCGCGACCAGGGCGATCCCGAGGAGCGCGATGCCCTCCGCGGTCGCGGTCAGCCGACGACGACGAAGAACGGATGCCGTGACGATGACGCCCGCGGTGGCCGCGCCCACGATGATCGACCGCAGCACGAGACCGCCGCTGACCCACGCGACGGTCAGGAAGAACGCCGCGGCGACCGCGAGCAGCACGACGCCGATCGAGAGCAGGAACACCTGTACCCCGGAGCGGCGGGGTTTGGCGGGCTCGCCGGGTGCCGGCACCGGGGCCGCTGGCCCGGCCGGTGTCCCCGTGGCTGCCGCCGGCGTCTGCGGCGCAGCGTTCTCCGTGAAGGGGTGCAGCTCGCCGGGAGGCGGCGCAGACCCCGGCGACGGCGTGAAGCCCGCGGGCGGGGCGAAGCCCGGCGGAGCGGCGAAGGTCGGCGGGGCCGCCGCGTTCGCCGCCACCGGCACCGGCGGAGCGACTTCCGGCGCAGGCTCAGGCACGGGCCCCGGCGCGCCTTCCGGCCCGGGCCCAGGCCCAGGCACAGGCGCGGGCGCGGGCGCGGGCGCGGGCGCGGGCGCGGGCGCGGGCGCGGGCGCGGATGCAGGCTCCGGGACGGACCCGGGCGCAGGCCAGGGCGCGGTGCCGGGTATCGGCTCCGGCGTCGGCACCGCCGTGGGCGCAGACGCGGGAGCGGACGCCGATGCCGGCCCCGTGGGAGCCACCTCCGGGACCGCCGTAGGCTCCGCCGCCGGACCGGCCGCACGCGACGCGGAATCCACCCGGATCCGCCGCAGCGCCTCGTCGCGCGCCTGCGTGAGCCCGGCGATGCGCTGCGAGAGCGACAGGACCTCGAAGGTCCGCGGGTCGCTGAGGTCGAGTCCGCACGTCGCGCACGGCGAGGCCGTGATCGGCGCGAAGCACCACGGGCACCGCGAGGTGTCGGTCAGCAGCTCCGGCTGCGACGGCCACGCGCGCCGGTGGCTCCCGGCATCCCCTCCCGCGACTTCCGTCATGGTCCCCCCTCGGCGTCGGTCCGCTCCAGGCTAGCGAAGCGACCACGCCGAGAGGGGGTTGTCCACAGTCCCGGCTGCGCTCAGCCCCCCGGTGCGCAGGCTCAGCCCCCGGTGTGCAGAGGGGGCGTCCGCGGCGGCACCGTGCGCCGCACCCCCGTCGCCTCGAAAGCGGCGGCGAGCTGCAACAGGGACGTGTCGTCGTACGCGCGACCGGCGAAGGTCAGGCCCACCGGCATCCCGATGTCGTCGAGGGCGCCCATCGGCACCGTCACGGTCGGCACCCCGCAGTGGCGGATCGCGAGGTTCCCGGTGGACACCCACACGCCGTTGCGCCACGCGATGTCCGCCGAGGCGGGGTTCACGTCGGCGTCCGCCGGCCCGATGTCGCTCTGCGTCGGGAAGACCAGGGCGTCGAGGCCCTCGGCATCCATCCACTCCTCGAGATCGCGGCGCCGGGTCTCTTCGAGCCCTCGGAGCCCCTCGGCGAGGTGCGGGATGTCGGTGAACGCGGCCACGGGATTCTCACGCACGTGCCCGGGGTACGACGCGATGTCGTCGTCGAACCCCGTGTACCGGTCGGGCAGGGCGCCCTCGGGGTGCGGGAAGATCGCGGCCCCGTCGACGTCGGCGAGGCCCGGGTGTCCGTTCGCACGGAGGAAGTCGTCCCACGCCCAGGCCGACAGATCGACGATCTCGCGGTGCAGGAACTCCGGCGACACCAGTCCGCGTGTCGAGATCGTCGGCGCCCCGGGCCGGTCGCCCTCGTAGTTGCTCACGAGCGGGAAGTCGGTCTCCACGACGATCGCCCCGGCGGCCTCGAGGTCGGCACGGGCCGCCTCCCACAGGGCGAGCACCGAGGGGCGCGGTTCGATGCGCTCCCCCGTCGGCCCGCCCACGCCCTTCGGGCCGGTGCCCGCGAGCGGGTCGGTCCCGAGGAACAGGCGCGGGATGCCGATCCGCTTACCGACCAGCGAGGCGTCGGCGGCGAGTGCGGAATACGACTCCGGCCGCACCTCGGACGCAGCCGGGAGCGGCACCCACGGCTGCGCGCGCCAGAAGTCCCCCCGTGTCTCGGGGTCGTCGGCGACGACCACGTCGAGCACCGCGAGCAGGTCGGCCACCGTGCGGGTGTGCGGCACGACGACGTCCATCGTCGGCACGAGCGGCCAGTTCCCGCGCACCGAGATCACGCCGCGCGAGGGCGTGTACGCGCAGAGTCCGTTGCAGGATGCCGGCGCCCGCCCGCTCGACCAGGTCTCCTCGCCGAGTCCGAAGACGCCGAACGACGCCGCCGTCGCCGTGCCGGAACCGTTCGACGAGCCCGAGGCGAAGGCCGAGGTGAGGTAGTCGGCGTTGTAGGGACTCTCGGCGCGGCCGTACAGACCGCGCTGCATGCCGCCGTTGGCCATCGGGGGCATGTTCGTCCGCCCGAGGCAGATCGCCCCCGCCTCCCGAAGACGCTCGATGGTGAACGCGTCGCTCTGTGCGACGAGATCGGCGAAGGCCGGGCTGCCGGAGGCGGCGGTCAGGCCGCGCACGAGGTAGCTGTCCTTCGCGGTGTAGGGGATCCCGTCGAGCGGCCCCCGCGCCCGGCCCGCGGCGCGGCGCGTATCGGAGGCCTCGGCCTCGGCCCGCGCGTCGGGGTTGAGCACCACGACGGCGTTGAGCTTCGTCTCGGAGTCCGGTCCGTCGTACGCGGCGATGCGCTCGAGGTGCGCGTCGACGAGCTCGACGGCCGTGGTCTCCCCCGCGGCGAGAGCGGCGGCGAGCTGGGCGATGGTCGCCTCGGTGACCTCGATCATGCTCCGACCTCCGGCTGCTGCTGGGTGATGCAGTGGATGCCGCCGCCTCGGGCATACAGCTCGCGGGCGTCGACGGTGACCACCCGGCGTCCCGGGTACGCCTCCTCGAGGATGCCGCGGGCGCGGTCATCGGCCTCGGGTTCGTCGAAGCCGCACGCGATCACGCCGCCGTTGACGACGAGGTGGTTCACGTAGCTCCAGTCGGTGTCGCCGTCGGCATCGCGCACGGCGTCGGGAGCCGGGAGGTCGCGCACGGTGAACGGGCGGCCGGCTGCATCCGTCTGCTCCGCGAAGAAGGCCCGGAGCTCGGCCGAGACGGCGTGGTCGGGGTGCGCGGGGTTGCGCTGGTCGTGCAGGAGCACGACTCCCGGCGACGGCATCGTCGCGACGATGTCGACGTGCCCGCTCGTGCCGAAGTCCTCGTAGTCCCGGGTGAGTCCGCGCGGCAGCCAGACGGCGTGGGTCGCCCCGGTCGTGCGGGCCATCTCGGCTTCGACGCGCGCGCGGTCGGCGTAGGGGTTGCGGCGGGGGTCGAGTTGCACGGTCTCGGTGAGGAGCACGGTGCCCTCTCCGTCGACGTGGATGCCGCCCCCCTCGTTCACGAGGAGCGACGACACGAGCTCGGCGCCCGCCGCCTCGGCGACGAAGCGGCCGAGGCCGGCGGACTTGCGCCACTCGCTCCACCAGTGGTCGCCCCAGCCGTTGAAGGTCCACGCGACCGCCCCCAGCACGCCGGGGCGCTCGGGATCGAGCACGAAGGAGGGCCCGGCGTCTCGCATCCAGAACTCGTCGACGGGCGCTTCGAGGATCTCGATCCCGGACGAGAGCATGCGTCGTGCCCGACTCACCTCGGCGGGGTCGACGACCATCGTCACGGGTTCGAACTCCGCGACCGCGTGGGCGACCGCGGTCCATGCGGCGTAGCCTGCCTCGCGCTCGGCGTCGGTCTCGCCGAGGGTCGGCCCCTCGGCGGGGAAGGCCATCCACGTGCGTGTCTGCGGGGCGGTCTCGCTCGGCATGCGCCAGCTCATCGGCGGGCCATCTCTTTCTGTCGGAGTCATCGGGGAAGGCGACCGCCCTTGCGGGGCGGGCACCGGGCCGCGCCGGATCGACGTCGATCGCGACCGGTATGGCCGAGGCTACGGACCGCGTGTTTCGGTCGGCGAGCCCGAGGTGTTTCAGGGACATTAAACGTTTAAGTGCCCCTGAGCGCAAGAGTCGATCGCCCGTCGGGTACTGTCGGGCCGTGTGACGCCCCGCACACCGACGCTGCACGACGTGGCCGCTGCCGCCGGCGTGTCGATCGCCGCCGCGTCCTTCGCCCTGCGCGACAAGGCGGGCGTCTCCCCCGAGACGCGCGAACGCGTGCTCGCCGCCGCCCGTGCCCTCAACTACGTCGTCAACGCTCCGGCACGCAGCCTCCGCACGGCCCGGTACGGCGCGGTCGGACTGCACCTCCCGCCCGGGGCCACGCGCCTGCCGTACTACACCGAGTTCGCGTTCGGGCTGGTGGACGCCGCCGACCAGCGGGGCCTCTCGGTGATCCTCCTGCCCCACCGCGAGGCCGACGACGACACCCCGCCCACCGCGTTCGTCGACGGATACGTGGTGGTCGACGCGACGGCGGCGGATGCCGGCATCCGGTCGATCCTCGACACCGGACGCCCGGTCATCAGCGCCGAGCACCTTGTCGGCGGGGAGGAACGGGTCGCCGGCAGCGTCGTGTACGACCACGAGACCGCCCTCCGCGGGCTCCTCGACCACCTGACCGCCCGGGGCGCCACGCGGATCGCCACGATCCTTCCGCCCCGCGGCACCGCGTGGAGTCGCGAGCTCACCGCGACCTACGAGACGTGGATCGCCGAGCGGGGCGGCATCCCGATCTCCCGCGAGATCAGCTTCATCCCGACCGCCGACGAGGTGGACGGCGCCGTGGGCGAGATCCTCGCGACCGAGCAGGTCGACGCGCTCATCGTGGGGCCGAGCGGCTCGGCGGCTCCCGCCCTCGACGCCGCCCACCGCGCCGGACGGCAGGTGGGCACCGACCTGCTGCTCGCGGCGTACGTCGACGAGCCCATGCACGGCCTCCTGTCGCCGGCGGTGACCTCGTTCGACCTCATGGCCCGCGAGGTCGGCGCGGCCTGCCTCGACCTGTTCCTCGCGATCCAGGATGCCGCTCCCCCCAGCGACCGCGTGCAGGTGACGCTCCCGCGTCTCGTCGCTCGCGCGAGCACCGCCGGACGGTAGCGCGGGCCGGGGCCCGTGCGCCGCCCGGACCGGCACGAAGGTCGAGCACGGCCACGCCCGAACGCGCGTGCGGGCCGAGGCCCGTGCCGCAGATCCGGAGAAGAGCAGCAGATCCGGACGAGACGGAGGCATCGGTCCGGATCCGACGACCGTCTCCGGATCCGCGCGCCTCCGCGCCCCTCGCCCGGGCGGGCGGCGACCTAGAGTGAATCCGTGCGGGTGCGGTTCTTCGGCGGATTGAGCGTCGCCACGGATGACGGGGATGCCGTCGTGCCCGGGCGCGGTCAGCAGTCGCTGCTCCTGCGCCTCGCGGTGGATGCCGGGACCACCGTCAGCACCCGCGCCCTGGCCGAGGACCTCTGGCCCCTCGACGCGCCCGACGACCCGCGCGCCGCGCTGCAGTCGCTCGTGTCGCGTCTGCGTCGCGCGCTCCCCGCGGGGTGGGTGTCGTCGACGCCCGGCGGCTACCGGCTCGAGCTCTCGCGCGCCGAGGTGGACGTCACGCGGTTCCAGGACCTCGTGGCCGAGGCGCGCACGACCGGCGACGCGGCCCGCGCCCGGGACGCGCTGGCCCTGTGGACCGGGGACGTCTGGACACCCGGTGAGGGCTTCGATTGGCTCGTCCGCGACCTGCTCGAAGACCGAGCGCACGCCGAGCGGCTCGTCGCGGCGGTTCCCGCCCACCCGGCAC
>NZ_LDRT01000127.1 GCF_001476655.1 Microbacterium testaceum | reverse complement strand
CCATGTCAGTGGAAACGCCCCCAGTTGACCTTGACCCCCGCCGCGGGTAGACGGTCGTGGCACAGAAGCGTGGCAAGGGATGCCCAGGGCGTGATGATCGGTCCGGCGTTGACCCCGATGAGCAGGGCCGCCAGTCGAGCAGGGGAGCCCGCGACGGACTCGAGCGCCAGGTACGCCGGGAGATTGTTGATGCCGTGCGCCGCCAGTGCCCCGACCCCCGCCACCTGCCAGAGAGAGACGAGGTCGTCACCCGTGCCCGCCAGCACCGAGGTGACGCGTCCGATCCCCAGCGCCTCCAGCGCCCCCACGGCGAGGAACAGCCCCCCGGCGAAGACCAGCAGCGACCAGGGGACGAGACGGATGCCGAGAGCTCGCGGCGCGCGCCACGCGAACGCCGCCACGAGCACGACGGCGGCCCCGAGGGCCGGCATCCACGGTTCGAGGCCGACGACCAGCAACGGCAGCAAAGCCACGGTGACGACCCCGGACACGCGCAGCAGGACGGGATCGGAGACGGTGGGAGATGCGGCCGCGGGATACGTCTTCGGCAGGCGACGGAGGAACACCGCCGTCAGCACGACGACGGACACGGCGATCGCGATGAACGCCGAGGGTCCCAGCAGCGCCAGGAAGGCGACGGGGTCGTGCCCGCCCCCGAGAGCTTCGGATGCCAACAGGTTGGTCAGATTCGACACGGGCAGCACGAGCGAGGCGGTGTTGGCCAGCACGACGGTGACGAAGGCGAAGGGCAGGGGGTCGAGCTTTCGCGCGACCGCCATCGAGACCACGACCGGCGTCAGCAGCACGGCGGTCGTATCGAGGGAGAGGAACGCCGTCGCCACCGTCGCGAGCGCCACCACGAGCACCCACAACCACACCGTGCGTCCGCGCGCGATACGGGCGAGACGGGCGGCGACGACGTCGAAGAGCCCGGCTTTCGAGGCCAGTTCGGCGACGATCGTGACGGCGACGACGAACAAGAGGATGGGCCAGACGCGATCGGCGACGGCGAGGGCGGCGTCGGCGGGGAACACGCCGGTGAGCAGCGCGACGATCCCGAGGATCCAGAGCACGCCGCCGATGATGGCCAAAGTCACCGCTCCACTATGCGGCACGTCCGGTGCCGTTGAGGTCACGCCCGCCCGGTAGCCTGGAAGCGACCCTTTCAGGAGATGTGCTGTGACTGATTTTCCCGCCGATGGCTTCGCCCTCTTCCCCGACCGTTCGGTTGTCGCCCTGCGCGTCAACGGCGAGCTGAAAGACCTCGCCACCACGGTCACGGCAGACGACGAGGTGGAGCCCGTGACGATCGACAGCGCGGACGGCCTGTCGATCCTGCGGCACTCGACGGCGCACGTGCTCGCCCAGGCGGTCCAGCGTGTCAAGCCCCAGGCGAACCTCGGGATCGGTCCGCCCGTCACCGACGGCTTCTACTACGACTTCCAGGTCGACGAGCCCTTCACCCCCGATGACCTCAAGGTCATCAAGAAGGAGATGGAGCGCATCGTCCGCGAGAACCAGCGGTTCGTGCGTCGTGTCGTCACCGACGATGAGGCTCGCGCCGAGCTCGCCGACGAGCCGTTCAAGCTCGAACTCATCGGGCTCAAGGGCGGCTCAGCCGAGGCCGCGGAGGGCGCGAACGTCGAGGTCGGAGCCGGCGAGCTGACGATCTACGACAACGTCACGCGCGACGGAGAGACCGCGTGGAAAGACCTCTGCCGCGGACCCCACGTGCCCGGCACCCGCCTCATCGGCAACGGCTGGGACCTCACCCGCATCGCCGGCGCCTACTGGCGCGGCAGCGAGAAGAACCCGCAGCTCCAGCGCATCTACGGCACCGCGTGGCCCACCAAAGACGAGCTGCGCGCCTACCAGCACCGCCTCGAAGAGGCCGCGAAGCGCGACCACCGCAAGCTCGGCAAGGAGCTCGACCTGTTCTCGTTCCCCGACGAGATCGGACCCGGTCTCTCGGTGTTCCACCCCAAGGGCGGGATCATCCGCTACGAGATCGAGCGCTACATGCGCGAGCGCCTGCTCGCGAGCGGCTACGAGGTCGTCAACACCCCGCACATCACCAAGGGCGACCTGTTCATGACCAGCGGCCACCTGCAGTGGTACGCCGACGGTATGTATCCCCCGATGGTGCTCGACGAGGTCGTGGATGCCGACGGCCACGTGTCGCGGGAGGGCCAGGAGTATTACCTGAAGCCCATGAACTGCCCGTTCCACAACCTGATCTTCCGCTCCCGCGGCCGCAGCTACCGCGAGCTGCCGCTGCGCCTGAGCGAGTTCGGGTCGGTCTACCGCTATGAGAAGAGCGGGACCCTGTCGGGCCTCACGCGCGTGCGCGGCATGACCCAGGACGACACGCACATCTACGTCACCGCCGATCAGGTCAAGGGCGAGCTGACTCACAGCCTCGACTTCGTGCTGCAGACGCTCCGCGACTACGGCCTCAACGACTTCTACCTCGAGCTGTCGACCAAAGAGGACGGCAATCCGAAGTTCATCGGCGACGACGCCCTCTGGACCGAGGCGACCGAGACGCTGCGCGAGGTCGCCGAGGCATCGGGCCTCGAGCTCGTGCCCGACCCGGGTGGAGCGGCCTTCTACGGTCCGAAGATCTCGGTGCAGGCACGCGACGCGATCGGTCGCACGTGGCAGATGTCGACCATCCAGCTCGACTTCAACCAGCCCGAGCGGTTCGAGCTCGAATACACCGGTCCCGATGGCGAGAAGCACCGTCCGGTCATGATCCACCGTGCGCTCTTCGGCTCGGTCGAGCGCTTCTTCGCGATCCTGCTCGAGCACTACGCCGGCGCGTTCCCGGTGTGGCTCGCCCCCGTCCAGGTCGTGGCGGTGCCGGTGGCCGCCGAGTACGGCGACTACCTGCAGGGCATCGTCGCCGACCTCAAGACGAAGGGCGTGCGCGCCGAGGCCGACCACAGCGACGACCGGATGCAGAAGAAGATCCGCACGCACACCACGCAGAAGGTGCCGCTCATGCTCATCGCCGGCGAGCAGGACCGCTCGAACGGCACGGTGTCGTTCCGCTTCCGCGACGGCACGCAGCTCAACGGCATCCCGGTCGACGAGGCCGTCGCGCGCATCACCGGCGCGATCGCGGCCCGCACGCTCGTGAACACCGCGGAAGACCTCGCGTGACGAGCGACCCGGATGCCACCGCGGCGGGCTCTGCGCCGATCACCGACGCAGAGCTCGCGGACGCGGCGACGCTCCCCGGGGTGCCCGACGAGTTCCAGCGCCTGTGGACGCCGCACCGCATGGCGTACATCTCGGCGGGCCGGGAGCCGATGGAGAAGAACTGCCCGTTCTGCGCCGCGCCGGACAAGTCCGACGAGGATGGGTTGATCGTCGCGCGGGGGAGGACGGCCTACGTGCTGCTCAACCTCTTCCCGTACAACTCCGGCCACCTGCTGGTGTGCCCGTACCGCCACATCGCGACGTACGACCAGGCGACCGACGAAGAGGTGGCCGAGATCGGTGCACTCACGCAGCGCGGCATGCGCGTGCTGCGGTCGGTGTCGCACTGCGACGGTTTCAACCTCGGGATGAACCAGGGCGCGATCGCCGGAGCGGGCGTCGACGCGCACCTGCACCAGCACATCGTTCCGCGGTGGGCCTCGGACGCGAACTTCTTCCCGATCATCGCCAAGACGAAGGCGTTGCCCCAGCTCCTGGGCGACGTCCGGCGCACGGTCGCCGCCGCATGGGACGAGGCCGGGCGGGGCTGACCTCCGCCGGCCTCACGCCGTTCGAGGAGGCGCCGAGGTCGACTCTGGGGGCCGGGGCCGCCACCTCGTCCGCCGCCGCACGGACCGAACGTCGTCGACGCGGCCGGTGGGGCACGTCGACGCAGGCGTGTCGGCCGTCGCCACCGCCGAGCGGAAAGCGCCCTCGCACGGTCGACATCCGTTTCGTGGGCACCGTGCCGATTTGCATCTTGACATCGTCGAACCGGTTGCGGCAAGGTGGCCGATAAGCGAAGTGTTAGCGAGAACATTCACCTTCCACTTCGCGATGACCGCGTCCCCCCGGCGATGTCTTCCACCGATGAGATCGGCGACCCCCGCGTCCCCATGGCGCAGGGTGGGGCGCACGCGCACGCGGAAATCCGCCTCGCCCGGCTGACCCCGTGCGTCGCACACCCTCGGAACACCGGCGTCGGTGATCCGACGAACCGAAAGGCACCCCATGTCACGGACGACGACGTCCCGGACGACGCCCCCCACGAAGAGAGGCGCGAAGGCGAGGGCGCTCGCCGCAGTCTTCGCATCCCTCGTCATCGGCCTCACGACCCTCGCGACGGCCGCACCGGCCACGGCCGCCCCCACGGCGCCGGTCGGCACGGGCACGAATCAGGAGATCCGCAACCAGCAGAACACCCTCTGCCTCGACGATTTCGACTTCAAGACGCAGCCCGGCGCGGAGGTGCGCCAGTGGACCTGCCTCGAGGGCCAGAACCAGCTGTGGGCCATCACCGACCTCGGCAACGGCTACGCCGAGATCAAGAACAAGTACAGCAACCTCTGCCTCGACAACTTCAACTTCGCCACCGCGAGCGGGTCAGAGGTACGGCAGTGGACCTGCAACGGTATCGACGTCCAACAGTGGCAGCTAACGGATGTCGGGGGCGGGTGGACCGAGATCCGCAACAAGTACAACAACCTCTGCCTGCAGAGCGTCGCGTCACCCGTCGACGGCGGCCTGCTCTCGCAGGTGACGTGCAACGGCTCCGGCGTCCAGCGCTGGCGACTCACCGACCCGAACGTGTCGAAGATGACCTACACGCTCTACAAGTCGTCGAACCCCTCGGCCGACGAGCTCGACGCCTACGCGCGCATCACCGACGCGATGGACCGTGCGATCGCGCGATACAACAAGTTCAACAACACGTGGCGCCACCTGAACGTCTCGTACGTGCCCGGAGTGCCCACCGCGGATGCCAACATCAACGGCGACATCCGCTTCGGGTCGAACCGTTCGTACATGGTCGAGGGAACGGCCCTGCACGAGATCGCGCACACGGTCGGCGTGGGAACGGCGTCTCACTTCCAGAGCAAGTGCGACGCACAGGACTGGCCCGCCGCGCTCCCGCTGCTGAAGTCCTGGGACGGCTCGGATGCCCGTATCAACTGCGGAGGCACCCACATGTGGCCGTACGGCCTGAACTACTCGGATGAGTTCAGCGAGACGGCCTTCGACCGCAACGTGCGCCTCGTGCAAGCGATGCACCACGACGGCCTGTGAACCCCTGAGGCACCGATGCCGGCCCGGGCGTGACGACCCGGGCCGGCATCGGTGCGTCGAGCACAAGAACGCTCAGCGCACCTGGCGCACCGAGAACTGCAGGCGCGGGTGGGCGTAGGCCTCCTGCGACTCGATCAGGCGCAGCTCGCGCGAACCCGACTCGTACGTGTTCGTCAGCAGGTCGAAGACACTGGATGCCGTGCGCGCCAGCGCGTCGGCCGCGTCGCCGCCGCTCCGGCGGTAGTGCGCCGTGAACAGAGCCGCCGTGACGTCGCCCGAACCGTTCGCCTTCATGGGGATGAGCGGCGTCTGCACGATCCACGCGCCGTTGTCGTCGACGACCATCATCTCAATCGTGTCGGCCTCGCGATCGGGACGCTCGACGCTCGTGACGAGGATCGTCCGCGGGCCGCGGGCGCGCAGCGCGTCAGCCGATTCGAGGGTCGAGTCGACGCTGCCGGGCTCGGTGCCGGTGAGGAAGCCGAGCTCGAACTGGTTCGGGGTGAGGATGTCGGCGACGGGCACGACGCGCTCGCGCAGCAACTCCGGAATCGCGGGAGCCACGAAGCACCCCGACTTGGCGTTGCCCATGACCGGGTCGCAGGCGTACACGGCATCCGGATTCGCCTTCTTGACCCGCGCGACGGTGTCGATGATGACATCGGCGATACCCTCGCCGCCCTGATACCCCGAGAGCACGACGTCGATCTCGGGGAAGATCCCTCGCTCTTCGATGCCGGTGATCACCGCGGCGACGTCGTCGGGCGAGATGAGCGGTCCACGCCACGCGCCGTAACCCGTGTGATTGGAGAAGTTGACCGTGTACACGGGGAGAACCTCGACGCCGATGCGCTGGAGGGGGAAGACGGCGGCGGAGTTGCCGACATGTCCGTACGCGACGGCCGACTGGATCGAGAGAACCTTCATGCTCCGATCCTTCCACCTCGCGTGGTGGGCCGACGCGTTCCGGCGGCGGTGGCGAGGTCTTCGGCCAGAGCCGTCGCCGATGCCGCATCGAGATCGTGCACCGTCAGGCGCAGGAACGACCCGGTGGCGGGGGAGAGGAAGAACGGGTCACCCTCGCGGACGAGCCAGCCGCGGCGCATGAGATCGTCACGCACGCTCGCCGCGGGCACGGGCAGCGGAACCCACAGGTTGAGGCCGTCGCCGGGAGTGACGGGGAGCCCGCGCTCGGTCAGCGCGCGGGCGAACGCCGCGTTGCGGTCGGCGTAGTGCGTCGCGGCACGCTCGATGTGCGCGCGGACCGCGTCGTCCGTGACGAGCGCGAGCGTCATCCGCTGCAGGATGTGGCTCACCCACGTCGTCCCGGGGGTGAGGCGCACGGCGAGTCCGTCGGCGGTGTCGGGATCGGATGCCGTGACGGCGAGGCACGTGTCGGGTCCGAGGAACTTCGACATCGAGCGGATGCGGGCCCACCGCCGCTGCCCCGACCCGATGACGGAGTGCAGCGGTGCGCGCGAGAGCAGGGAGAAGTGATCGTCCTCGATGACGAGGACGTAGGGGTGTGCCGCCAACAGGTCGCGCAGCGCCGCGGCGCGCTCGGCGCTGAGGCTCGCGCCGGTGGGGTTGTGGGCGCGAGGCGTGACGATCACGGCACGCACGCCCGCCTCGAGCGCGGCGCGGAGCCCGTCGACGGTCATGCCCTCGGCATCCACCGCCACCGGAACGGCACGGTACCCGCCCGTGCGCACCGTGTGCAGGGCCGAGAGGAAGCAGGGGTCCTCGAGAGCCACGGCATCGTCGCGCTGCAGCGCCTGAGCGAGCAGTCGCTCGATCGCGTCGCTCGCGCCGCTCGTCACCGTGATGCGCAGGTCGCCGGGGGCGAGGTGGTCCGCCATCCACTCGCGAGCCCAGGCCTCGAGACCCGGATCGATGACCGGCTCGCCGTAGAGGACCGGCCGGGTGGAGCGGACGAGGGCGGCCGTGGGATCGGGGATGAGCGCCGGGTCGGGGTTGCCGGTGCCCACATCGCGCAGCACGGTGTCGGGGGCGTACCCCTCTTGCGCCACGGTCGTCCGATCGGCCACGCGCGTGCCGCCGCGCCCGCGCGCTTCGACGAGCCCCGCCTGGGCGAGTTGTCGATAGGCGGCGACCACGGTGTTGCGGTTGACGCCGAGGTCGGCGGCGACGGCGCGCACGGAGGGCAGCAACGTGCCCGGCCGGAGCTCGCCGCGTTCGATCCGCTCCCGCAGGTCGGCCGCGATTCCGGATGCCGAACGCCCGGTCATGTCGATGGTCATACGCCCCCCTGGGTCGAGGACCACTCTATGTCCTGAGCCATGCTACGTTTTGGCCTAAGCCAAACAGCGCGCGACCCGACGCGCGGACGATCGCGCGCCGAGCGCGGAACGGAGTGAACATGACCGACACCGGAACCTCGCGCGTCAAGCGCGGTCTCGCCGAGATGCTCAAGGGCGGCGTCATCATGGACGTCGTCACCGCCGAGCAGGCTCGCATCGCCGAGGACGCCGGCGCCGTCGCCGTCATGGCGCTCGAGCGCGTGCCCGCCGACATCCGCGCGCAGGGCGGCGTGGCACGCATGAGCGATCCCGACCTGATCGACGACATCGTGGCATCCGTCTCGATCCCCGTCATGGCCAAGGCGCGCATCGGGCACTTCGTCGAGGCGCAGATCCTGCAGGAGCTCGGCGTCGACTACATCGACGAGTCCGAGGTGCTCTCGCCCGCCGACTACGTGAACCACATCGACAAGTGGAACTTCACCGTGCCGTTCGTGTGCGGTGCGACCAACCTCGGCGAGGCGCTTCGCCGCATCACCGAGGGCGCGGCGATGATCCGCTCCAAGGGCGAGGCCGGCACGGGAGACGTGTCGGAGGCGACCAAGCACATCCGCACCATCCGCGCCGAGATCAACGCGCTCCGCGCGAAGACGAAGGACGAGCTGTACGTCGCCGCCAAGGAGCTGCAGGCCCCCTACGACCTCGTCGCCGAGATCGCCGAGACGGGGAAGCTCCCGGTCGTGCTCTTCACCGCCGGGGGAGTGGCCACCCCGGCCGACGCCGCGATGATGATGCAGCTGGGCGCCGACGGCGTGTTCGTCGGCTCCGGCATCTTCAAGTCCGGCAACCCCGCCGAGCGCGCCGCCGCGATCGTGAAGGCCACCACCTTCCACGACGACCCGAAGATCGTCGCGGAAGCCTCGCGCGGGCTCGGCGAGGCGATGGTCGGCATCAACGTCAGCGACCTCCCCGCCCCGCACCGCCTGGCCGAGCGTGGCTGGTAACAGCCCCCGCGTCGGCGTCCTCGCCCTGCAGGGCGACGTGCGCGAGCACCTCGCCGTGCTGAGCGCTCTCGGCGCCGACGCGCGACCCGTGCGCCGGCCCGAGGAGCTCGCCGCCGTGGAGGGCCTCGTCCTCCCCGGCGGCGAGTCGAGCGTCATCGACAAGCTCGCCCGCGCGTTCGGGATGTTCGACCCGATCCGCGACGCGATCGCCGCGGGGATGCCGATGTACGGCACGTGCGCGGGTCTCATCCTGCTCGCCGACCGCGTCGACGGGGCCATCGCCGGTCAGCGGACGTTCGGCGGCCTGGACGTACGGGTGCAGCGCAACGCCTTCGGTCCCCAGACGCAATCGTTCGAGACCGGCCTCGCGGTCCCCGCCCTGGGCGATGCGCCCGTGCACGCCGTGTTCATCCGGGCGCCCGCGGTCGTGGAGTGGGGAAGGGACGCCGAGCCCCTGGCATCCCTTCCCGATGGGCGGGTCGTCGCGATCGAGCAGGGGGCGCTGCTCGGTACGGCGTTCCACCCCGAATCGACGGGCGAGACGCGCTTCCACGAACGTTTCCTCGCGCACGTCCGCGCGCGACGCGGCGCGGGCGCACCCGCGTTCTAGACTGGAACCTATGTCCGGACACTCCAAATGGGCCACGACCAAGCACAAGAAGGCGGTCGTCGATGCCCGCCGCGCCAAGTCGTGGGCCAAGCTCATCAAGAACATCGAGGTCGCGGCCAAGCTCGGCGGCGCCGACCTGCAGGGCAACCCGACCCTCTTCGACGCCGTCCTGAAGGCCAAGAAGACCTCGGTCCCCAAAGACAACATCGACCGCGCGATCAAGCGCGGCGCGGGCATCGGCGGCGAAGCCGTCGAGTACCTGTCGATCATGTACGAGGGCTACGGCCCCAACGGCGTGGCGTTCCTCATCGAGTGTCTGACCGACAACAAGAACCGCGCGGCGGCCGAGGTGCGCACCGCGCTCAGCCGCAACGGCGGCACACTCGCCGACCCGGGCAGCGTGGCGTACAACTTCAGCCGCAAGGGTGTCATCGTCGTGCCGAGTGAGGGCACGACCGAGGACGACGTCATGCTCGCGACCCTCGAGGCCGGAGCCGAGGAGATCGAGCCGCACGGTGACGGCTTCGGGATCATCACCGAGGCGAGCGACCTCGTCACGGTGCGCTCCGCTCTGCAGGACGCCGGCATCGAGTACGACTCGGCCGACGTCGAGTTCGTCCCCTCGTTGAAGATCGAGGTCGACGCCGACACCGCCCGCAAGGTGTTCCGCCTGATCGATGCGCTCGAAGACAGCGACGACGTCCAGAACGTCTACACGAACTTCGACCTCACCCCCGAGGTGCAGGCCGAGCTCGAGAACGACGAGTAAGGGCGCGCCCTGAGCTCGACCACGGCCCCTGCGCTTAGCGTGGGGGCCGTGTCTCGTTCCCTCCGCGTCCTCGGCATCGACCCCGGCCTGACCCGCTGCGGCATCGGTGTCGTCGACGTGTCCCCCAACCGCACGGCATCTCTCGTGCACGTCGGGGTCGTGAGGTCGTCGACGGGCGATCCGATCGAGAAGCGCCTCGCGGCGATCGCCGCCGGCATCCGTTCGATCCTGCGTGAGCACGATCCCCAGGTCGTCGCCGTGGAGCGCGTCTTCGCGCAGAACAACCGCCACTCGGTGATGGGCACCGCTCAGGCGAGCGGCATCGCGCTGCTCCTGGCGGCCGAGCACGGCATCCCCGCCGCCACCCACACCCCCAGCGAGGTCAAGGCGGCGATCACCGGATACGGATCCGCCGACAAGCTGCAGGTGCAGACGATGGTGGCGCGGGTGTTGCGACTCGATGCACTGCCGCAACCGGCCGACGCCGCGGACGCTCTGGCGATCGCGCTGTGCCACGCGTGGCGAGGGGGAGGGTCCCCGGCTCCCGGCGAGACGACCCTCACCCCCGCTCAGCGCGCCTGGAGGGATGCCGAGAAGAGGCGTTCGCCCTCACCTCGTGTCGCTCGAACACATGTACGAAGCGACGCGTAAGCTGAGCGCATGATCTCTTCGCTCCACGGGACCGCGGCTCATGTCGCCGACGACTCTCTGGTCATCGTCGTGGGCGGCGTCGGCTTCACGGTGGCCGTCACGTCGCAGTTCGCGCGGACCGTGCACATCGGCGATGACGTCCACGTGCACACGAACCTCATCGTGCGCGAGGACGCCCTCTCGCTCTACGGTTTCGAGAGTCGAGAAGAGCTCACCGTCTTCACGCAGCTCATCAGCGTCACGGGCGTCGGCCCGAAGTCGGCGCTGGGTGTGCTGTCGTCCTTGACCGTGCCGCAGATCGCCCAGGCGGTCACCGACGATGACGACGCCCCCTTCCGCCGCGTCTCCGGCATCGGGCCCAAGACCGCGAAGCTCATCGTCGTGCAGTTGGCGGGCAAGCTCGCCGTCGCCCCCACCGCGGCTCCCGCGGCCGTCGCCGCCCACGGACAGGTGCCCCTGCAGGTCACCCAGGCTCTCGTGGGTCTCGGCTGGACCGAGCGCACGGCGGCCGAGGCGGTGGCATCCGTCGCCGAAAGCGCGTCTGAGAGCGACCGCGCCTCGGTCCAAGCCCTGCTGCGCCTCACGCTCGCGCTCCTCGGCCCCGCACGCAAGGAGACCGTGGGTGGCTGACGTCCGCGACGCCGCAACCCCCGACGACGAGACGGAGCTCGCGATCGAGGGGGCGCTCCGCCCCACGTCACTGGCCGAGTTCGTCGGCCAGCAGAAGGTGCGCGGTCAGCTGCAGCTCCTGCTCGACGCGGCCCGCATCCAGCAGCGCTCACCCGACCACATCCTCCTGTCGGGCCCTCCCGGTCTCGGCAAGACGACGCTCGCGATGATCGTCGCCCACGAGAGCGGGCGGCCCCTGCGGCTGTCAAGCGGGCCCGCGATCCAGCACGCCGGCGACCTCGCGGCGCTGCTGTCGTCGCTGACGCCGGGAGAAGTGCTGTTCATCGACGAGATCCATCGCATGGCGCGTTCGGCCGAAGAGATGCTGTATCTCGCCATGGAGGACTTCCGCATCGACATCATGGTCGGCAAGGGCGCCGGGGCCACGAGCATCCCGCTCGACCTGTCGCCGTTCACCCTTGTCGGGGCGACGACCCGCGCCGGGCTCCTCCCCAACCCGTTGCGCGATCGCTTCGGCTTCACCGCGCACCTCGAGTACTACGAACCCGAAGAACTCGAGCGGGTCGTGTCGAGATCGGCATCCATGCTCGACGTGGGCCTGCCGGGAACGGCGCGTTCCGAGATCGCCCGCCGCTCGCGGGGTACGCCCCGCATCGCCAACCGCCTGTTGCGTCGGGTGCGCGACTACCTCGTCGTGCACGGGCCCTCCGACGGCGCCGACGACGGCGACGCCGATGTCCGCACCGTGGGGGCCGCCCTCGATCTCTACGACGTCGACGCCATCGGCCTCGACCGCCTCGACCGTGCGGTGCTCGACGCTCTCGTGCGCCGATTCCGCGGAGGGCCGGTGGGGCTCAGCACACTCGCGGTAGCGGTCGGCGAGGAACCCGAGACCATCGAGTCGGTGGTCGAGCCGTACCTCGTGCGGATCGGCTTCATGGGACGCACACCGAGGGGTCGCGTGGCCACCCCCGAGGCCTACGACCACCTCGGCGCTCCTCACCCGGACGGGCTGCTCCGCTTCAGCCAGGGGTGATGACCTATACTCGGCGAGGGATTCCCCGACCCCCGCTAGGCAGTGCCGCACGGCGCGCCTGACCTGAAAGGTGCACCGCCTCCATGGATTTCGCGAGCTTCTTCGCCAACTACGGCCTCATCATCCTGCTGATCGGCCTCCTGATCTTCATGTTCTGGAGCTCGCGCCGCCGCATGCAGAAGCAGAAGCTCGAGCTGGAGGAGAAGGCGCGTCAGACGGTTCCCGGCGCGGAGGTCCTTCTCCAGGGCGGACTGTACGGCACGATCGTCGAGTACGACGGGGAAGACCTCGACAAGCCCGCGCACGTCGAGATCGCTCCCGGCGTCGTCATCAAGGTCCACAGCCAGGCGGTCCTGCGCATCGTGGACCCGACCTCGGGCACCGTCACCGAGGACGAGTTCATCGAGGCCGAAGAAACCGAGGCCGAGTACGTCGCCGGTGTCGCCGAGGGCGAGATCACCTCGATCAGCGACGACCACCGCACTGCCCGCCAGGCTGCCGAAGCCGACGCCGACCGCACCGACAAGGACCGTCCGCAGGCCTGACGCCTCGACCGTTCGTTCTCTCGTCCCGCCGCATAGAAAGCCGACTCCGTGGCGTCCTCTCCTCCCGTCCGCCATGCCTGGCGTGTTCTGACCGGTCTCCTCGCCATCACGGCGGTGCTGTTCGGTCTGAACGCCCTCGGTGTGTACGCCTTCAAGGCCAGTTCCTGGACCCCTGACCTCGCCCTCGACCTCCAAGGCGGGACGCAGATCATCCTGCAGGCGCAGACCACCGACGGCGCCACGCCCGACTCGGAGCAGCTCCAGCAGGCGGTCTCGATCATCCGCCAGCGCGTCGACGCGTCCGGCGTGGGCGAGACCGACATCGCCACCGAGGGCAGCGACAAGATCGTCGTGCAGATCCCGGGCGAGGCGGACGAGGCCACGCGTCAGCGCATCCAGAGCTCGGCCCAGCTGCAGCTGCGGCCCGTCCTGTTCACCGGGTCGCCCGCGACCACCTTCGTGGGCCAGGACGGCAACACCACTGCGTACCCCACACCCGACGCGAATCTGCCGTCCACGCCCACCGCCTCGCCGACGGACGGCAGCGACCCGGCGTACATCACGCCGGCGCTGCAAGCGCAGTTCCTCGCGTACGACTGCGCGAACCCGCCGAGCAACCCCGCGCAGGCGCCCACGGACCAGCCCATGATCACGTGTGGCCTCCAGGACGGCACGAAGTACATCCTCGGTCCGGTCGAGATCGACGGCGACGACATCGCGGATGCCACGAACGGCCAGGAGCAGAACACCGGCCGCTGGGCCGTGAACCTCGTCTTCAACGACCAGGGCACCGAGAAGTTCGGCAAGATCAGCCAGCGCCTCTACGGCAAGCAGGCTCCGTTCAACCAGTTCGCCTTCGTCCTCGACGGGTCGGTGCTGTCCGCCCCGTCGATGAACGGCATCATCCTCGACGGTCGCCCCAGCATCACGGGCAGCTTCACGCAGGAGTCCTCGAAGGCCCTGGCCGATCAGCTGAAGTACGGTGCCCTGCCGCTGAGCTTCAACGTCGTCAGCTCCGACACCGTCTCCGCGACCCTCGGGTCCCAGCAGCTGCAGGTCGGCTTCATCGCCGGTCTGATCGGTCTGGCGCTCGTCGCCCTCTACTCGCTGATCGTGTACCGCGCCCTGGGCACGGTGATCATCGCCTCCCTCGGGGTGATGGCGGTCCTGACCTACGTGATGCTCTGCATCCTGGCCTGGCGCATGGGCTTCCGCCTGTCGCTCGCCGGCGTCGCGGGCCTCATCATCACGATCGGGTTCACCGCAGACTCGTTCATCGTCTACTTCGAACGCATTCGAGACGAGCTGCGCGACGGCAAGTCGATCACGGCGGCCGTCGAAGACGGCTGGTCGCGCGCCAAGCGGACGATCTACATCTCGAAGTCGATCAACATCCTCGCCGCCGTCGTGCTGTACATCCTGGCGGATGCCACGGTGAAGGGCTTCGCCTTCACCCTCGGGCTCACGACAGCGATCGATATCCTGATCTTCATCCTGTTCACCCACCCGGTGATGCAGTTGCTGGCCCGGACCCGGTTCTTCGGCTCGGGCCACCCCCTGTCCGGTATGGACCCCGAGGCCCTCGGCGCCGTCTATCGCGGTCGCGCGCAATTCCGGGCCCCCATCGCCGACAGCGGCCGGACCAAGCGCTCGCGCGGCGAGGCGCAGCGCCGCCAGACCATCGCGGAACGCAAGCAGGCCGAGCTTGCCGCCACTCGAGGCGATAGCCACTCCACGAAGGAGGGAGACGACTGATGCGCTCCATGACGCAGCTCGGCAACGACCTCTATTCGGGGAAGACCTCCTTCCCGTTCGTCCAGCGCCGGCGGATCTGGTTCCTCATCGCCGCACTCCTCGTGATCGGTGCGGCGCTCGTTCCGCTGGTCCGACCCATCCAGTTCTCGATCGAGTTCACCGGTGGCTCGCAGTTCACGGTCTCGAACCCGGCGACCGTCGACCAGTCGCTCGCGACGCAGGCGGTCTCCTCCGTCGTCCCGGGGGCCTCCACGCGCGTCACCGTGATCAACGACCAGGCCGTCCGCGTGCAGACCGACCAGATGAGCAACGACGAGACGCAGGCCGTCTCCGCCGCGCTCGCCTCGGCGTACGACGTGCCCAGCTCCGAGGTCACCAACTCCTTCATCGGAGCGACGTGGGGCGCCGACGTCACCCGTCAGTCGCTCTGGGGTCTCGCGATCTTCCTGGCTCTGACCTTCCTCATCCTCGCGCTGTACTTCCGCACGTGGAAGATGTCGGTCGCGGCCATCATCGGCCTCGTCGACGTGCTCGTCATCACCATCGGCATCTACGCGCTGTTCGGATTCGAGATCTCTCCCGCGGCGGTGATCGGCTTCCTCACGATCCTCTCGTACGCCCTGTACGACACCACGGTCGTCTTCGACAAGGTGAGGGAGAACACACGCGAAGACGGAGAGATCTCCGGGCGCACCTTCGCCGAGTCGGTCAACCTCGCCGCGAACCAGACCCTCATCCGCTCGATCAACACGACGATCGTCGCGGTGCTGCCGATCGGCGCCATCCTGTTCATCGGTGTGCCGCTCGGTGCACGGACCCTGAGCGACATCTCCCTGTCGATCTTCGTCGGGACCCTGGTGGCCGCGTACTCGACACTGTTCGTCGCCGTGCCGCTGTACGCGCTGCTCCGGGAGCGCGAGCCGGCGATCGCTCAGCGCGACGCACGCGTACGGTCCGCGCGGGAGAAGGCGGGCGTCCCCGCCTGACGGCGGGGGCCCGCTCCGCCGGGCGTAGGATTGACAGACTGACGTCACGACGGGGGAGGGGCAGAGATGACCGAGACCACGGCCTCCGCACCACCGCCGTCTTCCCTTCGTCGGCTCGTTCCGCGCATCTTCTCGCGCGCGGCTCGCCGTGACGACGTCGACAAGCTGCTGCGCACCGTCCGCACCCATCACCCGAAGGGCGACCTCGGGATCATCGAGCGCGCCTACGCGGTGGCCGACAAGGCGCACGACGGACAGAAGCGTCAGAGCGGTGAGCCGTACATCACCCACCCCCTCGCGGTGGCGCAGATCCTCGCCGAGCTCGGCCTGGGCCCGAAGGCGATCGCCGCGGCCCTTCTGCACGACACGGTCGAAGACACCGGTTACCCGCTCGACGAGCTCGCCGCCGACTTCGGCGACGAGGTCGCCATGCTCGTCGACGGCGTCACGAAGCTCGACAAGGTCAAGTACGGCGACAGCGCGCAGGCGGAGACCGTCCGCAAGATGATCGTCGCGATGTCGAAAGACATCCGCGTGCTCCTCATCAAGCTCGCCGACCGCCTGCACAACGCGCGGACGTGGGGGTTCGTTCCCCCGCACAAGGCGGCGAAGAAGGCCACCGAGACCCTCGAGATCTACGCTCCGCTGGCTCACCGGCTCGGCATCCAGGCCATCAAGAGCGAACTCGAGGACCTGTCCTTCGCCGTGATGCATCCCAAGCTCTACGCCGAGATCGAGAGCCTGGTCAAGCAGCGCACGCCGCAACGCGAGCAGTACGTGCAGAACGTCATCGACGCGGTCGACGCCGACCTCCGCGAGCTCCGTGTGCGCGGCCGCGTCATGGGGCGCCCGAAGCAGCTCTACTCCGTCTACCAGAAGATGGTCGTTCGCGGCCGCGAGTTCGACGACATCTACGACCTGATCGGCATCCGGATCCTCGTGGGCACGGTGCGCGACTGCTACGCGGTGCTCGGCGCGATCCACGCGCGCTGGACACCGCTGCCGGGGCGATTCAAGGACTACATCGCGACGCCGAAGTTCAACCTGTACCAATCGCTCCACACGACGGTGATCGGGCCCGGCGGTCGCACGGTCGAGATCCAGATCCGCACGCACGAGATGCACCAGCAAGCCGAGTTCGGCGTCGCGGCCCACTGGAAGTACAAAGAGCGCATGGCCGGCGGCAAGGCGGATGCCAAGGCCGTCGACGCCGACATGGCCTGGATCGCGCACATCTCCGACTGGCAAGCCGAGACCGCCGACCCGGGGGAGTTCCTCGATTCGCTGCGCTTCGAGATCGGTGCGAAAGAGGTCTACGTCTTCACCCCGAAGGGGCGCGTCATCGGTCTGCCCGCGGGCGCCACCCCCGTCGATTTCGCCTACGCCGTGCACACCGAGATCGGCCACCGCACCATGGGGGCGAAGGTCAACGGTCGGCTGGTGCCGCTGGAGACCGCCCTGCAGAGCGGGGACGTCGTCGAGGTGTTCACCTCGAAGAATCCCGATGCCGGGCCCAGCCAGGACTGGCTCGGCTTCGTCAAGAGCACCCGCGCGCGAAACAAGATCCGCGGCTGGTTCACGAAGGAACGCCGCGAAGAGGCGATCGAGCAGGGCAAGGACTCCATCGCGCGCGCGATGCGTCGACAGAACCTGCCCCTGCAGCGCCTCATGAGCCAGGACTCGTTCACCGAGGTCGCACGGCAGTTCCACTACGAAGACGTCTCGGCGCTGTACGCCGCCGTCGGCGAAGGACACGTCTCGACGCAGTCGGTGATCGAGAAGGTCACCGCTCTGGTCAGCGCGGAAGACACCTCGACCGGGCCGATCGACCTGCCGCAGGTCGGGCGCCGGCGCGCTCCGCGCAACAGCGACTCGGGAGTCCTCGTCCGCGGTGCCCCCGACATCCTGGTGAAGCTCGCGAAGTGCTGCACCCCCGTTCCCGGCGACGAGATCGTCGGCTTCGTCACGCGCGGAAGCGGCGTCTCGGTGCACCGCGGCGACTGCACCAATGTGAAGGCGCTCAAGGAAGACCCCGACCGTCTCATCGACGTCGAGTGGGCGCCGACGACCAAGAGCCTGTTCCTCGTGCAGATCCAGGTCGAGGCCCTCGACCGCTCAGGCCTGCTCAGCGACGTCACGCGCGTGCTCAGCGAGCACCACGTCAACATCCTCTCGGCCACCGTGTCGACCTCCAACGATCGCCTCGCGCTGAGCAAGTTCGTCTTCGAGATGGGGGACACCGTGCATCTCGACCGCGTCCTCAACGCCGTGCGTCGCATCGACGCCGTGTACGACGTCTACCGCGTCACCTCGTCGTAGCCGGCTTCTCTTCGCAGCCCTGTCCCATCCGCGCGGGCGTCGCGTCGGAGCGAACCGCCTCTCCGTCTTCCCGCGAGAGCTCACCCCCGTCGAGGACAGCGAGGGCGCGGCGCCCGTAGGGGATGCGGGGACGTTCCCGGATCCACGCCCTCGCCCGTTCCGCCAGATCGGGATCGATCGAGGCCCAGGCGGACGCTGCCCGGGGATCGTCCAGTCGCGCGAGATCCGCCAGAGCGCGCGGGGGCGTTGCCACGGCCACCCCGCCGACCTCGATCGTGTCCGCCGGGTCCAGCCGCACGTCGTGGTAGATGACGCGGGCATCGTGGGTGATACGCACACGACGCGCGGACGCGCGCTGGAGGTGGTGAGGGGACGGCTCGAGGTGCACTCCGCCGTGGACCCATCCCGCGCTCAGGCGGACCAGCGCCAGTCGACTGCCGGTGAGGGGCGCGAGGCTCCGAGCGCGCATCCATCCCGTCTCGGCCGCATCGGCGGGCATATACCCCGCACCGATCCCGACGAGGACGCCATCGAGACACGCAGCCGTGAGCTCGGCGAGCGAGAGACGCTCGCCGGGGAAGTACAGAAAGGGCGACACCATCCCGTCAGTCTGACGCGAGGGTGCCGCCCCGACCCGCCGAGGCGGGAATCTGTGGAGAGACGATCAGCCCCCGAGGGCCCGCAGCCATCCCCGACGCGCTTCGAGCGCCTCGGACGCCTGGGCGGCCGCCCTCTTGTCACCGCGTGCTTCGGCGTCGGCGAGCTCGGACTCGAGCTTCGCGATCGCGTCGGTGATCTGGCGCGTCATGTCGTTCGCCCGCGCCTTCTGCTCAGGGTCGTTGCGCTTCCAGTCGGCGTCTTCCCGCGTGCGAACGCTCTGCTCGATCTTGCGCAGATCGTCATCCAGGCCACGCTCCACGTCGCGCGGGAACACGCGGCCGATCTCGTCCCACTGTCGCTGGATGGCGGTGAGGCGCTGACGGGCCGTGGCGAGGTTCTTCTCGTCGACGATCGGAGCAGCCTGCTCGAGCAGAGCGCGCTTCTGCTCGATCTTCTCGCGCGACGCTTCGATGTCGGCGGCCTCCCGCTCACCGCGGGCGCCGTAGAGGGCATCGCCCGCCGCCTTGAACCGTGCCCACAGCGCGTCGTCGACCTTGCGGCCGGCGCGACCCGAGGACTTCCACTCGTCGAGCAGGTCGCGGTAGGCACCGATGCCGTCTTCGCCGCGCGGGGCGAGGGCTTCGGCGCGCTCCACGAGACGCGTCTTGACGTCGCGGGCCGCCTTGTGGGTCTCGTCCAGGGCGGAGAAGAACTCGCGGCGGTGACGATCGAAGCTCGCGCGGGCATCACGGAAGCGACGCCACAACTGCTGAGCCGTCGACTTGGGCAGACGAGGCCCGTTCTGCTGGTGCGCCTGCCAGCGGTCGAACAGAGCCGACATGTCGGCGGTGCTCTGCTTCCACTGCACGGTCTGCGGGTCGCGGGCAGCGAGAGCCTCAGCCTCTTCGACGATGACGGTGCGCTCGCGCACGGCCTCGGCGACGGCTTCCTTCGCCGCAGCCGCCTCGCTCTCGCTCGCTTCGGCCAGCTCCGCCGTGAGCGCGTCGATGCGGGCGATGAGGGTGGCCAGGTCGCCCACAGCCGCCGCGCCGTCGAGCTTGCCGCGGACGCTCAGAGCAGTGGCGCGGAGGTCCGACGCCGATGCGCCGCCCCGACGGTGGCGGACCTCGAGGAGGGTCACCTCGCTCGCGAGATCGGCGAACTTGCGCTCGAAGTACGCGAGGGCTTCGGCGGGAGTCCCGTCCGGGTATTGACCGACGACCCGCCAGCCGTCGGCTTCGCGCACCGAGACGGTGCCGTCGTCATCGACGCGACCCCAGGGCTCGGTCGGCGCCGCCACGCGCGCACCCGGGCGCGGTCCGGGGCGGGGAGCCGGGGCC
>NZ_LDRT01000126.1 GCF_001476655.1 Microbacterium testaceum | reverse complement strand
CATTCCACCCCACCGTCGGCGCGACCGCGGCCCAGCGGTCGCGCTGGACACCCTGCGACGCCGTGGAGCCCGCGCTCGGGCCGGTTCCCCTCTCCGTCGACGAACCGATCGGGATCAGCTGGACCGGCCGCACGACCAGCCCCATCACCGATAAGGCGCGGCGCTATCTCGCGGAGGTGCGGACGGTCGTCACCGAAGCGGGGGGGGCGCTCACCGACCCGGTGGCCTGACATGGCGCGGCACCGCGGGATACGCTCGGTCGAGATGGACCCCAGCGCCCCGCACCCGCCCCTCCTCGGACGCGCCTACTTCGCCACTCAAGCGGCGGCGGGCGCCGCGTGGTGGATCGCCGTCTTCACGGTGCCCGTCGTGCGGACCGCGACGCTCGGGGCCCTCGACCCCGTCGCGGTGGCCGCCCTCGATGTGCCGTTGTTCGTCGTGGCCTCCGGCCTCGTGATGCTTCCCGGGAAAGCCGGCCGGATCGCCGCTCTCGTCGCGACGGGCTGGACCCTGCTCGTCACCGCCTCGCTCGCGCTGTACGCGACCGTCACGGGTCTCGCGGGGTGGGGCGTGCTCGCGATGATCGCCGCCTCCGCGTGCTCGATGCTCGCGCTGTCGCTCGTCTGGCTCGGGCGTGTCCCGACGACCTGGTTGCTGGTCGGACCCTTCGCCTTCAAGCCCGCCCGCCCGCGCCGGACAC
This sequence comes from Microbacterium testaceum, assembly GCF_001476655.1. GTDB lineage: Bacteria > Actinomycetota > Actinomycetes > Actinomycetales > Microbacteriaceae > Microbacterium > Microbacterium testaceum_C. The sequence goes on along the minus strand of NZ_LDRT01000126.1, from coordinate 8,083 downwards.
CGATCGCCCACATCATCGCCACCACGGGGCAGATCGCGGTCTTCTGGGGCCTGTTCCTCGTCGTGTTCCCGCTCGTGATCTCGTTCCTCGAGCGGCGGTGGGGCCTGTCCGTGCCTCTGCCGCTCGGGGTCTCCGCGGCCGGTGCCGTGCTCGTGGTCGCGGCGAGCGTGCTCGGCCTCGCGTCGGCGGCCGCGCTGACGGTGAAGGGCGACGGAACGCCTCTGCCGTCCGCGATGCCCAACCGCCTCGTCATCGCCGGGCCCTACCGATGGGTGCGCAACCCCATGGCCGTCGCGGGCATCGCCCAGGGCGTCGGCGTGGGGCTGCTCCTGCAGTCCTGGCTCGTCGTCGTGTGGGCGCTGGTGGGCTCGCTCGTCTGGAACAACGCCATCCGTCCGCACGAGGAGGCCGACCTCGAAGCGAGTTTCGGCGACGACTACCGCCGCTACCGCACCGAGGTGCGCTGCTGGGTGCCGCGGTTGCGACGGCGCTCGCGGACCCACGAGACGACGATTGCGACGAACACCCCGACGAGGAACACCTCGACGGCACCGTCGACCACCCATCCGGGAAGCCCCAGGGCGTAGATCGTCCGCCCCTCGGTCGGGTTCATACGGCGCTCCTCGTCGAGGAGCGGCAGCAGGTTCAGGATCGCGAGCGCACCGAAGAAGGCCAGCCCCGTGATGCGCGCCGCGGCACGGGTGGCGTCGTCGATGGGTTTCTCACGAGTCACCCGTCCACTGTGACCGACAGCAGCCGCCGGGGAAAGGCCTTGCGAAGGGCTCGCCCCCACGAGGGCGGGCCCTTCGCGACGGTTATCGCGCGACCTCGGCGAGCTCGCCGGGTCCCGGCAGGATCTCGCGCAGGAGATCGTCGAGGGTGACAACGCCGACAAGGCTCTCGCCGTCGACCACCGTCGCCAACTGCACCCGACCGCGGCGCATCCGCGCCAGAGCGTCGTAGGCCGAGGCATCCGGTTCCAGCACGAGAGGGTCGCGGGCGATGTCGAGCGCCGGGGTCGCGGGGTCGACCGTCAGGGTGTCGCGCACGTGTGCGACGCGCGACGACGCTCCCGATCCGACGAGGATGCGCAGGTGGGTCGACGCGGCAGCGACCGCCTGGATGTCGGCGACCGTGGCATCCATCGGCACGCTCGTGGGGGAGCGGTCGGTACGGACGATGTCGCCCACCGTCAGTGTGCCCAGCGCGATCGCCTGAGCGATCGGCTCGGAGTACTGCTCCTCGAGCGTTCCCGCCTGTCGCGAGTGCGCGACGAGCTCCCGGATCGTGTCGGCGTCCTGGCCGCCCGCGGCCGCTTTGTCGACGGGCTCGACGCCCGACGCCTTCACCAAGCGGTTCGCGATGTGATTGATCCACAGCAGGAACGGGCGCAGCGGCCACGTGAGGGCACGGGCCAGGATGCCGGTGGCCTTCGCCGCGGTCTCGGGGTGCGCGATCGCCCACGACTTCGGCGCCATCTCGCCGATCACGAGGTGGAGGAAGGTGACGACGATCAGCGCGAGCACGAACGCGATGACGTCCGCGAGGACGTAGGGAAGGCCCCACGCCTCGAACACCGGCGCGAGGGCGTAGTCGATCGCGGGCTTGGTGATCGCGCCGAGCAGGAACGTGCAGGCGGTGATACCGAGCTGCGCGAACGCGAGCATCACCGTGAGCTCGTTGACGCCGCGCAGAGCCGCGCGAGCGGAGGCGCTGGTGGCGGCCTCCTCTTCGAGACGGTGTCGACGGGCGGCGAGGAGCGCGAACTCCACGATCACGAAGAAGGCACTCGCGATGATCAGCAGGGCCGTGATGAGGGCGACCGTCCAGCCGTTCATCGGGCCACCTCCTCATCGATGCTCGACGCGTCGTCGGCGGGTTCGGCATCCCGATCCACCTCGTGCAGGCGCACCGCGAGCTGCGAGGGCACGTGACGATCGACCTCGACGACCTCGACGGTGAGCCAGCGCTCGATGTCGAGACCCTGGACCGTCTCGGACGCCCTCTCCGGCACATCGACACGCACCACCGCGCCGATCGCGGGGAGGTCGCCGTGGGTCTCGATTACGAGTCCCGCGGCGGTCTCGGCGTCGGTCTCGGCGAGGTCGTGCCCGATCACGCGCTCGAGCTCGTCGAGGTGCAGGTCGCCGGGCACGGTCCACGCGTCGTCGCCCACGGCGGCGACCTCGGGGGTCTCGACGTCGTGCTCGTCGGAGAGCTCACCGATCACCTCTTCCGTGAGGTCTTCGATCGTCAGGATGCCGTCGAAGTTGCCGTACTCGTCGACGACGCAGGCGAGCTCGTTGCGGGTCCTACGCATCCGGTCGAGGGCGACCGGCAGCATCATCGAGGTCGGCAGGACCACGGCAGGACGCATGACGGTCGAGACGACGGCGTCGTCCGCGGGCTGCTCGCGCAGGAGATCGATGAGCTCGACCACGCCGACGGGGGAGTCCTCGTCGCCGATCACGGGATAGCGGGTGTGACCGGATGCCATGAGCGCACGCACCGCGCCGACCGTCGTCTCGGGGGTCACGGAGTCGATCTGCGAGCGGGGGATCATGGCGTGCTCGACGTCGCGCTGGGGGAAGTCGAGGATGCGGTCGATGATGATCGACAGATCGTCGGGGAGGTCACCGCTCTGGCGGGACTCCTCGATGATCGCCTCGAGGTCGCGCGCGGTGGCGCTCTCGTCGACGTCTTCGAGGGGCTCGATGCGCAGAAGGCGCAGCAGCGCGTTCGCCGCGACGTCGAAGACGGTGATGAGCCAGCCGAAGAGCAGGAGGTAGATGCGGGTCGGCACGGCAAGGGCACGGGCGAGGGGCTCGGGGCTCGCGATCGCGAGGTTCTTCGGGTAAAGCTCGCCGAAGATCATCGTCACGATGGTCGCGAGCAGGAGAGCTCCGACCGTGCCGATGAGGACGGACACCGCGGGATCGATGCCCACACCGCCGAGGAGCGTGCCGAGCGACTCGCCGATCAGCGGCTCGGCGACGTAACCGATCAGCAGGCCGGTCACCGTGATGCCCAGCTGAGCGCCCGAGAGCATGAACGACGTGCGCTTCGTGATGGCCAGGACGCGCTTCGCCTGCGCGTCGCCCTTCTCCGCCAAGGCCGCCATGCGTGAACGGTCGACGGACATGTACGCGAACTCCTGCGCCACGAAGAAGCCGCAGGCGACGATGATCGCCAGAGTCACCACGACACCCACGAGGAGTGTCAGAACCGCAGCCAGCATCAGATTTCACCCCCTCTCGAAACGAGGGGGCTCGAAGATCGGCCCTCCTGGTCGGGGGAGGTTCGGTGATGGCTCACGGGTTTTCTCTCTCGTGGGTCGGTTGATCGAAGATCGTCCTCGACTTTATCGAGCAGAAACCGCCGTGACCTGAGGATTGACCGCGTAAAGAGGGGTCCGGACCGCGTGCCGGCCCGGACCCCTCTCGCGGCGCCTCCTCAGGGAGTCGCGCGCCGAAGGGTGAGGAACGACGACGACGCGAGCACAGCGATCAGCACCAGCCCCCACATCGCCAGACCGAACGCCCCGAGCGCCGCACCCCCCTCGATGACCGCCGGCCACGAGCGCGTGATGGTGACGATCCCGATGATCGCGACCACGAGGAGCGACACGCCGACGAGGGTCACGGTGAGCACGAGGGTGCCGAAGCGCTTGAAGATCGTCGCGGCCCAGAATCCGATGACGAAGAAGAACATCGCGACGGCGAAGAACGTCACGCCGGCCGCGAGCGGACCGGCCTCCCACAGCCAGGGCATGTAGAAGAAGTAGCCGTTCATGCCGTACCCGTCGGTCGCCTGCTCCACCAGGCCGCCGATGACGAAGATGGTCGAGAGCAGAACGGCCGTGATCCCCGCGGTGAGCAGCGTGCCGGTGAAGAACTCGCGACGCGTGATGCTCATCGCCTGAGAGAAGGGGAACGTGCGGGTCAGAGCCTGAGCACCGACGACACCGAAGTACCACAGGGGTGCCTGGGCGCCGCCGCTGATCTTCACCCCCTCCGCACCCGCTGCGGCGACGATCCCGTAGACGAGCAGGCTGAGACCCAGGGCCCCGAAGAGGATGATCAATGGCAGCCAGAGGAACGTCTGGCGGTTGATCAGTTGCAGGCGGACCACGTTCAGCGCGCGATTCATCGCAGCGCTCCTTCCGGGATGGCGGCGGCAGCCGCGGCGGCGCGGGGCGTCGCATTCTGCGTGCGCCGCACGATGAGTTGTTGCAGCGAGACGGGGGCGACCTCGAGTCGCATCTCGACGAGGGTGCGCCGGTCGGCCGGGGTGAGCTCGCCCACGACGGTGACGGATGCCACGCCCCCGAGGCTCTCGCGATGGAGGACCTCGCGACCGGTGCAGAACACGTCGACCGCCGTCGCCTCACCGACGATCGTCACCGCGCTGTGGCGCACGGCATCCGTGTCCTCGTCCATGACGATGCGTCCGCGGTCGAGCACGATGACCTTCTCGAGGAGATTGGCGACCTCGTCGATCAGGTGGCTGGACAGGATGATCGTCCGCGGGTGCTCGGCGTAGTCCTCGAGCAGACGGTCGTAGAAGATCTGGCGCGCGACGGCATCGAGCCCGAGGTACGGCTCGTCGAAGAAGGTGATCTCGGAGCGGGAGGCGAGACCGATGATGACGCCGACCGCGGAGAGCTGTCCGCGCGAGAGCTTCTTGATGGGGCGCTTGAGGGGCAGTTGGAAGTCGTCCACCAGTCGGTCCGCGAACGCCTGATCCCACTCCGGGAAGAAGAGGCGGGCCGCACGGAACGCGTGCGCCGGCTGCGCGTCGTCGGGATATTTCTGGCTTTCGCGCACGAAACACATGCGCGACAGGACGCGAGGGTTCTCGTACGGGTCTTCACCGAAGACGCGCGCCACGCCGCCCGACGCGAAGTTCTGCGCGGTGAGGATCGACATGAGCGTGGTCTTGCCGGCACCGTTGCGGCCGAGCAGCCCGTAGATGGAGTCCTTCTCGATCCGGAAGGATACGTCATCGAGGGCGAGTCCACCCCGGTAACGCTTGGTGAGGCCCTTCGCCTCGATCACGGCGGTCATCGTGTGGCTCCTTCGGTGCGGGGGGTGGAGGAGAGGAGGTTCGCGCGCTCCCGGATGAGATCGGCGAGGTCGTCGGGCCCGAGGCCCAGGGTCCGGGCTTCGGCGAGGAGGGGCTCGACGAAGCGATCCGCGAAGGCGGTCCGCCGCTCGCGCAAGAGGGTGTCGCGCGCGCCGGCGGCGACGAACATGCCGATACCTCGGCGCTTGTAGAGGACACCCTTGTCGACGAGCATCGTGATTCCTTTCGCGGCGGTGGCGGGGTTGATGCGGTGGAAGGCGGCGAGCTCGTTCGTGGAGGGCGCACGGGTCTCTTCGGCGAGCGAGCCGTCGACGATGGAGTCCTCCACGCTCTCGGCGATCTGGAGGAAGAGTGCCCTGCCGTCGTCGATCATGCAACCTCCGTCTGTTGGTTCATTACTTTACTAACTAACCATGCAACAGAGGTACTCCTCACGTCAAGGCCGTAAATATCTCGCGAGGTGAGATAATGGATGCACCCCGCATTGCTGCGCTTCCCGGCGCGGTCCCGCCCCTTGCATCACAGGACGCTTTAGTGCGCCAGAAAAGGACCAGCCGTGGGACGCCTCATCTACCGCGATCGCGCATCGTTCGACATCGACGACCGCATCCTCGCCCACCTTCGCATCGTGATCATGAACAAGTTGCGCCGCAACGAAGGGTTCATGCTGCAGCTTCCCGTGAACGAGGGAGTGCGCCAGGCCAGCATCTGGGTGCACGCCTCCAACGCGCTGGTCCTGCAGTTCTACGGGGGCCGCGAGCCCGCGATCGATCGCGAACTCGTGGATCAGATGATGCACGATGCCAGCAGCGCCGACGGGCTCACGCTCCTGTCGACCGGACCGGTGATCGCCGGGGCACCCCCGGCGCGCGCCGCACGCTGAACGATCCGCGCCCGCGCCCGCTCACCGGGTGCGGGCGCGTTCGAGGCTCGGGAGCGTGAGCGCGAAGAGCGCTCCGATCTCCGCGTCCAGGCAGCGGACGTCGCCGCCGTGCGCACGCGCGATCCCGCGCGCGATGGGCAGACCGAGCCCCACACCCGCCGCCGATCGCGCCGGATCCAGGCGGACGAGCCTGTCGAAGATGCGCTCGCGATCCGCGGCCGGGACGCCGGGCCCGTCGTCGGCGACCGTCAACCGGATAGCGGTCGGACCTTCCTGCACCGCGATCCGGACCGACCCGCGCCCGCCCGTCGCGCGGGAGGCGTTCTCGACGAGGTTCGACAGCACCTGCGCGATCCTGTCGACGTCCAGGGATGCCCTGACAGCGACATCAGGTACCGTCACCCGCAGATCGAGGTGGGGGTGCAGGAGCGGCGCGCGCTCCGCTTCGGCGCGAACGAGGGTACGCAGATCCACCTCCCTGAGCGTCAGATCGAGCCCGCGATCGACCCGGGCCATCATCAGGAGGTCATCGACGAGGCGCGAGGCCCGCGCCGCTTCGCGGGCGACCTGGGCGGCGAGCATCTCGCGATCGGGCCCGTTGAGATCCGCGCGCACGAGAGTGTCCGCGGCGGCCCGGATGCCGGCGACCGGCGTCCGCAACTCGTGTGCGGCATCGGAGAGGAAGGCGCGCAGTCGCCGTTCGGCTCCGCGCGCGGCTTCCTCCGCTCCCACCACGTCGTCGAGCATGTCGTCGAGGGCGGTGGCGACCCGACCGATCTCGGTGTCGGGCCGTGTGGGGCGCAGGCGCCGACCCCGTTCGCCCGCACCGATCGAGCGAGCCACCTCGGATACCCGATCCAACGGTCGCAGAGTCGCCCGCACGATCACGATCACCGCTCCCGCCGCGATGGCGAGAACGACGGCGGACGCGATCGCCATGATCCACCGCACCTGGACGAGTGTGTCCTCGACCCCGACCGCGGATGCCGTGAGCGTGAGCGTCGATCCATCGCTCAGGGTCGAGCTCAGCGTCACGAGATCGTCGTCACCGCCGACCGACGAGGCGACGACCGTGACATCGGAACCCGTCGCGGTCGGTTGCGGCGCCGCACGGTCCCCGCGCCCGGGGCCACCGGGCCCCGGAGGCCCGTCTCGGAGCTGATCCGGGCTCGGGCCGGCGACGATCGAACCGCCGCCCGCGCTGTCGATCCGCACCGCGAGACCCTGGTCCGAGAGGCGCTCCGCCAGGTCGGCGTCGTCGACCGTGCCGACCAGTGACGCCGCGGCCGCGGCACGATCGCGCAGCCGCTCCTCGATCTGGCCGCGGAGGCGCGCACCGAGGGCGACATCGACGACGACCGACAGAACGATGAGCAGCACCGCGACGAGCGCGAGGACGGCGACGATCGTCCGGCGACGGAGCGACCCCGACCGCAGAGCCGGCGTGGCCATCACGGCGCGACGCTCAGGCGGTAGCCCAGACCTCGCACGGTGTGGATGAGGCGTGGTCCGCGCGCCTCCATCTTCCGACGGAGAGCACTGAGGTGCACCTCGACGAGGTTGGGGTCGTAGTCGTCGTAGCCCCACACCTGGGTGAGGATCTGCCCCTTGGAGAGGGTACGTCCGCGACTCTCCGCCAGCAGGTGCAGCAGTCGGAACTCGGTCGCTGTCAGATCGAGGGGGCCGCCCCCGCGATGGGCGACCGCCGCGTCCGGATCGACGACGAGATCGCCGATCGCGATCGTCTGGGGGAGGCGTCCGCGCCGACGGAGCACCGCGCCCACGCGCGCCACGAGCTCGGCGACGGTGAACGGCTTCGTGACGTAGTCGTCCGCCCCCTCCGCGAATCCACGCAGTCGATCGTCGACCTCGTCGCGTGCGGTCAGCATGATGACGGCGGTGTCTCCCTCGGTGCGGATCACCGGAAGCAACCGGATGCCGGCCGGTCCGGGCATCATCCAGTCCAGCACCACGAGGTCGGGACGGAAGACCGACAGACGGGTCGTCAGATCGGTGCCGTCCGGGGCGCCCTCCGCGGCGAAGCCTTCGGCGCGAAGAGCCGTGACGACACTGAGGCGGATGGTGTCGTCGTCGTCGAGCACGAGCACGCGGGCA